>JANLTI010000184.1:0-4500 GCA_031362845.1 Gemmatimonadaceae bacterium | reverse complement strand
CGCGGCGGGATTCGGCACCTCCGGCCCATTGATCGACGGGCCGCTCCAACCCGAGCTCGACATGGTGGACGTGAACTGCCGAGCGGTGCTCGAGCTGAGTCACCAGTTCGGCCGGCGCTTTGCCGAGCGAGGCCGAGGTGGAATCGTCTTCCTGAGTTCGTTGGTGGCGTTTCAGGGCGTACCGCGGACCGCGAACTACGCCGCGACCAAGGCCTACGTGCAATCGCTGGCAGAGGGCCTGCATCTCGAGCTTGGACCACGCGGGGTGGATGTGCTCGCGTCGGCGCCCGGTCCGATTCAGAGTGGATTTGCGAGTCGCGCGCGCATGACGATGGGCATGACGCAGACACCGGCCGCGGTCGCTCGGGCGTCGCTCGAGGCGCTCGGTCGTCGAGGGACGGTGCGACCGGGATGGCTGGCCAAGGGATTGGCGGCATCGCTGATGTTCCTCCCGCGGTGGGGCCGAGTGCGGATGATGGGGATCGTGATGGCGGGCATGACGAAGCACGGGGACGCGTAGGCCGTAGGCCGCTGCTGGACGGCTGGGCTCGGTGACGTCATGTTTGCCGCCCCACCAACCCGGATCAACGCTCCCATGGCTTCCACGCTCCTCTCACTGCTGCTCTCGGCGGGTGGTTCGCTCGCGCCAACGCCCCCCGCCCCTGCCGTCGTGCATGTGCGCGCGATGGACTACTCGTTCACCGCCCCCGCCTCCATCCGCGCCGGCGTGACCACCTTCCGGCTCACGAACGCCGGCAAGGAGCTGCACCATCTCAGCATCGTGCGGCTGCCGGAGGGAAAGACGGCCGCCGATTATCTCGCGGCCATGAAGGCGGAGGGGCATCCGCCCATGTGGGCCACCGACGTCGGCGGTCCGAACGCCGCGGTTCCCGGTGCCACGATCGAGGCGACCCTGTCGCTCGGCGCGGGGAACTACGCGTTCGTCTGCTTCATCCCCTCCCCGGGGAAGCCGGTGCCGCACCTGATGAAGGGAATGGTGCGTCCACTCACGGTGCGCGCACCGGTACGTGCCGGCGCACTGCCGGCCGCCGACGTCGAGATGCGGCTCGGCGATTATTCCTTCGCGCTCTCAAAGCCGCTCACGGCGGGACGACATGTAGTGCGGGTGACGAACGATGCCGAGCAGCCGCACGAGGCGATCATCGTTCGCCTGGATCCGGGCAAGCGCATCAGCCACATGAGCGCGTGGGTGGAGCAGGGGATGCAGGGTCCGCCGCCGGGAATGCCTCTCGCCGGGGTGTCGCCGCTGAGCAAGGGCCGCTCGGCCACCTTTCCCGTGATGCTGACCGCGGGCACGTACGGCCTGATCTGCTTCCTGCCCGATGCAAAGGATGGGAAGCAGCATGACCAGCATGGCATGATGCAGCAGTTCGAAGTCGCGGCTCGGTAGCGAGTCATTCTCGACGACATCCCGCTTCCGTTCCATCGGCGCGAAGTGGAGCGAGACCGCGAACCCCCACCCGACCCTGTGTGCGCCGGCATTTGACGTCGAATGCCGGCCGCCGCAGTTTCGGTCAACTCAACCTGGAGCTGCCATGACGCCGGACAACTTCTCCCGCCGGGAATTTCTCGGAATCGGCGCTGTCGCCGCGACTGGGGTAATTGCGGCGAAGACGATGCTGGTGAATCCCGAACCGCTCATGGCCGCCCAGCCGCGGCGCGTCGCCCCCAGTGACCGCGTCCGCTTCGGCATCATCGGTGTCGGGATGCAGGGGTCGGGACTGCTCGGCGAATCGATCCGGCTGCCGAACGTGGAGTGCGCAGCCGCGTGCGATCTCTACGACGGACGACACGTGCTGGCGCGCGAGATCGTGCGCCCCGATCTCCCCGTCACTCGGCGCTACCAGGAGCTGCTCGCCAACAAGGACATCGACTGCATCATTGCCGCGGTGCCCGACCACTGGCACCGGCAGATCGTCATCGACGCGGTCAGCGCCGGGAAGGACGTCTACTGCGAGAAGCCGATGTCGCACAGCGCCGCGGATGGCGTGGCGATGGTGGACGCGGCGAAGAAGAGCGGACGCATCGTGCAGGTCGGCTCGCAGCGTGTGAGCTCCGCGATCCTCGCCAAGGCGAAGGAGATGATCGCCAGTGGAATGCTCGGTGACCTGATGCTCGTGGAAGGCTGGAATGGCCGCAACGATCCCACCGGCGCCTGGCAGTATCCGCCCCCGTTCGATCTGTCGCCGAGCAATCTCGATTGGGACACCTGGCAGGGCGACGTGCGGCCGAAGCGCGCGTTTGATCCGATTCTCTTCGCGCGCTGGCGCGCCTGGAAGGAGTACGGCACGGGCGTCGCCGGCGACCTGCTGGTGCACCTGATCAGCGGCTTCATGTTCATGCAGGGCATCAACGAGCCGCCGGTGCAGGTGTCGTCCGTTGGCGGGATCCGCCACTGGAAGGACGGCCGCAACATGCCCGACGTGCACGCCGCGCTCTACTACTACGGCGACCTGCCCGTCTACATGCGCCTCAACGCGGCCACCTCCATGCCCGAGACCTATCGGTTCCAGGGCTCGAAGGGGCTGCTCGAGGTGACCGGCGGAGGGCTGACCTTCACGCCGCAGCGCGGCACCGACTCGTATCCCAGCTACTACACCGGCAGCTTCCCGCGCGCGATGCGGGAGGAGTACCTGAAGCGGTGGCATGCCGAGAACGACGCGCGGGTGGCAAAGGAAGGGCTGTCGGAGATCATCACCTATCGTCAGGGCGACATGGACGACCTCACGCCGCATCTCTCCGTTTTCTTCGACGCGGTGCGCACGCGGAAGCCGGTGGTGGAGGACGTCGTGTTCGGGCACAACGCGGCGCTGGCCTGCCACATGGCGAACGAGTCGTATTTCCGGAAGGCGTCCGTGCGGTGGGACGAGGCGACGAAGACCATCAGGGTCTGAACCGGCCGTGTTAGATTGAGAGGGCGCGCCCCGACCGGGCGCGCCCTTTCGTTATCCACCATCAGACAGCGCGGAATCGTGGCTCCCCAGTTCATCTACGTCATGAAGTCCCTGCGGAAGGTCGTTCCGCCTTCCAAGGTCATTCTCGACGACATCTGGCTCTCCTTCTATCCCGGCGCGAAGATCGGCGTTCTCGGCGCCAACGGCGCGGGCAAGTCGACGCTGCTGCGCATCATGGCCGGCGTCGACCAGGATTTTCAGGGCGAGGCGTGGGCGGCGAAGGGGACGAAGATCGGCTACCTCTCGCAGGAGCCGCAGCTCGACGCGACGAAGAACGTGCGCGAGAACGTCGAGGAAGCCGTCGCCGATCAGCGGAAGCTGCTGAACCGGTTCAACGAGATCAGCGCTGCGTTCGCGGAGCCGGACGCCGACTTCGACAAGCTGATGGCGGAGCAGGCGCGTGTGCAGGAGCGCATCGACACCCTCGACCTCTGGAATCTCGACAACAAGATCGAGATCGCGATGGACGCGCTGCGTCTGCCGCCCGACGACGCCGACGTCACGGTTCTTTCAGGTGGAGAGAAGCGTCGAGTCGCGTTGTGCCGAGTGCTGCTCGAGCAGCCCGACATGCTGCTGCTGGACGAGCCCACCAACCATCTCGACGCCGAGAGCGTGGAGTGGCTGGAGAGATTCCTCGCTGATTTCCCGGGCACCGTCGTCGCCATCACGCACGACCGGTACTTCCTGGACAACGTGGCGAAGTGGATTCTCGAGCTCGACCGCGGGAAGGGGATGCCGTACGAGGGGAACTACACTTCGTGGCTGGATCAGAAGAGAGAGCGACTGAAGCTGGAAGAGAAGACCGAGTCAGCGCGGCAGCGAGAACGTCAAATCATCAAACAGTACTTTCTCCCCGAACGCCTTCTTCACGCCCTTCGCGATCACGACATCATTGCCGAGCCGCGGCGGCGGCGGAATCGTGATCTCCTGCGCGATCACCTGGTCGCCCGTGTCCTCGGCCTGCACTTCCTCGACCTTCTGATTTGTCGACTTCGAGTTCGCCTGCCGCGCACGCGGAGCCATCCGCACCCACTCGAGCTCACGCGCCAACGCACGCTGCCGCGCACTCTCCGTCTTCTCTTCCAGCTTCAAACGCTCTCTCTTCTGATCCAACCACGAAGTGTAGTTCCCCTCGTACGGCATCCCCTTCCCGCGATCGAGCTCGAGGATCCACTTCGCCACGTTGTCCAGGAAATACCGGTCGTGGGTGATGGCGACGACGGTGCCCGGGAAATCAGCGAGGAATCTCTCCAGCCACTCCACGCTCTCGGCATCGAGATGGTTGGTGGGCTCATCCAGCAGCAGCATGTCGGGCTGCTCCAGCAACACTCGGCACAACGCGACTCGCCGCTTCTCTCCACCCGAGAGAACCGTGACGTCGGCATCGTCGGGCGGCAGTCGCAGCGCGTCCATCGCGATCTCGATCTTGTTGTCGAGATTCCAGAGATCGAGGGTGTCGATGCGCTCCTGCACACGCGCCTGCTCCGCCATCAGCTTGTCGAAGTCGGCGTCCGGCTCGGCGAAG
>JANLTI010000158.1:0-2761 GCA_031362845.1 Gemmatimonadaceae bacterium | reverse complement strand
CGTCACCGGGTCGGCGCGCCGCGTGTGCCGCGCCACGGCGTTGCCGGCGGGATCGTACACCGTGCTGTCACGCGCGCCGTCCGGGGCGATCTCCACCACCGGTCGCCCGGCCGCATCGTAGCGCCACGTCGTGGCGATGACCCCGATGCCGGCCGCGTCAGGCACCGACTGCCGGCGCAGCAGCAGGTCGGCCCCCTCGGCGTCGGGCACATGCTCGACCACGACGCGCTGTTCGCCGATGCCGTTGTACGCGGGGCCGTAGCGCACCTCGCGTCGCACCCGGCCGCCCAAGTCGTAGGTGGTCGAGTCGTCCTGCCAGAGGAGCACGTTCCCCGAGTCGATCTGCTGCCGCACCACGGTCGTGCGGCCCACGCTGTCCTGCTCATACCGCGTCTCGTGGCCGAGCGCGGTGCGAGTGAGGCGCAGATTCCCGAGCGCCGCGTCGTAGGCGAGCGAGTCGCGGGCGCCGCCCGGATGTTCCACCGCCCGCAGCAGGCCGGCGGCTGCACCGGTCGTGTCGTAGTGAAAGGTCACGCGGCTCGCCGCGCCGCGCCCGTCTTCCTGCCACCGCCGGTTCCCGGTCACGGGGTCGTAGTCCATCCGGACCATCTCGAGCTCCGGCTGGGTAACCTGCGTGACCGCATCCCACACCGGGTCCCACGCGTAGCTGGTCACCGCATCCCGCGCGTCGCCGTACGGCGCGAACACGGTGTCCGCCACGAGATTCCCGCGCGCGTCGTAGCCGGCGCGCGTCACGAGGCCGTTCGTCGCCACCAGCTCCGTCACCAGTGCCGGAAACTGCGGGTCCGTGCGGGCGAGCCGGGTGTCATGGCCCAGCGCGTTCCGGATGTGGCGCGGCGCGCCATAGCGGTCGAGCCAGAACAGGGTCGTGTCCCCCACGTCGCGGCGCGGGCCGTCGAGGCGCATGTAGGCGTCTGCCGTGTCGACCGGCGCGGTGAGGCCAACCGACTCCAGGGCGCGCAGCCGCGTGACGATGCTGTCGATCGTCCGGCCAGTCGTATCACGCAGGTCGAGCCGCGCGCTCGCCAGCGTGCCGGCCGCGTCGTACGTGAAGTGCGTGGTGTCGCCGCGCCGGTTGGTGCGCGCCGTGATCCGGGCGCCCACCGGCCCCTGATACCCGAAGGCGACCGTGGTGGTGTCGGGATCGGTAATGCTCGCCAGGCGGCCGTCGGTGATCTGGATCCGCGTCGGCAGCGGAAGCACGTTGAGCCGCACAGTCGTGAGCCCGCCGCGCGCGTCGTAGCCGAACGTGTACACCTTGTGCCCGGCTGGCGCGGACGACAGCACGGGCGACCCGAGCGGGATCCACGGCCGCGTGTCGTTCGGCGTGCTCGGTGAGAACGGCGTGCTCGAAGTGCTCGAGGTACTGGACGTGGTAGCGGTGCTCGTTCCGCTCGCCGGCGCCGCGGTCGTCACCGCGACGTCGAGCTCGCGCAACCGGCCCTGGGCGTCGTACGCGAAGCGGGTCTCGCGCCCGAGCCGGTTGCGCGTGGCGACGTGCCGGCCCACGCTATCGAACCGCACGCGCACGCCGCCCTTCAACAGACGCAGATAGCCGCCGGTGGCCGCGTCGCGGCGCAGGGTGTCGGGACGATCCACGCCAGGCGCCGCCCACACCGAGTCACGCACGAACGAATACCGGCGCACGCTGCCGTCGCCGCCGATCCAGAGCAGCGCCGCGCCATACGGATCGCGGACGAGCTGCTCGAACCCGGCGAGCCACCAGCCCGCACCGAACACGCTCGCCCGACGGTTGACGACGGCGAGCTCGCCTCGCAGGTCACTCACGCTGGAATCGGCGCCGTAGCGCGCCGACACCACGAGCCGGTAGCGATACAGGTTGGTCGCGTCGCCCGCGGCATCATAGTCCACGGCGATGCGCGCCACCCCGCTGCTCGGCCAGCGCGCGCCATCCCACGTGCGCTCGGCGCGGCGCGCGCCGTTCACGAACAGCGTCGCGCGCACACTCGTCGGCCGGGCGGGCAGCATCGCCAGCGCGATGTTGGCACTCACGACCGGGTGCGGACTCGCGTGATCGCTGCTGTAGAGCAGCGTGGGCGTGTGCGCACGGCCGAACATGCGCAGCGTGGGCAGCGCGTGCACCAGTCGCAGCGCCCCGCACTCCACCGCCGCCGCGGCCCCAACCGAGATGGTGAGACACTGCTCGCGCGCGACCACGCCGCCCGCATTGCCGTCGCCCGGCGTCACGATGGGCGGCGGAACGACCGCCCGCCGCGGCGTCACCGCGTGAGCCGGCGCCGCGTAAGCCGGCGTCGCATCGCCGCGCGCGTCGGCGCGTCTCGCGTCTCCACCCGTCACACTGCCCAGAACCACCAGCATGCCGATGACCATCGCCCTCACACCGTTCCCCATTGTGCGCCTCCTCTCGTGTCCGCGTGACGTTCCGGGAGATGCACCCCATCCGGTTACCGGCCGGAAATGCAGAACGCCCCGCTGGCCGGCGGGGCGTTCTGATTTCCATCCCTCTCGCTACGACGGCCGGCTGAACCGCGCGATCACCGTGCCGAGCACACAGCACCCGGAGGCGTTACGGACGACCGAACACGTAGAGAGCGTCGCAGAAGCGACGCTTCCCGGTTCTCGCGCGCGCTACGTCAGTGCCCCTTTCGCGCCTCGCGCACTGCCGCGGTCAACGCGGGAATGATCTCCAGCACGTCGCCGACGATACCGTAGTCGGCAACCTTGAAGATCGGCGCTTCCTTGTCCTTGTTGATCGCGA
>JANLTI010000143.1:0-13495 GCA_031362845.1 Gemmatimonadaceae bacterium | reverse complement strand
GTCGTGCGCGTCCGGCAGAACGTGCTCGCTGAATCGTCGGTGGGAATGATCGCCACCCTGGGAGATCCGCTCGACCGCCGCAACGCCTGGCTCGTGGGACCCGATGTGACATACCAGACCTCGCGTTTCCGCGGCGACAAGAACTTTCTCGCCGGCGCGTGGGCAATGGCGATGAATCGGGAGGGGCTCACCGGAGACCGCACGTCATGGGGCGGCGAGGTCGCCTTCCCCAATGACCTGTGGGACATCACGGCCACCTTCAAGCGGATCGGCGACGGGTTCCAACCCTCGCTCGGATTCGTGCCTCGGCCGGGCGTGCAGATCGCAACGGTTGGCGTGAACTATCAACCGCGTCCCACGCGCCCGATCGGTCCGCTGCACGTGCGGCAGATGTTCCACGAGTTCCAGACGACGTACGTGACCGGGCTCGATGGCCGTTGGCAGAGCTACCGCGTGTTCACCGCACCGGTCAACTGGCGTCTCGAGAGCGGTGACCGATTCGAGCTCAACGTCGTGCCCACGGGCGAGCGGCTCGACGTGCCGTTCGAGATCAACGATGGCGTGGTGATTCCCGCCGGGACTTACCGCTGGAACCGCTATCGCGTGGAGGGCGGCCTCGCGGCCAAGCGCCGGTTCAGCGGTCAGGCCACGTGGTGGTTCGGCAAATTCTATTCTGGGCGCTTGAGCGAGACGAGACTGACCGCGTCATGGAAGCCGTCGTCGCTCATCAACGTGGAGTTCACGAGCGACCACAACGTCGCCCGCCTGCGCGAAGGCTCGTTCATCCAGGACCTGCTTGGCACCCGCCTGCGCGTGAACGTCTCGCCTGACCTGCAAGCCACGAGCTTCGTGCAGTACGACAACGGAAGTCGCGCGGTGGGCACGAACACGCGCGTTCGATGGACCTTCCGCCCCGAGGGCGAACTGTTTCTCGTGTACAATCACAACCTGCGCACCACCGATCCGCTCACAGGCATTCGCCTGGTGCGCTTCGACTCGAATCAGTTGCTCGTGAAGGTGCAGTACGCACTCCGGTACTAGGACACGCTCGTGACGCAACGGGCGTGCTACTTCACCTTCACGCCTGCCGGGTGCTGTCCGTTCTGATGGAGGATGAGTGATGTCACCGTGCCCGTGGCATCGCGCACGAAGGTGACCTGCGCGTCCACTTCCTTCAGGAAGAACTCGGTCTCCGCTTCTGCCCACAGCCGCAGCTTCCCCTGCCCCGTCGCCTGTGCCCACAACGCGCCATCGGACGTGGTGATCTCCATCGCGAACTCGGGTGCGAGCTGGTAGGTGCCGACGTAGCGTGACAGTGTCGCGACCGGGAGTTCGATGGCGGTGCGCTGCTTCATCGGCGCCGGCTTGGGCGCGAGCGGAAGTCTCGCGTCCAGGAGGTGGAGGCCGACATCGTCAGCGCCCGTGCCGGTGGAGTTCGTCATGATGACGACGGCAGTCTTGCGCGAGGGCATGAGCCCGAGGAAGGTGCGGTAACCACCGGTGCCGCCGTTGTGCCAGACGATGGTATCGCCGGCGTTTGGCTGCACGATCCAATTCAATCCGATGCGGTGCGGACCCGCGGCCGCGCGTTCCTTCTGCGCGAACGCCATCGCGCGCTGGAGTGCTCCGCGCTCGGGATGAAGATTCGCGTCGGCGAACTTGAGCATGTCGTACGTCGTGGAGCGGATCGCGCCCGCGCCGGCGAGCACGTCGAGGTCCCAGTTCGCCGCGAGCTTGCCGTCCGGGTCGTGTCCGAGCGCGAGATGCGACTTCATCCAGGGCGTGAGCGTGATCGCCGTGTGCTCCATGCCGAGCGGACCCGAGATGCGCGAGCGCTGGAGCTCCTCATACGTCTGCCCGGTCGCGCGGGCGAGCGCGTGTCCCAGCAGGCCGACCCCGAGGTTGGAGTACTCGAACAGCGCGCCGGGGTCGCGCGGAAGCTGATAGCTCGTGAGGTACTCGTACATCTGTGGCGCCGCGTAATCCGCGTACGGATTGGCCGGATCGGCCGGCTTGAAGTTCGTCGGCATGCGCGGCAGGCCGGAGTTCTGTTCGGACAGGCTGCCGAGTGTGACCTGCTTGCCGTTGCGTGTCGGCATGCGCACGCTCGGCGGCAGGTACTGCTGCACCGGGTCGTCGAGCTTCACCTTCCCTTCCTGTACGAGCTGCGCGAGCACGGTGGACGTGAAGACCTTGGTGATCGAACCGATCTCGAACACCGAGTTGCCGTCGAGCGCCGGCTGTCCCGGTCCCGGATCGCCATACGCCACCACGCGAGTGCGGCCGTCGGGCTCGAGCAGTCCGACGACGATGCCCGCGCTGCGCTTGTCGTCCACGCGTTGCCGGATCATCGCGAGCACGGCGGAGTCGGAGGGGAAGGCTCGCGCCGCGGGGATGGCGGCGGGCGTGGGTACCTGGGCGCAGGCCGGCGCGAACGACACGGCGAGCAGGATGAGCCGAGCGCGTGTGGCGAGGCGAGTCATGGAGAGGGCGAGAGTTTCGTGGAGTGAGCGACGCTGGCGCGCCGTACGATACAGCCCCGGCGCGCGGCCACCAGATGCCTTCGTACTATCTCGACGGCGGATCCTCCGCGCCCTGCACGAGCTTCGCGAGGATCACGCGGTCCACGTGCTCGAGCGGCAGCGCCGACCACACACGCAGCCGTCCGTCGGTGCCATACGCCGCCGCCACCACCGGTCCATGGTCGCGTCGGATGCGCGCACCAATCTGTCCGTCCCAGTCCAGCGCGCACCAGTGTGCGGGGTCGCGAGGGAGCATTCGACTCACCGACCGGCGAAGCATGCGCGGTACGCCGCCAAGATCAGCGACCGATAGTACCTCGGTATCGCTCGCGGACCGGATGACCTCGCGCAACGCCGCCGTCCAGAGTGCCACGCCCTTCGCGCCCTCGCGATTGCCGGCCACGACGATGACGGGAATACCGTCGTACGTCATCTCGTCGCGCTCGCGGCCGAACTGATCGGCCAGTTGAAAGTGCGGCAGGCGCGATGGGGGCCGATGTACGCTGGCGCGCCGTTGCTCCTCGGTCGACTTCATGCTCCGCAAGCCTCCTGTTGTGCCCGTTGCGCGTCGCCCACCTCCGAGGCAATATCGATGCTACCCGGGTGCCGGCCCTGTGCCCCGCCCTTCCCGCTTTCCCGTCCATTCCAATGATTGCATCCCTTCGTGCCGCGACGCTCGTCGCGGCGCTGTCGTGCGCGCTCCCCGTGGCTCCACTCGCCGCACAGCGTGAGCAGGTGAAGGCCGACGCTCGGCCCGCCACCGCACGCGCCGGCGATTCGCTCACCATCGTGCTGCCGGGCGCGCTCACCGCTCGCTCGATCGGGCCCGCCGTCATGGGGGGCCGAGTGAGCGCGATCGCCGCCGACTGGCGCAGCCCCGGCACGATGTACGTGGCGCTCGGCACCGGCGGCATCATGAAATCGCAGGACAACGGCATCACCTGGTCCGCGATCTTCGAGCACGAGGCAGTGGCGTCCGTCGGCGACATTGCCATCGCACCGTCGGACTCGAGCGTGATCTGGGTGGCGACGGGCGAGGGCAACGACCGCAATTCCGTGAGTTGGGGCAACGGCGTGTATCGCTCCACTGATGGCGGCGGCTCGTGGACGCACGCCGGACTGGCCGCCACGAAGGCGATCGGGCGAATCGTGGTCGCGCCGAACGACCCGCGTACGGCGTATGCGGCTGCGGGCGGCGACCTCTGGTCTCACGGCGCCGATCGCGGTCTCTACAAGACCAGCGACGCCGGCGTGACATGGAAGAAAGTGCTCGCCGCTCCTGCGCCGCATGACACGCGCGCCGGCGCGGGTGACGTCGCGATCGATCCAACCAATCCCAGCATCGTGTACGCCGCCATGTACGCTCGGCGACGGCGGCCCTATGAGTTCGCGTACGGCGCACAGGCATCCGGCGGCGCGGACGTGGGCGGCATCTTTCGCAGCACCGATGCGGGCGTCACCTGGCAGAAGCTCACCGATGGGCTGCCGACGCTCACCGGCCGCATCGGTCTGTCGATCTACGCGAAGAACCCGAAGATCGTGTACGCCATCGTGCAGAGTGACGAGGGCGGGTTGCAGAACATCGACGATCCGCACAGCAAGAAGGGCGGCGTGTTCCGGTCGGAGGACGGTGGGTCGCACTGGACACGCATGAGCGCTCTCAATCCGCGCCCGTTCTACTTCAGCCAGATCCGCGTCGATCCCACCGACGACCAGAAGATCTACGTGCTCGGCTTCGCGCTGCACGCCTCCGACGACGGAGGACGCACGTGGCGCGAGGATCGGTTCAAGAACGTGCATCCCGACAACCACGCGCTCGTGATCGATCCGGCGAATCCGCGCCACCTGATCCTTGGCACCGACGGCGGCGTGTATCAGAGTTACTCGGCGGCGAGCGACTGGGAGCATCTCGCGCGCTTTGCCGCCGGCGAGTTCTATCGTGTCAATGTGGACGCCGCGAACCCCACACGTATCTGCGGCGGGCTGCAGGACAACACGAATTGGGTCGGCACGCTGAGCACGCGCACGGGCGAGGGGATCCGCAATGCCGATTGGGTGACGATCGGCGGTGGTGACGGCTCGTATTGCGCGTTCGACCCGGAGAAGCCGAACCTGGTCTACTCCGAGTCGCAGCAGGGCTATCTCACGCGATTCGATCTGGCGAGTGGCCAGGAGAAGCAGTTGCGTCCGGAGCCCACGGAGGGACAGCCAGCCTTCCGCTTCCACTGGATGTCGCCGCTGGCACCGAGCGTTCACGAGAAGGGCGCCATGTACTACGGTGGCAACGTCCTGTTCAAGCTCACCAACCATGGTGAGAACTGGACCGTCATCTCTCCCGACCTGTCCACGAAGGATCTCGAGAAGATGCGCGCCACCGGGAGTGGCGCGGAGGACTACGGCGTCATCTACGCGATTGCGGAATCACCGGTGAAGCGTGGCGTGTTGTGGGCTGGCACCGACGACGGAAAGCTCTGGCGCACGGATGACGACGGCGCGCACTGGACCGATCTGTCGACGAACATCCCCGTAGCGGGACGCGGGCACTGGATCAGCCGGATCGAGGCGAGTCGTGCTGACGTCAACGTCGCATACGTCGCCGTCGACGCCCATCGCGATGGCAACTATGCGCCGCTGCTGTATCGCACCGCCGATGGCGGCCGCACCTGGGCGAACATCGCCGCCGACATTCCGAGCACCGCGCCGGTGAAGGTGATTCGCGAGGATCCAAAGAACCCAAACGTGCTCTACGCTGGTACAGAGTTCGGTCTGCTGCTCTCGATCGACCGCGGGCGCTCGTGGGCGAAGTTCGGCAAGCTTCCCACCGTCGCCGTGGACGACATCCTCATCACGCCGGCACACGATCTCGTCGTCGCCACGCATGGTCGCAGCCTGTACGTGGTGGACGACGTCCGGCCGATCGCCGAGGCGACGCGCAGCGTGCTGGCGAGTGCGGGTCAGCTGTTCCCGATCCGGACGGTGGAGGCGTATGCGCCCATCGCCGGGTTCAAGCAGTGGGCGGGCAGCAGCGAGTTCCGCGGGGAGAATCCGCCCGCGGGCGCGCTGCTCACGTATTTCCTGCGGGAACTCGGGGACAGCCCCGTGAAGTTTGCCATCAGCACCGAGAGTGGTCGTCCGGTGGCGAATCTCACGGGGTCGTCGACGCCGGGCATCAATCGGGTGGTGTGGGATCTCAAGCCGACGAAGGATCTGTTGAGCGAGTACGGTGGCGAGGGCCAGAAGTTCGTGCGCGCTGGCAAGTACGTCGTGACGATGACGGCGGGAAAGGTGAAGAGTTCGCAGACCGTCGTGGTGACGACGGCACCGGGGCTCGAGACGCGATAGGAGAGACGGATCGATGACACAGCACGAGCTTGCGGCCCGGTTCCGGCAACTTCATGTCGCCGGTTCCGATCCCATTCTCATTCTCCCCAATGCATGGGACGCCATGAGCGCTCGGCTCGTCGAGGCCGCCGGCGCAAAGGCGATCGCCACGACCAGCGCCGGTGTGTCATGGGCTCTTGGATATCCCGACGGACAGGGGCTCACGCGCGATGCGATGATCGAGGCCGTACGTCGCATCGTGGCTGCGGTGCGCGTGCCGGTGACGGCGGATGTGGAGAGCGGCTACGGTGCCGGCACGCCCGATGACGTGGCCGCCACCGCGCGTGGCGTGATCGCCGCGGGCGGCGTGGGTATCAACCTGGAGGACTCTCCGGGCCGCGACGGTGCGCCGATGCTGGATTCCGACGTGCAGGCCGCGCGCATCGCTGCGGCGCGCGCCGCCGCGAAGGCTGCGGGTGTCGACCTGTTCATCAACGCGCGCGTCGACACGTACCTGAAGAAGGTCGGCGCCGACAGTGAGCGATTCGCCGAGACCGTGCGTCGCGCGCGTGCGTACACGGCGGCGGGCGCAGATGGCATCTTCGTGCCGCTCGTGATGGACGCCGACACCATCCGGCGTCTCGCGGCGGACGTCGGCGCGCCGCTCAACGTGATTGGCGGACCGGGTGTGCCGAGCATTGCGGAGCTGCGCACGCTCGGTGTGGCGCGCGTGAGCGTCGGTCCGGGCCTCGCGCGTGCGGTGATGGCGCAGATTCGCAATGCCGCCACCGAGCTGCTCGGCCCGGGGACGTATGATGCGTTGCGCGATCAGTTGACGTCGCCGGAGGCGAACGCGCTGTTCGCCCGGTCGTCCGTGCAATCGTGAGCGCGCAACACCCTCTTCCGCTCGTCCTGATTCCCGCGCTGTTGTGCGACAAGGCGATGTATCGGGCCGTCATCGACGGCTTGGGAGGCTTGGTGACCGCGCAGGTGCTCGTGGCGGCGCGCCCGACGATGGCGGAGAGTGTCGAGGAAATCCTCGAGCGCGCGCCGGCGCGCTTTGTCCTCGGTGGCTCGTCCTATGGCGGTACGGTGGCGATCGAAGTTGCGCTTTCCGCGCCGGAGCGGATCACGGGACTCTGGCTCACGGGCTGCGATCCTGGCGCGCCGAATCGCGATGCGATGCAGGGACTCGCCGCGATGCTCGAGAACTCGACGGAGGCGGCGGTCGCACATCTCGCCAGCGTCGTCGTGCATCCACGCGCGACGGTAGCGGCCGCCACGTTCCGGGAGATGGCGGGCCGGATCGGCGGACCCGCCGCCGCGGCGCAGGCGCGTGCCCTCGCGGGGCGAGACTCGGCGTGGGAGCGGCTGGAAGAGTTGTCGATGCCGGCGCTCGTTCTGTGGGGCGAGGATGACGCAGCGATTCCGGTGGCCGTGGGGCAACGGATGGCCGCCACCCTGCCGACGGCGCGCTTTCAGGCGATACGAGAGTGTGGACATCTGCCGACGCTGGAGCGAGCCGACGACGTTGCGGTGATCGTGGGAGAGTGGATCGAGCAGGCGATCACCACGTAGGCTGATGCGGGCAGTCACGACTCGCTGCTAGCGTATCCGCGCCACTCCACCGCCCGGCGTGGGAAAGCGCGCGAACACCTGCGGGTCGTGCCCCGGCACGATGAGTCCTTCGCGTCCCGCGAGCCGCCGCATGCGATCCTGCGCCGCGAGGTTCGACACCGGATCGAGCGTCTGCGCGATCGGTACGTGGCGCTCGAGGTTCTCGTACAGGTACATGTTGTCGGATGCGAGCACCACGGTGCCGCTCGGCGTGTCGACGCCAGCGTACTGCGACGCGAAGGTGTGCCGACCGCCGGTGTAGACGCGGATGCCGGGGATGATCTCGACGCTGTCGCCATCGACGAGCTCCACCCGTCCCGCGCGTCGTAGTTCAGCCAGCATCGCGGCGTCGAGCGAGTCTGCGGCGCGGTCGCGCGACCGGCCGGCGTCGTCCACGTGATGCGCGTACTCCGCGCGCTGGATCCACATGCGCGCACGAGGAAACAGGTCCAGCCCGTCCATGTGGTCCCAATGCACGTGCGACACGATGACATCGGTGATGTCGTCCGGCCGAAGCCCCACGGCGCGAATCGCATCAGCGGGACGCTGGTAATCACTCGGCTTCCACCGCTGCATGAACTTGTCGCGGTAGAATCCGGCGTCCACGAGCACATTGCGCCCGCCGGGCAGCTTGACAAGCCAGATCATGAGCGCGACATCGAGGCGGCGAGCGGTATCGGCGCCGGCGATGAGGCCCGCGACGGGAAAGTTGCGCAGCGTCCCGTAGCGGATGGCGTAGACCTCCGTCGCGGGCGGTGTCGTTCGCGGAAGCCGAGTGCACGACGACGACGCGAGCAGCGCCGCGGCGAGCAGCAGGCGGCGCCGGGCGATGGTCAGCATATCAGGTGATCCGCTCGATGATGGAGCGTCTCTGCGCCAGCGTCGCGGCGCTCGCCTGCGTCACGGCCTCACGCACTTCATCGGGCGCCGTGCGCGGCGACCCGCTCTCGAACGGAGGAGCGGGGCGATACTCGATCGCGAGCTGGATCCGCTGCGCCACGGCCGTACCGAACAGTTCCGAGGCAACTACCAAGGCGAAGTCGATACCGGCCGTCACGCCGCCTCCGGTAATCCGGTTGCGGTCGATGACGACACGCTCGTCCACCGGCTCGGCGCCGAAGAAGGGCAGCAGATCGAGCGAGAGCCAGTGTGTGGTGGCCCGATATCCACGCAGCAGGCCCGCCGCGCCGAGCAGCAGTGCGCCGCTGCAGACCGACGTGACGTAGCGGGCATGCGCTCCGTGCAGACGCAGGAAACCGAGGAGTCGCTCGTCGTCGAGGCGTGCATTCACGCCCCATCCCCCAGGCACGCACAGCATGTCCAGGGGAGGCGCGTCATCGAATGTGACGTCCGGCGTGATGGTCAGCCCCCACTCGGTGCGCACGGGCGCCATGCTCTCGGCGATCAGGTACACCCGAGTCTTCGGCATTCGTGCGAGCACTTCATACGGGCCAGTCAGGTCGAGCTGCGTCACGCCCTCGAACAGCACCATCCCGACGACGAACTCTCCGTCCTTCACGTGCGAGTGCGCGGCGCGTGCTCGATGTCCGCGTGTGGCGACTGAACCGGTTTGGCGGTAGGTGCTGGCGCAGGGGCGGGGGCAGGCGCGGGAACACGTACCGGCATCGGCACGCCGAGCACCGTCGACGCGAGTGTCATCGCCAGCAGCCCCGGATTCGAGCCCACCGTGTTGGAGAACACCACCACGCGCAGCGAGTCATCTGGGAACCACATCTGCGCGGTATTGAAGCCGTTCACGCCGCCGCCGTGCTGAATGATGCGGTGCGTGCCGAGCATCCCCGTCGCCAGGCCGAACCCGAACGTGGTCGGCTTGCCGCTCGTCACGGTGTCCGACGTCGACATGATGGTATACGACGCGGGTGTGACGACGCGCCCGCTCGTCAGCGCCGTCTGCCAGCGCAGGAAGTCCACGACGCTCATGCAGAGCGCGCCGGCAGAATACGGGTGCGTCATGCTCATGTACTTCGACGAAGTGATCTCCGCAGCGCCGCGATCGTATCCCTTCGCGTCGTCGGTGTGGGTGGGCGTGGACGGACAGTATGCCGCCGAGCGCATCCCGAGCCGGGCGAAGAAGCGCTCGCGCATGAGGGTGGGATAGGGCGTCCCCGTGACCTTGTCGAGAATCATTCCCAGGAGCACGTATCCGGTGTTGTTGTATCGAAACTGCGTGCCGGGTGCGAAGTCGAGGGTGTCCTTCTCGACGTACGCGACGAGCTGCGCGGGAGTGAGATCGCTGCCCCAGCTCGTCGCCCAGGCGGGATTGGCGGTATATGAATGAATGCCCGAGGTATGATTGAGCAGCTGTCGCACGGTGATGGAGCGCCACTGCGGATACTCCGGCAGATACTTCGTCAGCGGATCGCCGAGTGACATCCTGCCCTGCTCGACGAGCTGCATGATCGCCGCGGACGTGAACTGTTTCGTGATGGACCCGATGCGGTAGACGGTTGAGCTGGTCGCCGGCAGTGCGCCTTCATGGTCACGCTCGCCGAGTGCGCCGAGGAGGAGCGTGTCGCTGCCGCGAACGACCGCGTAGCTGACGCCCGCCGATGGACCCATGGCGAGCCACGCGCGCGAGAGCGAATCGAGACGTCGAACCAGCGCAGCGCGGTCGGATTGCGCGGAGAGCGGCGCGGCGGAGACGACGAGGGCGAGAACCGTGAGCAGTCGGCGCATGGCGCGTGTGATGAAAGGTTACAGAGGACGGCGGGCTTCGAAGAGCACGCGTCGGTGGGGCGACGCGACGTGGCAACGCTGGAAAAGGTGCTGTGCTGGTGGTCCGCACAGCAAGCTCGCCAGACCGAAGTCGGCGCGCGCCGGGAGCGACCGCGTCGCTAGCACGGGCGAAGCAACGCGGCGTTGACGTGCCCCTCGCCGGCGCTAACATGAACGTCATGTCTGCCGACGCTCTGCTCGAGCAGTACCGCCCGGCCCTCACCGGCCACTGCTATCGCATGCTCGGCTCCGTCGTGGATGCGGAGGATGCGGTACAGGAGGCAATGCTCCGGGCGTGGAAGAGTAGAGACCAGTTCAGGGAGCAGTCGTCGATCAGCACGTGGCTCTATCGCATCGCCACGAACGTCTGCCTCGATGCGTTGGCTGTTACGGAGCGTCAGCGGCTGCGACCGCTGGAGCTTGGTGACGAGCCGGGCGTCGTGCGCTCGGACATGACGCTACCGCAGCGCTCACGCGAGCACTGGGTGGAGCCCATCCCCGACGCGATGGCGCTGCCCGCGGCGGCGGACTCGAATCCCGAAGAGCGCGCATTGCTTCGCGAGAGCATCCGGCTCGCCTTCGTCGCCGCGCTCCAGTACCTGCCGCCGCGCCAGCGCGCCGTGCTGCTGTTGACGCAGGTGCTCAGCTTCAGTGCGTCAGAGACCGCCGAGTCGCTGGACATGAGCGTCGCCGCGGTGAACAGCGCGTTGCAGCGGGCGCGCGCGACGCTTGTCACGCGCAATCCGGCCGTCGTGCCGCGCGCGTTATCGGAGGAGCAGACCAGGCTCGTCGCGCGGTACGTCGAGGCATTCGAGCGATATGACGTGAGCGCGCTCACCGCGCTGCTGCACGAAGAGGCGACGCTCTCCATGCCCCCGTACGAGTTATGGCTTCAGGGGCACGAGTCCATCGCGGCGTGGCTCACCAGCTTCGGCATCGGCTGCAAGGGCTCGAGGCTCGTGCCGGTGGAGGCGTGCGGTGGTACGCCCGCCTTCGCGCAGTACCGCGACGGCGGCGCAACGCCGTGGGCGTTGCTGATGCTCGAGATCGGCGACGATCGCATCACGGGCATGACCTCGTACCTGGATGTTGAAACGCTCTTCCCGCGCTTCGGGCTACCGATGCAGCTGGTCGCGTAGTTCGCGGGATCGGCGGTTTCCCGGGTTGCGCGAAAGTTCCGGCAACGGGACCGATGAGTTTTCCGGGCACCGACAGTCAAAGAGTGTGAACCCATACATGAGCGAGGTAATCGTGTCCGCTGCACCCCTCACCGCTACGCATACCGATTCGACGCCATCCGCCGGTGGCTCGAACAAGACCCGCTGGGCCGGTCGCATCCTCTCGGGCATCGCCGTGCTGTTCCTCACCTTCGACCTCGCCATGAAGCTCTCCGGCGTGAAGGAAGCGGTGGAGGGCACCGTGAAGCTCGGGTGGCAACCACATCACCTGCCGATCCTCGGCGGCATCCAGCTGGTGTGCCTGGTGCTCTATCTCATCCCCCGCACCGCGCCGCTCGGCGCCGTGCTCTGGACCGGCTACCTGGGCGGCGCCGTCGCGACACACCTGCGCGTCGACGATCCGCTGTTCAGCCACATCCTCTTTCCGGTCTACGTGGCGGCTTTGATCTGGGGCGGGCTGTACCTGCGCGACGCGCGCGTCCGCGCGCTGCTTCGGTCGGCGCGCTGAACGTTCTTCTCTCCGAATTCCAATCCGTCACCACGAGGCGCGACCACCATGTCCACGACGCAGCAGGCTACTGCTCCCGCTCCCACCATCCGTAATCCCGGCACGAAGCCGACCACGCCGCGCAAGCTGTTCGTCAACATTCCGGTGAGCAACGTGCAGCGCTCCATCATCTTCTTCGAGTCGCTCGGCTTCACTTTCAACCCGCAGTTCACCGACGCCACCGCGACCGCGATGCTGGTGGGTGAGGACGCGTACTTCATGCTGCTGAATCCGGAGAAGTTCGCCAGCTTCAGCAAGCGTCCCACCGGCGATCCGCGAAAGGAAACGAGCCATCTGCTCGCGCTTGGCGTCGACAGCCGGGAGGACGTGGACACGATGGTGAAGCAGGCCATCGCGGCGGGTGGCTCGCACGCCATGGAGCCGCAGGATCACGGCTTCATGTACGGATGGAGCTTCTACGATCTGGACGGGCATCACTGGGAAGTGTTCTGGATGGATCCGAAGGCGATCCAGGGGTGAGTGCTTCGCACTGCATGAAAGAAGGGCGCCGAGTTCTCCAGGCGCCCTTCTCTCGTCATGCGGATGCACGCCACCACATGGCGGGAACAGCCCGGGCCAGTTCGCAGTTGCATGTCAGTCCCGATTCGCGCGACGCTCCCTCGCTCCTCGCATCGGTCATCCTCGTCACTATTCCACATGCCACCCTGGCTTCGCCGCATCCTGTCTCCGGTCGTCATGCCGCACTGGTCGCAGGAGGTACTGCTACTGCTGCCACGACTCGTCTGCGGCTATCTGCTCACCGCGAATTTCGGCGCCGCCAAATTCGGGCTGCCCTGGTCCCCGCCCGAGAACAATCTCGGCCTGTTCGAGGTGGCGTTCTGGTTCCCCAATGACGTCGCCGCGTTCGGTGGCGTGTTCGCCATGTTTCCAGCGCTCTTCGCGTGGATGGGGGCATTCGCCGAAGCCGTTGGTGGATTGTTTCTCGTGCTGGGCCTGTTCACGCGACCGTTTGCGCTGCTCGTGATCTGCACGATGCTGGTGGCGATGTTCGGCCAGCAGTTCCAGGCCGGGTTGTGGAACATGTTGCCATCGATGGGCTTTGCGTGGGTCGGTCTCTACACACTCGTGCTGGGGTCGGGGCGATTCGGCATGGACCAGTTGCTGACATCGACACGGAGGCGCAGCGCATGATCGCCGCTGCCTGCCCAGCGCGAATGTTTGCCGGAATCACGCTCGTTGCCGCGCTACTCGCGAGTTGTGTGCAGCCCGCCTACGATCGCACCGTGCTGTACCAGCTCGATGTGTCGGCCATTCCGAACGTGCGAACGGTGGGCGTGCGCGGTCGCGACAAGCCACTCTCGTGGGATGCCGATGTCGCCTTGACGCAAAGTGCATCGGGGGCACCGTACACGGCGGCCGTCACGTACCACACGGGCTATCTCATCACCGAGGTGAAGTTCGTCGTGAACGGCGAGTTCGAGCTGCCCGGGAAGGACAATCGCAAGGTGCGCCTGGCCCGGACCACCACAGGCGGCGACACGACCGTCTACCGCGCCGTGTTCAACACGCCCTGACGACGCTGGTGATGTTCCTCTCGATCGTAGCGTGCGTCG
>JANLTI010000126.1:0-2505 GCA_031362845.1 Gemmatimonadaceae bacterium | reverse complement strand
GATCGGCGGCTTCATCCGATCAAGGCGCGTCCGCACCGCCGCATTCCGCCTGGCGTAGAGGGCCCGCGTCCTCTGTCCACCGCAGCAGCTGCGGTACAAATTGGCGTGCCGCCGTCCGCTGTCGTCTCCATCGCCTCGAGCAGCTCATGCAACGACTCGTCCCGCTAACGCTTCTGCTCGCGTCGGTCTGCGTCCCGGTCGCCGCACGCAGCCAGCAGTCCGGCGTCCTCGTCTTCTCCAGGACGGCCGGATTCCGCCACAGCTCAATCGGAGTCGGACTCGCCGCTGTCCGGAAGCTCGGACAGGAGAATGGGTTCTCCGTCGACGCGACCGAAGACGCCGGCGCGTTCACGTCGAAGAACCTCGCGCGATACCGCGCCGTCGTCTTCCTGAACACAACCGGCGACGTGCTGGACGCCGCGCAGCAAGACGATTTCGAGCGCTACATCCAGGCTGGTGGCGGATACGTGGGGATTCATGCCGCCGCGGACACGGAGTTCGACTGGCCATGGTACGGCAGGCTCGCCGGCGCCTGGTTCAATGGCCATCCGAACAGTCCGAACGTTCGGAAGGGCACATTCCGCGTGCTCGACACGAGCCACCCTTCCACCGATGGATTGCCCGCGCGCTGGGAGCGCGAAGACGAGTTCTACAATTTCAAGTCGATCGATCCAGGCATCCGCGTGCTCGTGGATATCGACGAGAAGAGCTACGAGGGCGGGACGAACGGCGACCGCCATCCAATGAGCTGGTATCACGATTTCGATGGCGGACGGGCGTTCTATACGAACATGGGTCACACCGATGCGACATTCTCCGAACCGCTCTTCCTGCGGCACCTCCTTGGAGGATTGCGATACGCGATGGGCACGGGGACGATCGACTTCCGCCGCGCGCGGCCGGAGGAGAACCGCTTCGCCAAAGTCGTCCTCGGCCAGAAGTTCGAGGAACCAGTAGAGCTTGCCGTCCTTCCGGACGAGCGCGTGCTCTTCATCGAGCGACGCGGTTTCCTCAACCTCTACACCCCAGCGACCAAGCGCGTGAGACGGATCGCGACGATCCCGGTCAGCAATAAATACGCGGACAGCAGTCAGGCGGAAGACGGCCTGCTCGGGCTCGCCGCCGACCCGGACTTCGCGACGAACGGCTGGATCTACATGTTCTACTCCCCCGCCGGACCCGAGCCGAAGAACGTTCTCGCTCGCTACCAGATGAAGGGAGACTCGCTCGACCTCGGCTCGCGGAAGATTCTCCTCGATGTGGGAGTGCAGCGCGAGAAGTGCTGTCACACCGGAGGCTCCATCGCCTTCGACGGCAAGGGCAACCTCTATCTCTCCACCGGCGACAACACGAACCCCTTCGCCATCGGTTACGCCCCCATCGACGAACGGCCGGGGCGTGCGCCGTGGGACGCGCAAAAATCATCGGCGAACACGAACGACCTCCGCGGCAAGATCCTCCGTATCCACCCGGAGCCCGACGGAACCTACACCATCCCCGAAGGCAACCTGTTTCCGCCGGGAACAGCCAGGACGCGACCGGAGATCTACACGATGGGCCACCGCAACCCCTATCGCATCTCGGTGGACGCGCGGACCGGTTTCGTCTACTGGGGCGATGTCGGTCCCGACGCAAACGTCGACTCGGTGGAGCGCGGCCCGAGGGGCTACGACGAAGTCGGCCAGGCCCGCCAGGCTGGCAACTTCGGCTGGCCCCACTTCGTCGGCGACAACAAGGCGTACTTCAAGACGACCTTCGTCGATTCTGTAACGGTGACTGCAGGTGCGCAGTTCGACCCGGCGCGCCCGATCAACAGCTCGCCCAACAACACCGGGCTCACCGAGCTGCCTCCGGCACGGGGCGCCTTCATCTGGTACCCGTACGCACCCTCCCTCGAGTTTCCCATCCTCGGCGGCGGAGGGCGAACCGCGATGGCTGGTCCGGTGTTTCGCCGTGACGAGTTCCGCGGCGCGGCCAGACCATTCCCGCAGTGGTACGACGGAAAGCTTTTCTTCTACGAGTGGATGCGCGGCTGGATCATGGCCGTCAGCATGGACGCGAAAGGCGACCTTGTCTCCATCGAGCGGTTCATGCCGAGCCAGAAGTTCAGCAACCCGATTGACATGCAATTCGGGCCGAATGGAGATCTCTACGTTCTGGAGTATGGGACAGCATGGTTCCAGGGCAACGACGACGCTCGCCTCGTCCGCATCGAGTACAACGCGGGCAATCGGACGCCGATCGTCGCTGTCGCGGTGGATCGGCCAGCCGGTGCGCTCCCAATGCGCGTGGCGCTTTCCTCGGCGGGCACCACGGACCTCGATGAGGATTCGCTGCGATACGCGTGGACCATCACCCGGCGAGGTGGTGGTGTGGTACGAAGGCTCAGCGAACCCAACCCGTCGTTCACTTTCACTCGGCCGGGTAGGTACACGGCGTCGCTCACGGTGACCGATACTCAGGGCGCGAAGTCCGATGCGGTCGTGCGGATCGCAGCGGGCAACG
>JANLTI010000103.1:0-4176 GCA_031362845.1 Gemmatimonadaceae bacterium | reverse complement strand
ACGAGGAACTTCGCGTGTGTGCCCGCCGCCGCGGTGGACGCCTCGAAGACATCGATGAACGTGTGTCCGATGGCGCGACGCTTCGCCTCCGGCTCCTCCACGCCGTCCAGTGCGGCAAGGAACTGGCTGCCCGCATCCACGGTGACGAGCCTCATGCCCAGGTGCTGCCGCATCGTCTGCTCCACCTGCGCCCGCTCGTTGAGCCGGAGCAGGCCGGTGTCGACGAAGACGCACGTGAGCTGGTCCCCGATGGCGCGATGCACGAGCGCGGCCGCGACGGAACTGTCCACCCCTCCCGAGAGTCCGCAGATGACCTGCGCGTCGCCCACCGACCGGCGAATCTTCGCGATCTCGTCTTCGATGAAGGCGCCCGGCGTCCACGTCGGCCGGGCGCCGCAGACCTCGAACAGGAAGTTGGCGAGCAGCTCCGCTCCGCGCGGGGTATGCGCCACCTCGGGATGAAACTGCACGCCGTAGATCGCCTTCGACTCGTGCTCGAACGCCGAGACGGGGTTGCCCGGCCCGGCGGCGGTAATGCGAAAGCCGGGCGGCGCCTGTTCGACGTGATCGCCGTGGCTCATCCACACGCTGGTCGAGTCCACAGCCGAGAATCCGCGAAAGAGCGCGCTCTCGATCGTGGGGTGGATCTGGTCACGGCCATACTGGCGCTGCGTACCACGCTTCACCTCACCGCCGTGCAGTTGGGCGATGAGCTGCATGCCGTAGCACACGCCCAGCACGGGAGCCACGTCGAACATCGCGAGATCGGCAGTCGGCGCGTTTTCGCCGTACACCGAGTTGGGCCCCCCGCTGAGGATGATGCCCGTGGGCGCCCACTCACGAATCCACGCGAGTGTTCGCGTGGGCGGGTGAATCTCCGAGTACACGCGCGCTTCGCGCACGCGCCGCGCGATGAGCTGGGTATACTGCGAGCCGTAGTCGATGATCAGGATGCGGCTCGCGTCCGTCATCGCGTCCAGAGCGCAGGGTCGAGACTCAGGAATTCCACCCGCTTCGAGTCGAGGTCGAGAATCGCGCCCTTCGGCGTGCCGTAGATCCATCCACAGGATTCGCCGGGATTGACGATGAGCGTCTCGCCGCGCGTCTTCATCTCCTGCTGATGGGTGAAGCCGTGCACCACGATGCTGTGTCCGTCGATGCTACGCGGCTGTACATCGCCGATGTCGTGCACGACGAGGATGCGCTGCCCACCCACCTCGAAGCTGTGCGGGCTCTCGAACAGCTCGGCTCCGAAGCCCGCGGTCGCGCGCGCTCGCAGGCCCTGCTGGTCGCCGTCGTTCTTCCCGAACACGCCGGCGAGCGACATGCTCGCCTCCTCGATCGGGCGCAGCGAGAAGGGCGAGCAATAATCGCCGGCGTGGATCAGCATGGAGACCCCGGACGCCTGCATCAGCCGCACGAACTCGGCGACCGCGGGTGTCCGATCGTGGCTATCCGCCAACAGTCCCACGCGCATCAGCTCGTCCTCCACTCCGGGTGATCCAGCTCCAGGCGCACGAGGTCGTCGTACGATTCACGTGCCGTCACCACGGCGAAGCGATCACCGTCGACCAGGACCTCGGCACCGCGCGGACGCGTGTTGTAGTTCGATGCCATCACGTAGCCATACGCGCCGACGTCGTGCACCGCCAGCAGATCGCCGGCATTCGCCTCCGGCATGTCACGATCGAGTGCGAGAAAGTCCCCACTCTCGCAGACCGGTCCCACCACGTCGGCCTTCATGCTGCCGCTGGGCGACGCGACCGGCTCGATCCGGTGGAACGCATCGTAGTGCGAAGGACGTATGAGCTCCGTCATGCCCGCGTCGGTGACGAGGAAATCCCGGCCGCCGCTGCGCTTCCGGTACAGCACGCGCGTCAGCAGCATGCCCGAATTGCCGACGATGAACCGACCGGGCTCCATCAGCAGCGTCAGCCCGGTCGGCTGCACCAACGGCACGAGTCCGTGAACGAATCGCCGCAGGTCCGGCGATTCCTCGTCGTCGTAGGAGACACCGAGTCCGCCACCGATGTCCAGGTAGCGGACGGTATCGATGCCCTTGCCCCGGATCTGCTGCAACAGTCCGACGAGACGCTCGACCCCGTCCAGATAGGGGTCGAGGCGGAAGAGCTGCGATCCGATGTGCATGTCGAGCCCGACGAGCGTCGCGTGCGGGAGCTCCGACACGAGTTTCGCCACCGCGAGCACCTCGTCGAACGGGATCCCGAACTTCGCGCCCTTCTCACCGGTCTTGATATACCGGTGCGAGCTGTCCACGGTGACTTCCGGATTGACGCGCAAGCCGATGGGTGCAACGATGCCCCGCGCACCCGACAGTCGGTCCAGTGCACGGACTTCCGCTTCCGACTCGGCATTGATGAGCAGCACGCCGGCGTCCAGCGCCGCGCCGAGCTCGGCCTCTGTCTTCCCCACCCCACCAAAGACCACGTCGGGGCCCAGGAATCCTGCACGAGCGGCGCGGAACAACTCGCCGCCCGACACGACATCCACGCCTGCCCCCAATTCGCGGAGCAGTCGCAGGATGCCGGCATTCGAGTTCGCCTTGAGCGTGTAATGCACGCGGTGCGGCAGCGGCGCCAACGCCTCGTCGAGCCGCGCGTAGCGGTCGCGCACCATGGCGGCACTGTAGACGTACGTCGGCGTGCCCACCCGGGCGGCGATGCGATCGAGCGGAACGCCCTCACAGGAGAGCGTACCGTCAACGCGGGCGTAGCCGGTGGTCAGTACGACTTGGCCCACATCGCCTCGCTCGTCGCCGCGCGACCGCACCGCAGGCAGGTCGTCGGCGCCTCGGCCGAACGGAATTCCTCGTCAGGCAGGCACCGGATCGTGGCCTTCGTATCGTCCTTGATCTGCGCCTCGCACGCCGGATCGCCACACCACCCGGAGTAGACGAACCCGCCGTCCGCGTCCATGAACTGCCTAAAGCGATCGTAGGTGATGCGCTCCCGCACGCTGTTGGCCTCGCGTCGCTCGAGCGCGACGGCGAGCATGTCGCGCTGCATGCGCGAAAGCGTGTCGCTCACGTCCTCGCCGAGCACATCCAGCGAGACGGGCCGCTTCTCGCGCGTGTCGCGCCGCACCAGCACACCCTGATTGTTCGCCAGGTCGCGCGGTCCGATCTCGAGACGGAGCGGGATGCCGCGCAGTTCCCACTCGTAGTACTTGGCACCGGGCTTCATGCCATCGCGCGTGTCGATGTGGACGCGCAGCCGCGCCGTCTCGCGACGGTCCCACTCGCTCAGCGAGTGACGGACGCGTTCGGCCGCCTCGAGCACGAGTGCGCGTTCCTCGTCGGTGCGATAGATAGGCACGATGACCAGTTCGATCGGCGCCAGCAGGGGCGGCACGCGCAGGCCGATATCGTCGCCGTGCGTCATCACCATGCCGCCAACCATGCGTGTCGACACGCCCCAGCTGGTGTTCCAGGCGAACTCCGTCGTGCCGCTCTCCGACTGAAACTTGAGATCGAACGCCCTGGAGAAGTTCTGGCCGAGGTTGTGCGACGTCCCCGCCTGGAGCGCCTTGTTGTCCTGCATCATCGCCTCGCACGAATAGGTGCGGAGCGCGCCGGCGAACCGTTCGGAATCCGTCTTCTGTCCCGTGATGACCGGCATCGCGATCCAGCCCTCCATGAAATCGCGATACACGCCGAGCATCCGGCGCGCCTCCTCCTCGGCCTCATCGTGCGTCACGTGCGCGGTATGCCCTTCCTGCCACAGGAATTCCGTGGTCCGGAGAAAGAGCCGCGTGCGCATCTCCCAGCGCACGACATTCGCCCACTGGTTCATCAGGATGGGCAGGTCGCGATAGCTCTGCACCCACTTGGCGAACATCGTGTAGATGATCGTTTCCGAGGTGGGCCGGATGATGAGTGGCTCCTCGAGCTTCTTGCCCCCACCGTGCGTGACGACGGCGGCTTCGGGGGCGAAGCCCTCCACGTGTTGCGCTTCCTTGTGAAGAAACGACTCCGGAATCAGGAGCGGGAAGTAGGCGTTCTGGTGGCCGGTCGCCTTGAACATGTCGTCGAGCTGGCGCTGCATCCGCTCCCAGATGCCGTAGCCATTGGGCCGGATGACCATCATCCCTTCACCGGCGAGTAATCCGCCAGCTCGCTGCGCAGCACCACCTCGTTGTACCAGGCGCTGAAGTCCG
>JANLTI010000046.1:0-8998 GCA_031362845.1 Gemmatimonadaceae bacterium | reverse complement strand
GCCGCTCCTCTCTATTTCGGGCTCGCCACGCCTGAGCAGGGGCGAGCCGTCGCGGCGCGACTCCAGCGCGACTTCCTGAAGCCGGGCGGTTTCGTGACGACACAGATCGCCTCCGGACAGCAGTGGGATGCGCCGAACGGCTGGCCTCCACTCCAATGGCTCGCCATCCAGGGCGTGACACAGTACGGGCGAGCCGACGTCGCCGCGGATGCGCGCGCGCGGTGGCTCGCACTCAACCGCCGAACCTACCGCGTGACCGGCAAGATGACCGAGAAGTACGACGTGTCGGATCTCAGCAAACGCGCGGGCGGGGGCGAGTATCCCACGCAGGATGGATTCGGGTGGACGAATGGCGTTGCCCTGCGGCTCGCCGCGCAGGAACGGGCGCAGGCGACTCCCGCACCTGCGCGTCCATAGCCAGAGGAGCGATCGATGCGGAGGCTGTTCGTCATCGGCGTGATCGGGCTGGTGCTGCTCGAGCTCGCGAACGTGTATTTCATCATGCCCATGCCTGGTAGCCAGCGCATGCGCAGCGTGGATGCCGCGTTCGCGATCCACGGATGGCGCTGGCCGCTGCGCGCGATCTTCGGCGCGGTGCTTCTGTCCGGACTGGTCGCCACGTGGCGCACGCCCGGCCGACGTCGATGGCTGGCGCCCGCGGGTCTCCTGCTCGTGGCCGCGGTGTCCTACGCGATGAACTTCCGGATGGCCGCCGACCAGATGTTCCGTCAGCCCACCGTGCTCGAGATGCGCTCGGCGGCCGACAACAAGGTGGCACTCGATCGGCTGGTCGTGGGCGTCGCGCTGAACGGCGAGGCTCGAGCGTACCCGCTGCAGTTCATCGGCTACCATCATCAGGTGCGCGATACGGTGGGTGGCCAGCCGGTGCTCGTGAGCTACTGCACCGTGTGTCGTACCGGACGCGTCTTCTCACCCATCGTGAATGGACGGGACGAGACGTTCAGGTTGGTGGGAATGGATCACTTCAACGCCATGCTCGAGGACCGCACGACCGGCAGTTGGTGGCGACAGGCGAATGGCGAAGCGATCACGGGTGCGCGCAAATCCGTCGCCCTGCCGGAGATCCCGCGCCTCCAGGTGACGCTCCGGGAGTGGCTCGCCCTGCACCCGAATTCGCTCGTCATGCAGGGTGACCCGGCATTCGCGGAAGAATATGCCAAGGACTATGCGTTCGAGCGCGGCACGAGTCGCAAGCGGCTCACTGGCACCGACACGCTCTCGTGGCGCGACAAATCGTGGGTGGTCGGCGTGACGCTCAACCAGCAGAGCAAGGCGTACGACTGGAACAGGCTTCGCCGCGAGCGCGTCGTGAACGACGAAGTGGGTGGCACGCCGGTCGTGATCGTGCTCGCCACGGACACGGCCAGCTTCTACGCCTTCGAACGCCCCGACAAGTCCACGAAGTTCGCGCTCCGAGGCGATTCGCTCGTCGCACCTGGCCGAGCGTACGCGCTCACCGGACGAGGGCCGACCGACTCACTGAAGTCGCTCAATGCGAGCCAGGAGTTCTGGCACAGCTGGCGCGAGTTCCAGCCACGCACGGCGCGGTACTGACGCGCCGCGCGCTGGCGACCGTCAACGGGCGGGGGTGAGCGCCAGCACGTACGTCTGCATCGGCCCAAGCGTCGGCACGGCGACGTAGCCGTCGAACTGACCGTTGGCTGCGACGGTCAGCTCCGAGCCGGCAGCGGCGCCGAACAGCGAGCGTGCGACGTACCGTCCGCCCCTCAGGCTCCCGCTCGCGGACGCGAGTGTCACGCGATCGAGCGGTGTCGTGCCGAGATTCGACACCACCAGCACGGCGCGTTGTGCGTCTCGTCGCACGTACGCGAGCACGGCGTCGCTGCTTGCCCGCACCGGAATCAACTCGCCCGACGCGAGTGCCGAGTTCGTGGCCCGAAGCCGGATGAGCCGCTTGTACATGGTGAGCAGCGAGCCGGAATCGGATTGCTGGGCGGCCACGTTGACGACGCCGGCATCCCTCTGGAGCGGCTCCCACGGCGTGCCACGGGTGAAGCCACCGCCGGCGCCGCCGGTCCATTGCATCGGCGTGCGCAGCATCTCGTCGGGCTTGTCGCCGGTCATGCCGATCTCCTCGCCGTAATACACGAACGGCAGGCCGGGCAGGGTGAGGAGGATCGATGCAGCCAGCCGCGCGCGGGCGGCGTCGCCGCCGAGCGCCGTCAGCGTACGCGTCTGATCGTGGTTGCGCAGGAAGGGCGACCAGCGATCGGGTGGAACCGCGCGCTGGTATCGCAGCAACTCCGGCAGGAGCGTCTTCGTCGAGCCGGTGCGGACGGCGTCGAGGATCCCGTCGGACACGGGAAACGCGAAGTACGCATCGAGCTGGTTGGGGTAGTACGAGAGAATCGTCCCCGTGCTGTCCCACACCTCCCCGATGGTGAACGCCTTCGACGAGGCGCGTCGTACGCCGGCCGCAAAGTCGCGCAGCACCTCATGCGTCCGTCGGGAGTGCGACAGCGTGTCGCCGGACTCGATCAGGAAGGAAACGGCATCGAGCCGAAATCCATCGACGCCCATCTCGCGCAGCCAGAACCGCGCGACCTTGTCCGCCTCGCGTCGCACCGGCGCATGTTCGTAGTTGAGGTCCGGCATCCCGCTATAGAAGACACCGTAGAAGTATTCGTCGCGCACGGGAGACTTGTGCCACACCTCCTGGCCCCACGGTCCCTTCGTCTTCGGATTGGTGGCCGACCAACGGAACCAGTCCCGGTAGCGCGACGAGGTATCGCGCAGCGCTTCCTTGAAGTACGGGTGCTCGCTCGATGCGTGATTGAGCACGAGGTCCACCAGCACCCTGATGCCCCGCCGATGCGCCGCGGACACCATGCGCCGGAAATCGGCGCTCGTGCCGTAGTCGGGTTCCACGCGGTAGTAGTTGGAGACGTCGTACCCGTGGTAGCTCGGCGACTCCGCCACGGGCATCAGCCACACACATCGCGCGCCAAGGTCGGTCGTGGTTCGCGGGTCGCCGTCATTGATGTAATCGAGCGACTGGGTGAGCCCGTTGAGGTCTCCGATGCCGTCGCCGTCGCTGTCGCGGAACGAGCGGACGAAGATCTCGTAGCACACGGCGCCCTTCGTCCAGGTAGCGGCCGCCGGCCGCGCCGCGGGCTGCGCGACGGTGCGGTGCACGAACGGTGCGGTGAGCACCAGTGCAGCCGTGGCGAACGGGCGGACGAGGTGACGATAGGTCAGGCGTGCAGTCGGAAACGTCATGGAGGCAACCGTGAGGGCGGGGTGTCAATCGTAGCGCTCGCGTGGTCTCGGCGGCAAGCGCAGCGCGCGAATGGCGGCGCGGATATCGGCGACGTACTGTTGTCCCGATTCGACTCCGGGAGCGCAGGATGAAGCCGATGTTCCTTGGTGAGGTGGAGCGTGGTGCGCCGAAGGGCGCGTACGCGGGTCCGATTACCGCCATGCAGGCGGCGAACGTGCCTGTGCCGCAGATCATGCACCTCTTCGCCTACAAGCCCGACCGCACCGACCACCTCTCGGCGTTCACGCAGGGAGTGATGCGCGGTCCATCGCCGCTTTCGCCCGGCATTCGTGAGCTGATCGCCGCATTCACCTCGCGTCGCAACGACTGCCCGTTCTGAATCGGGTCGCACGCCGCGGTCGCGGCGACGCTGCTCGGAGACAGGGCACTGGTGGATGCGGTGCTCGAGGACTTTCGCACCGCGCCGATCAGTGACGCGGAGAAAGCGCTGTTCGGCTTCATCGAGCTGGTGAATCGCGCGTCCAACCAGGTGACGAAGGCCGACGTGGATGCCGTGGTGGCCGCGGGCTTCACGGAAGAGGCAGTGTACGACGCGATCACAGTCTGTGCCCTGTTCAACTTCTACAACACGTGGATCGACGCGACGGGGGTGGGAGACATGCCCGCCGAGCTGTACGACATGTCCGGTCAGCGCCTTGCGGCGCGGGGCTATCTCCCGTCACCGTAGCGTTCGGCCCTCGCCGTCGAACAGGTGTACCCGATCGGTCCGCGCGCGCACCACGATCGTGTCGCCCACACGCGGCAGGTGGTCGTCCGTCACCGATGCGAGGAGGCGATGACGACCAGCGTCGAGGTGCACGTGGCTCGTGCCGCCGAGCATCTCCACGAGCACCACTCGGCCGGCGACTGTGTCGTGCTCGGTGCCGTCTCGCGATAAGACCACCATCAGATCTTCTGGTCGGACGCCGAGTGTGGCCGTGGGGGTCGGCATCAGCGTGGTGAACCGCTCGCGAGGCAACGCGATGCCGATGTCATCGGTGACGAATCGGGCAGCGCCGTCCTCGTGCTGCACGCGGCCCTCGATGAAGTTCATCGGAGGCGTGCCGATGAATCCCGCGACGAACCGATTGACCGGAGCGCGATAGAGGTCGATCGGCCGCCCCACCTGCTGAATCCTGCCGCCAGACAGCACGACGATGCGATCGCCAAGCGTCATCGCCTCCACCTGGTCGTGCGTCACGTACACGGTGGTGGTCTTCAGGCGTCGCTGAAGTGCGCCGATCTCGATGCGCATCTGTGCGCGGAGTCCCGCGTCCAGGTTGGATAGGGGCTCGTCGAACAGAAACACGGCGGGCTCGCGGACCATGGCGCGTCCCATGGCGACGCGCTGCCGCTGTCCTCCAGACAATGCCTTCGGCTTCCGATCCAGCAGCGGGGCGAGCCCCAGCATGCCGGCGGCCCACGTGATACGCCGCTCGATCTCCGTGGCGGCCATGTTCCGCAGGCGAAGCCCGATGGACAGGTTTTCGCGCACCGTCATGTGGGGATAGAGCGCGTAATCCTGAAACACCATCGCGACGTCTCGCTCGCGAGGGGCAAGCGCGGTCACGTCTCGATCACCGATGTGGATGGTGCCGGCGCTGACCGGTTCGAGTCCAGCGAGCATGCGCAGGATGGTCGACTTGCCGGAGCCGGATCCACCGACGAGCACGAGGAGCTCGCCGTCGGCCACCTCGAGGTCGAACTCCTCGACGACGACGGTCCTGTCGAAGCTCTTCGAGACGTGATCGAGGCGGACAATCGGCATTCTGCTGTTTGAACGGGGAAACGGGGAAACTCGGAACGTGCAACTCGAAGCTCAGAACCCGGGACGCAAAGCTTCAGCAGGAGAGCCGGGAGCAGGAAGCACGGGGCGGTGAGCAATGGGCGGTGAGTAGTATGCCACTCATCGCCCACCGCTCACGGCTCGTAGCTCCTCGCTCCATAGCTCTCCTGCTGTAGTTGACGGTAACGGTTCACGGTTCACGGTTCACGGTTCACAGTAGTCAGTCCGTCACCCCTTCACTCCCGACCCCGCCATGCTCTCGATGAAGCTGCGTTGCAGGAACATGTAGGCCACCACCACCGGCACCACCAGCACCATCGCCGACGCGAGCGACACGCCGAGGGAGCCGGCGCCGCCGCCGAGCGCGAACACGGTGAGCAGTTGCGGCAGCGTCATCAGGTGCGCGTCGCGTACGACGAGCAGCGGCCACAGCACCTCGTTCCACGATCCCATGAATGTGAAGATCGCCACGATGGAGAGCGCTGGCCGCGCGAGCGGCCAGAAGATCGTGAAGAGAATGCGTAACTCGCCCATGCCGTCCATGCGCGCCGAATCGACGAGCGACTGGGGAATCTGGAGGAAGAACTGTCGCAGCATCAGGATCGCCGTGGCGTTGAAGAGATACGGCACGATCAGCGCTGCGTACGAATCGATCCAACCGAGCTTCACCATCAACGTGTACAACGGAATGAGCGTCAGCTGGCCGGGCACGAGCAGCAGACCGAGGGTAACCGCCTCGAGCGCCGGACGCCCGCGAAAGCGCAGTCGCGCCAGGGCATAGGCCGTGATGGAGCCCAGAACAAGCACGGCAACGGTAATCGTCGACGCCACGAGGACGCTGTTGAACAGCGCCCGTCCGAACGGAGCGCGCGACCACATCGTGCGATAGTTGTCGAACGTCGCGTGCAGTGGGATGAGAGAGATCGTCCCGACCTCCACCGGCGGCTTCAGCGAACTGCTCGCCATCCACAGGAACGGATAGAGAAAGGTGAGCGCGGCCAGCGCGAGTCCGACGTACACGGCGAGCTTCGCGACAGACTTCATGCCGCCTCCGCGCGACCGAGCAGCCGTCGCTGCACCGCCACCACCGCACCAATGATGAGCGCCAGTGCGACGCCGATCGTCGCGGCATAGCCCATCTTCTGGTAGGAGAATGCGTTCGTGTAGAGATACAGCACGACGGAGTACGTACGACGCAGCGGCCCCCCGCCGGTCATCACGTACGGTTCGATGAACAGCTGGAAGCCGTTGATCGTCGAGAGGGTGAGCACGAGGATGGTCTGAGGGAGCAGCGAGGGCAGGGTCAGGTGTCGGAAGCGCTGCCAGGACGAAGCGCCCTCGATCTCGATCGCCTCGCGGCAGCTGCGCGGAATGTTCTGCAGGCCCGCCAGGTAGATGATGACGTAGAAGCCGACATTCTTCCACGTCACCATCAGCGCGATGGCGGGCATGGCTGTGCGCGGATTGGTGAGCCAGGGCACCGGCGCTATGCCGATGCGTGCGAGCAATCCGTTGATCAGTCCCACATCCGTCGCGTACAGGTTGCTCCAGAGAATGGCGACGACGGCGCCCGAGATGACGACGGGCAGGAAGAACGCCGCGCGCCAGAATGCGCGGAGCACGAGCGGGCGGTCGAGTGCCAGGGCGAGCGCCAGCGCGGTAGCGATCTGCAGCGGCACATGGATGAACAGGAACACGAAGGTGTTCGCCACGGCGCGCCAGAACCGCGTGTCCGTCGCCAGATGCGTGATATTATCCAACCCCGCGAACGAGGGCACCGTGACAAGATCCCAGTGCATGAACACGAGCGCGATCGCGAAGCAGATCGGATAGGCGGCGAACGCGATGAGAAACAGGACGAACGGGGCCGAGAGCTGCCATCCGGACCGCTCTTCAGCGCGCATCGAGTATCCTCGTCGCTTCCGCTGCCGCCTTCGTCAGCGCTTCCCGCACCGGCACGATGCCGTAGATCGCCGACGCCTCGTACGCCTCGGAGATGCTGTCGAAGATCTCCACGACGTCCGGATCGAGGTCGAGATCGCGCGTGCGCTCCACGTAGTTCGCGTACGTCGCGAGTGTCGGCCACCGCCGGAGCGACGCGGCGAAACGCGGATCACTCGCCAGCGCGCGTCGATAGGGAAGTTGGCTCGCCTCTTCGATCAGGAGACGATCAGCGGCCGGCGACGTGAGAAAGGCCACGAAGCGCGCCGCGGCGTCGGGGTGACGTGTGGTGGAAAAGATGGCGATGCTGCGCAGGTCGGCGAACGCATAGCGATCGCCTGGCGCGGTGCCCTCGGCTGCCGGCACCGGCACGACGTCGTAGCGAAGGCCGGGTATGCCGAGTTCGTCCAGCTCGCGTACGAACCAGGGCCCGATGATCTTCATCGCCACGGTGCCGTCGGCGAACGGATCGCGCCCGAGCGCGAAGTTCGCTCGGGGGAGCACACCCTCGTCGAAACCGCGGCGCAGCAGATCCAGCGCCGCCACGGCGGCGGCGTTGTCGAAGGTGACCTTGCCGTCGCGCACGAGCGTGCGTCCGCCGGAGCTCGCCAGATAGAGCGGGTAGAAGTCGTAGAACCGTTCGAACCACGTCGTCTTCAGTGGTGCCCACATCGCCCAGCGATCGAGCCGTCCGTCGCCGTCGCTGTCTCGCGTGAGACGCCGAAACGCCGCGAGCAGTTCCGGCTGCGTGCGGGGCGGCACGACGCCAGCGTCCTTCAGCAGGTCGACATTGTACATCAACATCTGGGGATTCGTCTTCCACGGAAAAGCGTAGATCCCGCTGTCGGGTAGTCGGAGCGACGCGAGCATCGCGGGCGTCGTGCGTTCGGCGAGTCTGGCCGCAGTGGCCATGCGGTTGTCCAGCCGCACCACGCTCCGCGCCCGGACCAGCCGCGCGAGCAGCGCCGACGACACATTGGAGCTCACGTCAGGCGTTGCCTTGGCGACGATGGCGGCCAGCAGCACCTCCTCCGACGATCGTCCCGCCGGCAACGGCTGCACTTTCACCTGCACCTCGGGATGCTCGGCATTCCACTGCTCGACCAGCCGAGTGGCGAGGCGCACCTCCACCGGATTTGCCGCGGGCCAGTACGTGAGCGTGATGGGCGGCGTAGCGGTCGCGACGCGTTCCAACTCGAGCCCGGCACTCCCCCGCCTCACGACGACGCGCGTTCCAGTCACCGACGCGTACTCGCGTCGCGCCGGCACCGAATCGAGCGAGACGCTCGGCGCGCCGACCGGTCGATGATGCAGATACGCCGAGGCTTCCGGGCTCCCGGCCACTCGTTGCAGGGCGAGTAGCGATTCGATCGTCGACTCCGCGCCGGCATTCCGATTCAGCATTACTGGCTCCGGCCCATCGATGCCATCGAACGAGCGGCCCGAGCGTTCGTCGTACATGCGGACGCCCGCCGCGTTCGCACCGACGAACCATCCCGCGCTGAGGCCGGCGAACACGGCGTACCGGCGCTCGCCGGTCGCGTCGGCGAGTGCAAGAAATCCCTCGACGACGGGACCGACGCCGTAGGCTATCTGGGGATACCACGTCGCGCGACCCGCTGGTGAGATCACCGCGGGCACGCCGCCAGCGAGAAGAAAGCGTCCCCACAATGCGTCGGCTTCGCGCTGAGCAGCGGTAGCGAAGTCGCGGCGTCCAAGCACCACGGCCGCCGTCGCGAGCGCTTCGACCGACCGTCCTCCCCACGCATGCCAGTCGGCGTCGGCGCGGTCGAGGCGCGCGCCCCACGGCGCGCGGTCTGCGTTCCCTCTGGAGAGTGACACGAGTTGTTCCGCCATCCGTGCCGCGAGCGCGGCGAGCGCCGGCGTGGGCTCGGCCCGTTGCACGGCGAGCAGCCCGAGCAGCGCTTCAGCCGTGGCCGTTGCCGAGCCGCCGATCAACCGACCGTCGC
>JANLTI010000152.1:0-4483 GCA_031362845.1 Gemmatimonadaceae bacterium | reverse complement strand
CGTTCACGAAGTCCGTCACCACATCACGACCGAATGCGGTCTCGAGGTTCAATACGTAGTGCGGCACACCGAGCTGGTCACAGATCCGGCGCGCGTCGTTCACGCTCTCGAGCGAGCAGCAGGGGCGGTCGGGAAGCTCGTCGCCGTGGCACCCGAGCTTCATGGTCGCGCCGACCACGTCGTAGCCCTCGCGTACGAGCATTGCCGCGGCGACCGACGAATCGACGCCACCGCTCATCGCGACCAGCACGCGTTCTCGCATCGCGTCGTCAGGCGGGAGTGAGGCGGCGCGCCTTCGCCACGAGCGTCGGGAACAGCTCGATCACCCGCTCGATGCAGGCGTCCGTCGTCATGGAGCCAAGGCTCATCCGGATGGCTGCACTCGCGAGGTCGGGTGAGACGCCGATCGCATCGAGCACGTGCGATGGCGTGATGCTCCCGCTCTGGCATGCGGATCCCGCGGAGCAGGCGATGCCGCGCAGGTCGAGCGCCATCAGCATCGACTCACTGTCCACGCCCGGCACCGAGATGTTCGTGATATGCGGCGCGCGCGGACTGCCTCGGCCGTGAATCACCGCATCGGGGATGCAGGACAGGAGCGCCACCTCGAGCCGCTCGCGCTGCGCGTCGAGCACCGCCCACTTGCGCGTGCGTTCTGCGACCGCAAGCTCGGCGGCCCGCGCGAGGCCGACTGCCATGGCGACGTTCTCGGTGCCCGGCCGCCGGCCACGATCCTGTGTGCCGCCGAACATCAGGGGCTCGATCTCGGTGCCGCGTCGGATGAACAGCGCGCCGATGCCCTTTGGCGCACCAATCTTGTGACCCGAGATGGAGAGCACGTCGAACGGCGTGATTCGCGCATCGACGTCCACCTTGCCGAACGCCTGCACGGCGTCCGTGTGGAACACGACGCCGCGTGCCGTCGCGCGCCGAGCGAGCGAGGGGATGTCCTGGAGCACGCCGATCTCGTTGTTCACCCACATCACCGAGCAGACGGCCACGTCGTCGGTGATCAGCGCGTCGAACGACTGGTCGTTCACGAGGCCACCGGCATGCATGGCGACGAGACGCTCCTCGCCCCCTTCCCGCACGATCTGGTGGGCGGCCGCGAGGACGGCCTTGTGCTCGATGGGCGACGTCACGACAGCCCGCCGTCCGCTCCTTGCACGGGCTCGCCAGACGCCGAGGAGCGCCAGGTTGTCCGCCTCGGTGCCGCAGGACGTGAACACCACCTCGTCGGACGCCGCCCCGAGCGAGCGGGCGAGGCGCTCGCGGGCCTCGTCGAGTGCGGTGCGCGCTTCGCGCCCCCAGCGATGCATGCTCGACGGATTGCCGAATCGCGCCCCAAAGAAGGGCTGCATTGCGTCCAGCACCTCTGGACGAATGGGCGTCGTGGCGGCGTGGTCGAGGTAGACGGGGGCAGGCATACGCTGGAAAGCTAGTGACCCGGCCGAGCGCGAGTAACGGGTTGCCAGCTGCCGGTCCCCCGCCGTGACACCACGGCCCGGGAGTCACCGTAGTAGCAGCATGATGCACTACGGACGCACTCCCGAGCCGCTCGTGTCTCCCGCGGCGACGACGCTCGACGACGCACGCGAGCGCGCGATTCGGCTGCTGAGCGATGGCTATGCGTACGACGTCATCGACCTGGACGAGTTCGAGCGGCGACTTGGCCAGTTGAGCCTCGCGGTAAGCGCGCAGGCGATGCACGCGTTGGTGGCGGACCTCGCGCACCGCGGCAGCGGGGACGCGCCGGCGCCCCTGTCGCACGTCGGGGTTCCAGCGGAGGGTCGCATACTCGCGCTCATGAATGAGACGAAGCGGCGAGGATCATGGCAGCTGCCGCACCTGCTGGTCATCAAGGCGCTGATGAGCGATGTCACACTCGATCTCCGGCACGCGGCGCTTCCAGCTCCCTGCATCATCGACGTGACGGCGGTCATGGCGAATGTCTCCATCATCGCGCCGCCGAATATCGTCGTGGAATTCGACTTGATGGCGATCATGGCGACGACCGCGAGCAACGCGCGCGCAGTCCCCGGCTTCGGCTACCATCCGTCGCCGGTTCGCATCCGTGGGACGGCCTTCATGGCCGAAGTGCGCGTCAGCGTGCGGGAGCTGGGTGAGTAGCGCGCGCGCCTCGGCCAGGAGCGGCGAGTCACGCCGTCGAGTTCACGGAAGCTGGCCGGCCTCCAGCAGCACCGCCCGCACCGGTGCCGCATCGAGACCGCCGAGTCGCTGCGGAAGTGCGATCAGGTCGTACCGGCCCTCCGTCACGCCGCGCAGATCCAGATTCTCCAGCACGTAGGCACCTCCGCCGAACAGCGCCTGGTGCACGTCCAGCGTCTTGCTGTCGCGCTCGTCCACTGACGGAGCATCCACGCCAACGAGCATGACTCCGGCTGCCGCAAGCCGGCTGGCAGTCGCCGCCGACAGCACAGGCCAGGCGCGCGGAAAGCTACCGGCGGCGATCGTGCGATCCGTGCGCAGCAGCAGGCGCGTGCAGCCGAGCAGGCGCCGATCATCGGCGTTTACGGCCAACGGTCCGTCCGGTGAGCGACTGACATCGAGCACGACGACGGGGCCAAGGAACGGCCGCAGTGGGAGCTGATCACTCGCGGGCCAGTTGTCTCGCACGTGGAGGGGCGAGTCGGCATGCGTCCCGACGTGCGGGCTTCCGGCGATATGGGACAGGTTGATTGCCGCGCCCTGCGCGATGCGCGCGCTCCATCCGCACGTGAACGGGACATCGCCCGGCCATTCGGGGGTACCCGGCTGCACGAGGATGGAGATGTCGCGGAGCATGGCGCGCTACGCCGAGGCGCCGTAGAACTTCGCGCGCACGGCCCACAGGGCGGGGAAGAACTTCTGGTCGATGGTGCGCGCGAGGTACTTGGCACCGAGCGTACCCCCCGTGCCGCCGGTGAGCGGCCCGAGCACACGCTCCACGAGCTGCACGTGCTTGAATCGCCACTGCCCGAACTGCTGCTCGTACTCGAGCAGCGACTCGGCGAGAAAGAACAGCGTGGTGGGGCGTTCACCCACGTACAGCGCCTCGAGTTCGATGCCCTGCGTACGCAGGAGCGTCAGATACAGATCCTGGAGCGTTGGTCGGGCGAGCGCGCGCGCGACGACGTCGGGGATGGCGCCATGCTCTGCGAGCACGTGCATGAAATGCGGCTCTCGAAGGCCGGACGCCGCCTCGATCGCCCGGAACTGGATGCTCTGCGAGCCACTGGAACTGCCGAGATGGGTGCGGAAGGCGGCAAAGTGCTGTGGCGGCAGTGTCTCGAGCGCCGAGAGCTGGGCGGACACGATACGCATGAGCGCGTTGATTCGACCCATGCGAAAGAGGGCGAACTCCGGTTCGTGCGCCTGCATCGACTCGATGAGGAGATCGAGCTCGTGGAGGATCTCCTTGAACCAGAGCTCGCTCGACTGGTGCACGACGATGAACAGCAGCTCGTCCGGATGCGCCGAGCGCGGCTGCTGCAGCGTGAGCAGCTCGTCGAGCGCGAGGTATGAGCCGTAGGTGACCTCGTCGTTGCGCTGATCGCTCAAAAGGTGGAGACCTCGAGCGCGACGACATCGTCGACGCGCATCATTTCCGTGGTGAGGAAGGGTTCGCCGTACCGCGTGCGGATGAGCGACCCATACGTCGCTGCATAATGTCGAATCATGTCGTACAGCGGCTCTCCGTTCGGGAAGACCTCGCCGGCCTGGATCTCGTCGTCGAACTGCGACGCATAGCACCGGATGGCGGCGAGTTTCTGTTCGAACTCAGCGGAGATATCCACGACGAACGATGGACGCACGAAATCCTGCCGGTATGCGAGTGCGTGCAGCACCTTGAGCGGCCGGTGCTTGGCGACGTCGGGCGCGATCTTCGCGAGACCGGCGACGAAGCACGCATCGCGCACGAGACCGGCGGTGACGCGGTGATCGGGATGGCGGCCCTCCGATGCGGGCGCGATGACGACTCGCGGCTGAAACCGCCGGATCACGCGGGCGAGCGCCTCGCGTGTCGCCGGGGTGTTCTCGATGCCGGCGTCCGGGAGGGCGAGGGTTTCACGCGCCGACGCGCCGAGCACTTCGGCAGCGCGCGCCGCCTCGTCGGCGCGGAGCTGGGCCGAGCCGCGCGTGCCCATCTCGCCCTGGGTGAGATCGAGAATGGCGGTGCGACGTCCCGCCTTCGCCGCCTTGATCAGCGTGCCGCCGCAGGTGAGCTCCACGTCGTCGCGATGCGCGGCGATGGCCAGGATGTCAACTGCTTGGGAGGTCATGTCGGCGGAATATACGCGGGTACCGGAACAGGTGAATCGTGAGAGGTGAATCGTGAGAGGTGAATCGTGAGAGGTGAATCGTGAGAGGTGAATCGTGAGAGGTGAATCGTGAGAGGTGAATCGTGAGAGGTGAATCGTGAGAGGTGAATCGTGAGAGGTGAATCGTGACGCCCAGGCCGACGCTCGTCCTACACGCACCC
>JANLTI010000212.1:0-1939 GCA_031362845.1 Gemmatimonadaceae bacterium | reverse complement strand
GTATTTCGACCTCATGGTGCCGTGCGGCATCCCGGACGTGGTGATGACGTCGGTGATGCGAGAGTTGCAGGAGCGGCCGGTTCTCCCGGGAGACGAACTAGCGAGCGAGGTGCGCGCGCAGGTCGGTCTCGCAACAGCCGCCGTCTTCGGCCTGTCCGCGCAATACGTCGGCTCGCACGAGCTGCATGGATGGATCGCCACGGACGCCCTTCCGTCCGCCAGCGCGCGTCCTGACGTCGTGGTTTAGCGTCCCGATGCGTTTCGCCCGACCGGGCCTCGCCCGCAAGGTTGGCGTGTCGGTCACGACACTGCTGATACTCGGGCTGCTGACCTTTGCGATTCCACTGCGAACGTGGAGGACGGGCGAGCGTCCGGCGCCGGCACTGGCCGTCGTCCAGGGCGGCCCCACGGTCACCATGTCACGGCGACTCTGGATCGATACCGATGCCGCGTGCGGCCACGGCCGCACCACCGATCCGGACGACTGCTTCGCATTGCTGCTGCTCGTTCGTGCGAGCGGTGTCACGATCGTCGGTGTGTCCACGGTACACGGGAACGCCTCGCTGCGCGTCACCGACAGCACGACGCGCGCGCTCATGTCGGTGCTCGAAATCGCCGGCGCTCGAACTCCGCCTGTCCATCGTGGCTCCGCTGCGCCGATGAGTGGTCGCGACTCCGTGCCGATCGCGCCGGCCCACATCGCGCTGCAAGACGCGCTCGCCACGGGCGAGCTGACCATTGTCAGTCTCGGGCCGCTGACCAACATCGCCGCCGCACTGCGCGGTCGACCCGATCTGCAACGCAACGTCGTACGACTCGTCGCGGTAATGGGACGCCGGCCTGGACATCTGTTCCATCCCACCGAGGGCACGGGCGGCGGCATGCTCTTCGGTCACGGTCCTGTCTTCAGGGACTTCAACTTCGCGAAGGACCGCGCAGCGGCGACCGTCGTGCTGGGAATGCGCGTGCCGACGACGCTGACTTCGTACGAGGCCGCGCGCGGACTCGGCCTCGACGAAGCGGATCTTGATCGCTTGACCACCCGGGACTCGGCCGCAGCGTGGGTGGCGGCGAGATCTCGTGAGTGGCTCGACTACTGGAAGGACGATGTCGGGCGGGCCGCGTTCTTTCCGTTCGACCTGCTGGCGGCAGCGTACGCGCTCGCTCCGGGGCGGCTCGACTGCGCCGAGGCGACCGGCTGGATTGCCGAAGACGACGCGCTCTGGAGTTGGCTGAGCCGCACTCCCACGCTTCTCGTGGGACCGGACGGGTCGAATTCCGCCGATGCACTCGCGACGAGCCCCATCGTGTATTGCCCGCACGCGAGCACCGGCCTGCACGACTGGCTCGTCTCGCATCTCGGCGAACCGGCGACACGCTAACCGGTGTGCGTCGGAATGGTTCGGCACCCGTTCGGTCCCCGCCGTATATTGGCCGTATGGATGACGGCCCGCGGCTCTATCGCCCTCGCGCGCGCGACGTGCCAGCGGCGGACACGACGCTCACCTCGTCCCTGAATCCGGATCAGGCGCGCGCCGCCACGTTCGGCGATGGCCCGCTGCTCGTCATCGCCGGCGCTGGTACGGGCAAGACCCGCACGCTGATTCACCGCGTCGCCGCCCTCGTCGAGCGCGGCATCGCCCCCGAACGAATCCTGCTGCTCACCTTCACGCGCCGCGCCGCCGGCGAGATGCTGTCGCGCGCCGAGCGGCTCGTCGGCTCGGCAGGCGCGAGAGTGCATGGTGGCACTTTTCACTCGGTCGGCCACCGCCTGTTGCGACAGTTTGGCGCGGCCGCCGGGCTGCCGGCCGACTTCACGATCATGGATCAGGGTGACGCGGAAGACCTCATGCAGCTCGCCCGCGGCGCGATGGGATTCACGAAGACGGCCAAGCGGTTCCCGAAGAAGGAAACGCTGCACTGGCTCTATTCGCGCCAC
>JANLTI010000197.1:0-4835 GCA_031362845.1 Gemmatimonadaceae bacterium | reverse complement strand
GGCGGCTCCTTGCGCAGCTGGACTGAAAGCGCCGCGCAATGCCACCGGTCGTTGCGCTACAGCGGACGGGGGGCCCACTTGTGGCTTCGTGAGCTCGACGGATTGCTCATGTCCGAGATTATCACGCGTGTACGGCGCCCGTGAATGAACTGGGGCGTCGAGCACACCACCGCTTGATCTCTCCAGATCCAGTCGTCCAACTGTCGTCGTGATGCAAACGCGATACGGTGGTGAGTTCGTGGCACGACTCTTCAAGTATGCCGGCCCTGGTGGATGGGTGTTCGCGCCAGTCCCCGCTGAGTTCGCGCCGCGAGTGACACACGGGTGGGGACGCACGCCAGTTCACGCGACCGTCGATGGCCACGAGTGGTCAACGAGCGTGTGGCGCGGCAAGGATGGAACGACGTTGCTGGCCGTTCCGAAGCGCGTGCGGGGCGCGAAGGGCGATGGAGACACCGTGACCGTTCGCATTTCTTTCACGGCGCTGTGAATTCGGCCGAAGCTGGCCCCGCTCGCCGAGTAGCCGGCGGCGCCTTGCTTCGTCGGACGCAATTACTCGTGCGCATGCATGGAGAACCGCGATGACGAACCAACTGTCAGGCGATGTGCGAGACGGTGCGTACTGCCGGGTGATCGGTGGCACGCACGCCGGCAAATCCGGCACTATCCGTGATATCCATACCAGCAAGACAGGTCACGTGACGCTCACCGTCGTGCAAGACGACGGAGTGCGGTTCAAGACGCTCGGCAAGAGCGTCGTCGTTCAAAGTGCAAGGTGATAGCGATAAGGGCGCGGAGCGGGTGCTCGAGCGGTCGCCATCGTAGTTGACGATGCAGCGCTGGCTCTCGCGTGGATGGAGAACATTCCCTATGCTGTCCACGGCCTGCCTCACAGGAGACGACTCGGATCCGTGCCATCATCATGTCCCGCGACGTCGTGCTCGGAGCAGTCATGCTACTCGGAAGTGGCTACACCGTTCAGCGCTATCGGAGTCGCGGGCTCCCGAAGTGGAGCGCACCTTCGTCCTGAACGTGATGCACTGGTTGCCGGGAGCTCTGCACTGTCATCGTTCATCGTATAATCCCATCCACGTGTCCCCATTCACCCTGACTGCAGTCGTCGGCGTCGTCACGCTTCTCGTCGATGGTCACCCGCTCCAGGCGCAGCGCCCTACGTCGATGGCCGGCCGCTCCACCGTCTACGCCCCCAACGGTGCGGTCGCAACGAGCCAGCCGCTCGCCTCCGCCGCCGGCCTCGAGGTCCTGCGCCAAGGCGGTAACGCCATTGACGCTGCCGTCGCCGCGGCGGCAGTGCTGAGCGTGACCGAACCGCACATGACGGGGATCGGCGGCGACATGTTCGCGATCGTCTGGCTCGCCAGGGAGCAGAAGCTCGTCGCGCTCAACGCGAGCGGACGCGCCGGCTCGCTCATGACACGCGAGACGCTCCAGGCGCGCGGCTTCCGCGCCGGGTCGCAGCAGGGCGTCATGTCGGTGACGGTCCCCGGCGCGCTCGCGGGATGGGACATGCTCGTGCGCACACATGGCCGGCGAAAACTCGGCGCATTGTTGCAGCCCGCGATCGCGTACGCCCGCGACGGCTTTCCCGTCTCGCCGATCATCGCCGCGCAGTGGGCCAACGAGACGGCATTCCTCCAGCGCGACCCGGCGGCCGCCGCCACATTCCTTCCCGGCGGCCATGCGCCGAAGGCCGGGGAATGGTTCAGGAATGCCGACTACGCGCGCACGCTCCAGGTCATCGCCGACAGCGGCATCACGACGTTCTACGGTGGATCCATCGGCCAGAGCATCGTCGCTCGGCTCACCGCGCTGAACGGCTTCCTCACACTCGACGACCTTCGCAGGAACGCGCCGAACTGGGTGACACCCATTGGCGTCTCGTTTCGCGGCTATCAGGTATGGGAGCTGCCGCCCAGCAATCAGGGCATCGCGGCGCTCGAGATGCTGCGCATCCTCGAGCCCTACGACCTGAACGCAATGGGGCACAACTCGCCGGCCTACCTGCATCACCTCATCGAGGCGAAGAAGCTCGCGTATGCCGACCTCGATCGGTTCGTCGGCGATGCGGACCATCTCGACATGCCCGCTGCGCAGATGCTCACCGACGAGTTCATCGCTGAACGCCGCAGCCATCTCGATCCCACGCGGGCGCGAGCACGCGTGGATCCGGGCCCGCTGCGGACGAAGAGCGAGACGATCTATCTCTCGGTGGCCGACGCCGACGGGAACATGGTGTCGTTCATCAACTCGAATTACGACTACTTCGGATCGGGGATCGTGGTGCCGGGCACCGGCTTCGCGCTGCACAATCGCGGCGCGGGATTCACGCTCACGCCGGGTCTGCCGAACACCGCCGCGCCGGGAAAGCGGCCGTTCCACACGCTGATCCCCGGCTTCGTCACGCGAACCGTGGACGGGCGCGACCAGCCGTACATGAGCTTCGGGCTCATGGGCGGCGGCGTCCAGGCGCAGGGGCACGTGCAGTTCCTGCTCAACCACTTCGTGTTCGGCATGGATGTGCAAGCGGCGATCGACGCGCCGCGCTTCCGTCACTATGACGGGCAGCGGGTGGCGCTCGAGGCGCCGGTGGGTGATGGCGTACGCGCGGCGCTCGCGGCGATGGGACACGTCATCATCGAACAGCCGACGATCGCGTTCGGCGGCGCGCAGGCGATCGTGCGACTCTCGAAGGGATTCGCCGCGGGGAGTGACCCGCGCAAGGACGGGATGGCGGTGGGATACTGACTGACTCCTCCCAGGATGACTGATGGTTGACAACAGTGCCACCGAAGTGTGGATGCGTGGGCCATTGCCGGAGTACGCGCCGATACTCATGCCGATCGCGCACGCACTTCTCCAGGCACGAGAAGACGTGGAGCGAGTCGCAACGGATGCGACTGCCGAGCAGCTGTGGCAGCGTCCCGGTGATGCGGCGAGCGCGGGCTATCACCTGCAGCACCTCACCGGCAGCCTGGACCGCCTGCTCACGTACGCTCGGGGCGAGTCGCTCAGCGACGCGCAGTTCGCGGCACTCGCGCAGGAGGGCGCGCCCGCTGTATCGGGGCCTGCGCTCGTCTCGGCGGTGCTGGCGCAAATCGACCGGGCGCTCGACCAGCTTCGGCTCACCCCGGTCGATCAGCTGGAGGAGGCACGGGAGGTTGGACGAGCCAGATTACCGAGCACCGTGCTGGGGCTGCTCTTTCATGCGGCAGAACACAGCGCTCGGCATGTCGGCCAGCTCACCACGACGTTGAAGGTGGTGCGCGGGCTCGCCTCGGCTGGACGCGGCACAACCGCCACGTCAGGTTGAGGCCATGAAAGCATTTCCGATCGTCGTCCGCCGGATGCTGCGTGTCGTTGCGCTCCTTGCAGTGGGCGCAGCGCCCTCGCGCGCGGCCGCGCAGGCCGTTCCCGCGCGACTCGCCGACAGCACGTTCTGGCGCATGATGCGCGAGTACTCGGAGCCAGCGGGCACGTTTCGCTCGGAGAACTTCGTCTCCAACGAGACATCGCTGCAGTGGGTCATCCCTGAGCTCACGCGCCGCATCCGGCCGGGCGGGGTCTACGTCGGCGTCGCTCCCGACCAGAACTTCACGTACATCACCGCCGTACAGCCGAGCATCGCGTTCATCGTCGACATCCGTCACCAGAACGCGATGCAGCACCTCATGTACAAAGCGCTCATCGAGTCGTCGGCGACGCGCGCCGAGTTCCTCGCCAAGCTGTTCGCACGAGCGCCCCTCACGGGGGTGGACAGCGCCTCGTCAGCCGGCCAGCTGTTCGAGGCCTTGGCGAAGCAGCCCGCGGACAGCGCACGCTACCGCGACAATCTGCGGACGATCACTGATCGTCTCATGCGGGTACATCGCTTTGCGTTGAGCGATAGCGAACGGGTATCGCTGGGCTGCGTGTACGGCGCCTTCTTCTCGCAGGGGCCGGAGCTGACCTACAACTACAGCTCGGAGTGCCGTAACTCTGGCCCGTACGGCTCCGGCATGGTCTACCCAAGGCCTCCTGGTACGATGACGCGCATGGGGTTTCGCATGCCCGCCTACCTGTCGATGATGACCGAGAGCGACAGCGACGGCGTCAACTGGAGCTACCTCGGGAGCGAACGCCGGTACCGGGCACTCAAGCTGATGCAGGAGCGCAACCTGATTGTGCCGATCACGGGGAACTTCGCGGGCGGGAAGTCGCTGCGTGCGGTGGGGCAGTGGGCGAAGGCGCACCGGGTGCCTGTGACGACGTTCTACGTATCGAACGTGGAGCAGTACCTCTTCCAGCAGGGCGACGAGGCCCGCCGGTTCTACGAGAACGTCGCGACGTTTCCTGTCGATTCCACCAGTACGTTCATTCGATCATTCTCCGGTGGTCGCTTCACCGTCGATGCGGCACTCACGCACAAGCCGCAAAGCCCGGCCGGGCGATCGCTGCAACTGGTCAGCTCCATCCACGACACCCTGCGTGCCTTTGCGGATGGCAGGCTCGTCACGTGGCTCGACGTCATCCGGCTCTCGCATCCATAGGTATGACCGGCGCGCCAGTCGCGCCTTGCCGATGCGCGATCACGTGCATTCAGGAGAGGTTACGGAGGCTGCTGAATCCATGACGGTCGAGCACCACCTCTCCCTGATCGTGCTGGTCGCCCCGGTCGCGCTCGTGCGCCTGAACGCGCAGGACGCAATACCGGAGTGGACGGCTCACGCGCGAGCATTTCTCAGCGTGACTCGTACCCCGCTGGAGCTTTCCATCGTCGCCGATGAGGTGGCTGTGCCGCTGCACGTGGAGGCGGCGCGTGGCTATCGTGCGCTACG
>JANLTI010000164.1:0-6931 GCA_031362845.1 Gemmatimonadaceae bacterium | reverse complement strand
CCGGGGGGCTCCCTACGGGGGGGGGCCGGGCCTGTATCGGCGGGGGGGGCCGCTCCCCCCGCTGCGGAGGCCCCCCCCCCGCGACAGGCCATCCGGTGACTCAGCTGATCTTCACCTGGAGCGGCGCATTCAGCGTGACGGTCATGTTGCCGCCATCCGGGAGGCACCCTTCGAAGTTCGCGGTGCCGGCAGCGACACCCGCGCCCGCCGCAGCGCCGGCGGCAGCGCCGACGACCGTGGACTTGGTGTTCTTGCCCATGATCTGACCCGCGATGGCGCCGAGGACTGCGCCGCCGACGACCTTCTGCACGTCCTTGTCGCGCGGCTGGTTACGCACGCGCTCGACGTCGGCGTTGGCCACGCTGCCGTTCACCTGATAGGTGCGGCCGCCGAAGCTCACGGATTTCACGGCGAACTCCATCACGATCTTGTCGTTCGCGTTCTCGCTACGCTTGAGCTGCGTCACCTCGAGCGACACCGTCGCGCCGGCGGGGATCGTCGCACCGTTCGAGCCCGTGACCGCGCTCGTCGTGGTGGCGGAGAAGGTCTGGCCCGGCTTGTAGGTGTTCGTGCAGACGCGCGAGTTGGAGCGGAGCGACAGCGATGAACCGGACGCGATCGTCCCCACCGAACCGCCCGCGGCGGTGCTCGCCGAGCCAGACGGATTCCGCGTCACCGTGTTGCCGGATGCCGTCGTGGAGGTGGACGGCGTGGTGCGTGCAGGCGTACGCGCGGGCGTCGTCGTGCGCGGCCGCGTCACGGGCGTCGTGGTGCGCGCGGGCGTCGTTGCCGCGGGGGCAGGCGCTGGCGTGGTGACCGCTGGCGTCGCAGGAATGTCGCGCAGCTGCGGCTGCAGGGTGGTGTCCTGTCCGGCGAGTGCCAGATCACGATTGAGCGCAGTGTCGCGCGCGAGCGAACTGTCTGGCGTCGCGTCCTTCGAGGTGCAGCCCGCGACGGCGATCGCAGCGCACAGCGCGAGCGGTGCACGAAGCCGACGGATATACTTGGTCATGACGAGCCTCCGGATGGGGGGTGCCCACGGCTGCGCCGAACCGGCGAAGCTGCGGTGCTGCAACAAGTTAACACAATCGATCGCGTGAGTCATCTGAGTGGCAGTATCCGGGCCGCGTCTCCCATGCGCCGCCTCGTGCCGTACTACCGTCCGTATCGGAAAATGTTGGCCTCCGGGCTGGGGCTGGTGGTGCTGTCGTCGGCCCTGGGCGCACTCGTGCCCTGGCTCCTGCGGTCGGGGATGGACGCGCTTCAGGCGCGGGAGTCACTCGGTCGAATCGCGGCCATCGGCGGAGGCATCGTGGCCATCGCGCTCGTTGGTGGCGCGCTCCGCTTCTGGATGCGCCAGGTGATGAACGGGCTCAGTCGGTACATCGAGTTCGACCTGCGCCAAGCGCTGTTCGCCCATCTCACGACCCTCGACCCGGGGTACTTCGCGCGCGTGCGCACCGGCGACATCATGGCGCGCCTGACGAACGATCTGGGCGCGGTCCGCATGGCTGCCGGTCCGGCGATCATGTACCTGACCAACACGATCTTCGGCGGTGCGTTCGCGTTGATCTTCATGCTGCACATCGACGTGACGCTCACGCTGCTCGCCCTGCTGCCCATGGCGATGCTGCCCGTGGTGATGATCAAGCTGGGCGGGCTGGTGCACACGCGATTCGAGGCCGTGCAGGAACACTTCAGCACGATCACGACGCATGCGCAGGAGAACTTCGCCGGCGTGCGCGTCGTCCGTGCATACCGGCAGGAGCGGGCCGAGGTGGCGCGGTTCGCCGCGCTCAGCGCAACCTACGTGAGCCGGAACATGAGTCTGGCGCGCCTGTACGGCGTGATGAATCCCCTCTTCGGCCTCCTGGCGGGACTGAGCGTGGTGGTCGTGCTGGGATTGGGCGGACGGCTGGTGGTGGACGGGCGCATCACCATCGGCGCATTCGTGGCGTTCGGTTTCTACCTCGGCATTCTCACCTGGCCGCTCATCGCACTCGGCTGGGTGATCAACCTCTTTCAGCGCGGCGCGGCGTCGATGGCGCGGCTGCTCGAGATCCTCGACGCGCGGCCCGAGGTGCGCTCGCGCGCGGCGCCGCGCGCCCTGCCGCCCGCGGAGGGTGGACGCCGCCTCGAGTTTCGCGACGTCGGGTTCCACTTTCCCACGCCGCAAGGCGCCGAGCCGCGGTGGGCGCTGCGGCATGTGTCGTTTGATCTGCCCGAGGGGGGTACGCTCGCGGTGGTAGGTGCGACGGCCAGCGGCAAGAGCACGCTGATCGATCTCATTCCCAGATTGCACGATCCGCAGGAAGGCCTGATCCTGCTCGATGGCGTCCCGATCCGCGACCTCGCACTCGACGAACTGCGCGCCGAGATCGGCTATGCGCCGCAGGAAAGCTTCCTGTTCAGCGACACCATCGGCGCGAACCTGGCCTACGGCGATGCGTCGCGCGCGCTGATCGAGCACGACGTCGAGGGCGAAGCGACGCCAGCGCAGTCGCGAGCACGGGGCGACCGAGAGGTGGAGCCCGATGTGTGGGCGGCCGTCGTGGCGCAACTCGACGATACGGTGCGCGCATTCCCTCACGGCTACGGAACGCTGCTCGGGGAACGTGGCATCAATCTCAGCGGCGGGCAGAAGCAGCGCCTCGCGCTCGGACGCGCGCTGGCGCGTCGGCCCCGACTCGTGCTGCTCGATGACTCGCTCTCCGCCGTGGACACGCACACCGAGGCGGAGATCCTGCGCGGACTGCGCACCGCGTTCATGGGACGCACCGCGGTGATCGCGTCGCACCGGATCAGCGCCGTCCGCGATGCGAGCTGGATCATCGTGCTGGACGGAGGACGTGTCGTCGAGCAGGGCACGCACGATGTACTCATCTCGGCGGGCGGTCGCTATGCGTCGCTCCTGAGCCGCCAGCAGCTGGAAGAGTCGCTGGAAACCACCGCGTCGGCGTAGGGAGCGCCTTCTCGGGTTCGGCTATTGGCACGGCACTCCGGAGCGCGTAAACTTGGCGCATGCATCGCCTCGACGAACCGGTCACGCCACTGATGCAATCGACGACGCCCGACGTCCGCGTCGCGATGCTCGAGGCGCAGCTGCGACAGGCACACGACCACATCGCCGAGCTGGAAGCGAGCGATGGCGTGAAGGCCCAGTCCCTGGCGAACATCTCGCACGACCTGCGGACACCGCTCACCGCGGTCATCACGCACGCGGAGATCCTGCGTGACGGCATCCTCGGGCCACTCACGCCGCGCCAGCTGGAAAGCGTCGGCGGCATCATCAACGGCGGCCGGCAGCTGCTCGGGCAGGTCGGCGAGATTCTCACCTATGCGCGCGGCGCCGCGAACCAGCTCACCGTGGTGCCGTCGCAGTTCGACCTGAGCGCGGTGGTGACGCAGATTTGCGCGCTCAACGAGTCGCTTGCGAGCCGGAAGGGCGTGGCGCTCGTGTCCGACGTCCCGGTCGACCTCGAGCACGTGACGGCCGACCGCGAGAAGATCGCGCACGTGCTCGGCAACCTGCTCGGCAACGCGATCGATTTCACGCCGGCTGGCGGCCGCGTGTGGATCACGGCGCGCTTCGTCGCGGCGAGCGCGAATCGCGAGTGCCTGGTGGAAGTGGGTGACACGGGAATCGGCATCGATCCGGAGCATCACGAGCTGGTGTTCCGCGAATTCGCGCAGGTGGACTCGAGCGCCTCGCGCCCGCATCACGGCACGGGACTGGGCCTGACCATCGCGCGCAAGCTCGTGGAACTGCACGGCGGCCGGATCTGGCTGGAGAGTGGACTGGGCGAGGGGAGCCGGTTCTTCTTCACGATTCCCGACGTGACCTGCTGACGACGGCCGTGACTGCGCTGCCGCACGTGCTCGTGGCCGAGGACAACGAGCTCGTGAGCGGTGCGATGCGGGTGCTGTTCGAGGAAACGGGGCACCGCGTGTCCATTGCGCCATCGATCGCGGAGGCCGTGCAGGTGGCGTCGACCGATGCGGTCGATCTCCTGTTGCTCGACCTCGGGCTCGTGGACGGCGACGGACTCGCGGTGCTGTCGCAGCTGCGCGCCCTCGATGCGCTGCCGCGCATCGCCGTCGCGCTGACGGGTCGGGATGAACCAGAGGTCGTGGCGCGCTGCCGGGCGATGGGGTGTCACGACGTCTTGCTCAAGCCGGTGCCGGCGCGGGAGCTGCTGCGGATGGCGCGGGAGTGGCTGGCCCGCTGATACGAGGTTATGAGACGTCAGGGTTCCTTGTACCCCCCTGTGACACTGAACAGCGTGTACAGCGTCAGCACGGTCGCCGCAGCCGCCAGGGCCAGGAAGAACACGGTCTTCACCGGGTCAAACTCCCTGAGCGCGACCGCGTCGACATCCGCCGCCAGGATGCCGACCCGCTCACTCGTCGTCATCGACCGCACGCCGACGAGACTGTCCCCTTCCACGTGCACGTCGGCCAGATTCACTTCGCGGCCACGCTTGTCGGTGAGACGCACCACGTTGCGTGGACCGATCTGCTGCACGACATCGCGCGGCAGACCCGGGATGGTGTGCATGGACGAACAGCCTGGAAGCAGCAGCGCCAGGCACATCATCGCGACGGTACGACCGGGTGTATGAATAATTCCTCGCGAAGTCAGAGTCGGCTCCGCAGCGCCGCCGGCGTGAGCGTCTGCAGATACGTCGCCATGACGGTGAAATAGTCCAGCATCATCATCACCCCCACGATCACCAGCAGCGCCCCACTCACCTGCGAGACCCGCGCAAGATACGGTTTCAGGCGCGTGACTGTCTCGAGGAAGCGCTCGACCGCGACCGCGGCCAGCAGAAAGGGGATCGCGAGTCCGAGCGAGTACGCCAACAGCAATGGCAATCCGCGCGAGAGATCGGCTTCCGCAGCCGTGTAGGTGAGGATGGCACCGAGAATGGGGCCGAGGCAGGGCGTCCATCCCGCGCCAAATGCGATGCCGACGATGACGCTGCCCAGGTAGCCCAACGGCTTGTTCGCGAGATGCACCCGCCGGTCGCGATCGAACGCGGACAGTCGCACGGCACCCAGCAGATACAGGCCGAACAGCACGACGAGCGCACCACCGACGCGCGTGATCCACACGCGGTACGCAATCAGGACCCGTCCCAGGACCGTGGCCGACGCACCGAGCGCGAGAAAGATGAGCGTAAATCCGAGCACGAACAGCAACGCGTGCACGAGCGCCGCACGCCGCGAATGCTGCAACTCGTCGAAGCCGACGCCCGTGACAAAGGTGAGGTAGCTCGGAATGAGCGGCAGCACGCAGGGCGAGAGGAAGCTCAGCAGGCCGGCGCTGAAGGCGAGCGCCAGGCCCAGTGTTGCAGGTTCGGTCACGGCCGCGCGCCGGCGGCGCTAGGTGCGGGCCGCAACGAGCGTCGCTGCGCGGAACTCGTCGCCCGACAGGCGGATCGTCTCGTCGACATCACCTGATCGTCGCGAGACACCGCGCACCACGGCGTCCACGGTCAGCAGTGGAGCATCAGCCTCCTCAGTCACCGACATCTCCCACTTCCCGCGGTCGAGCCCCTTCAACGCGAGTCGATAGCGCGCCGAGTACACGGTGAAGCGCGGCGCGGCTGCGGAGTCGCGCCGAGAGTGCTCTTCGTCCGGTGTGAAGTTGTCGTCCTCGACCAGTGCGATGTCGAGCGCATCGTTGCGCGACACGGCGATCACGGCGACGCCGCTCTCGGTGCCACCCTGCCGGATGGCGCCGAACAGGTGGACCTCCTGCACCAGATGCGGCGGAAGCTGCGCGGCGATGCCGGCGAGAAAGCGGGCGCGCACCTCGTCCGTCATCGTGGTGCCGCCAGCTCGCGAGTGGTCGCTGCCGCCGTACCGCGCTCATCGAGCTCGCGCTCGAGGTAGAGCCGCAGGATATGCATGAAATCCTGCGCGTTCGTGACGACTCCGAACGCCTGATGCGTGCCGCGATCCTTCAGCTTGCTGACGACGAATTCTGCCGAGTCGACGCAGATCGTCGCGAGCTCGCGGATGGAGCCATCGCGCTCGGTCACGAAGGCGGGCAGCATGTTCCCCGTCGCGATGGCGTGCAACGCGGTGGCGATGAGGATCGCCATCGTCGCCTTGATGGCGTGGGCGCGCATGGCGTCCTGCGCGACGAGCGCGTCGGTGATCACGTCCGGCAGTGGCCCGTCGTCGCGGATGGAGCCGGTGAGCACGAAGGGAATCTTCGCCGTCACGAGCGCGTGCATGATGCCGTCGGTGATCGTTCCGTCGGCGACGGCGTTCGCAATCGAGCCGGAGCGCCGCACCTTGTTGATGGCGCGCATGTGCGCGCCGTGCCCGCCCGACGTGGCCTCGCCCTGCCCCGTCATGCCGAGCGTCGTGCCGAAGATGCTGGCCTCGATGTCGTGCACGGCGACGGCGTTGCCGGCGAGCATCGCGCCGACGAACCCGTTCTGGATGAACCACACCATGTCGTTCCGGGCTCGCGAGTGGACGAGCGCCGGCCCGCAGACCCAGACAGGATACCCGCCGCGATCGCGCTCCTCGAGCAGGAGATCCGCGAGGAGCGAATAGTCGATGGGCTTCTCGCGCGACACCTCGCTCGCCATGAACTTGAATTCGGGATCGGCGGCCGGCTCGCCCGTGAATGCGGTGGCGTGCACCAGGATGCCCTCGCGTCCGTCCTCCGCCAGTCCGACGGCCACCCGGTCGCCGCGCTTTACGCGGCGCATCTCGCGGGTCCACAGCACGTCGTGGTCGTCCAGCAGGATCACCGAGTCCATGCGCGGCTCGCGCGGCATTCGCCACGTGCCCCCGACGCGCACGTACGTCGGGAGATTCGTCGACGAGAAGAACCCGTCGGGCAGCACACCGTCGGCCGGTGCGGGCACGAATCGGGCGTCGGGCCCCGTCGCGAGCAGGGGCTTGGTGA
>JANLTI010000078.1:0-3724 GCA_031362845.1 Gemmatimonadaceae bacterium | reverse complement strand
TCAGCGCGACGACGGCGACGATCCTCCCCTCGACTCCGCTTTCCCGCTACTTTCTGCGCATGACCGACGTCGTCGCACTCGCCGCTGAACTGCTCGCGCTGCAATCCTCCACCGGGTCCGAGGGACCTGCAGTCGACTTCGTTTCCCGCTGGCTCGTCGCACGCGGGTGGAACGTGACGACGCAGGAGGTCACCAAGGGACGCGCCAACGTGTGGGCGTCGCGATCGGGTGGCGGCGTCACCTTCTCCACGCACCTCGACACCGTCCCGCCGTATCTGCCGCCCAGGCTGGAGGGCACCCGCCTCTTCGGGCGGGGGGCGTGCGACGCCAAGGGAATCGCTGCGGCCATGCTGTGCGCGGCCGAGCGGCTCACCGCGAGCGGTGAGCTGCGAATTGACCTGCTTCTCGTGGTCGGCGAGGAAAAGGGATCCGACGGCGCACGTGCCGCGAATCATCTCCCCGCCACGAGCCGCTTTCTCGTCAACGGCGAGCCCACCGAGAGCAAGCTCGCGTCGGGCGCCAAGGGCTCGCAGCGAGTCGTCGTCCGCACACGCGGCCGCGCCGCGCATTCCGCGTACGCGGAGCTCGGCGTCTCCGCCATCGAGCCCATGCTCGCGCTTCTGCCCACCGCGAAGTCCCTGCCGCTCCCCACGGATCCGATCCTCGGCGAGACGACGGTGAACATCGGCACGATTCGGGGCGGCACGGAGGCCAACATCATCCCCTCGCTCTGCGAGTCCGAGCTGATGTTTCGACTCGTGAGCGACGTCGCCCCGCTGCGCGAGGCGGTCACGCGCTGGGCCGAGGGCAAGGCAGAGCTCGAGTGGGGGTCGCACATTCCCGCCCAGCACTTTCACACGATCCCGGGTTTCGAAGTTGCGCCCATGGCCTACACGTCGGACATCCCGCTCCTCTCCCGGTGGGGCACCCCACTTTTATTCGGTCCCGGATCCATTCACGTGGCGCACACGACCGACGAGTACATCGACGTGGACGAGCTCCGCAGCGCGGTGGACGCGTACGAGCGCATTGCCCGGACGGTGCTGGCCACATGACGACATTCACGCCGACGACTCGAATTCCCGTCGCCGTGCTCGGCGCCACTGGTGCGGTGGGCCAGACGTTCATCCGGTTGCTCGCCGATCATCCCTGGTTCCGCCTCGCCGAACTCGCGGCGTCCGAGCGCTCGGCCGGGAAGCGCTATGGCGACGCCGCGCGCTGGATCGGAGACGCGATGCCCGATGTGGCGCGCGACCTGATGGTGCAGCCCTGCGACCCGGCGCTCGTCTCGTCGCCAATCGTCTTTTCGGCGCTCGACTCCACCGTGGCCGGCGACGTTGAACTGGCGTTCGCGCGAGCGGGCCGCCTCGTGCTCAGCAATGCGAAGAACTTTCGCATGGACGAGGATGTCCCGCTCGTCATCCCGGAGGTCAACGCCGATCACCTGTCGATCCTCGAGTCGCAACGCGCGATGCGCGGATGGAGCGGCGGCATCGTCACGAATGCCAACTGTGCATCGATCATGGCCGTGATGGCGCTCGCGCCGCTGCATGAAGCGTTCGGCATCAGCCGGCTGTTCGTCGCCACGATGCAGGCGGTTTCCGGAGCGGGATATCCGGGAGTGCCGTCGCTCGACATTCTCGGCAACGTCATTCCGTTCATCAAGGATGAGGAGCCGAAGATCGAAACCGAGATCTGCAAGATGCTCGGGCGTCGCTCGGACTCGCGTATCGAACCGGCGGAGATCGCGATCAGCGCACACGCCAACAGAGTACCCGTCGAGAACGGTCACACCGTCTGCATGTCGGTGGAGTTCGGCGCGCGCGCGAGCGCGGGCGCGGCGCTCCAGGTCCTGCGCGGCTGGCAGGGCGACGCGCGCGCGCAAAACCTGCCGAGCTCTCCCCCGCGCGCGCTGGTCGTCACCGATCTTGCCGACCGCCCACAGCCCCGCCGTGACGTGGATGCGGGTCGTGGCATGACCGTCACCGTCGGTCGCGTGCGCGCCGATCCGCTCTTTCACGTGAAGCTGGTGGCGATGGGTCACAACACGATCCGCGGCGCGGCAGGTGCATCCGTCCTCAATGCCGAGGTGCTGGTGTCCACGGGCCAGGCGGGCGTCACGTGATCGTCTGCAAGTTCGGCGGGACGTCGGTCGGTGACGCCGACGCGATCGCGCGCACGGCGACGATCGTCGCCAGCCGGCGTGACCGGCAACCCGTCGTGGTGGTCAGCGCGCTCGGCGGGACGACGAACCAGTTGTTGCAGGTGGCGGAGCAATCCGCCAAGGGGCAGCTCATCGGCGCGCTTCGCGCGGTGGAAGGGTTGCGCGACCGACACCTCACGCAGGCCCGCCTGCTCCTCGATCCTGCCGAGGCTGACGAGGTGAGTGCCGAGCTCTCCGCCATGTTCGACGAGTTGGCCGCGCTGGCCGAAGCGCTCAAGACCCTCGGCGATCTCACGCCGCGCTCGCTCGACACGATCGCCGCCCTGGGTGAGCAACTATCGTCGGTGCTCGTCGTGGCGGCGTTCCGGAAGCTGGGACTTCCCGCCGAGCACGTGGACGCGCGCGAGGTGATGATCACCGACGGCAACTTCACTCGCGCCGAGCCGCAGGCCGAGGCAATTGCGGAGGCGGCACAACGGGTCGTCATGCCGCTCATTCGCGCCGGCCGAATCCCGGTGATGGGGGGCTTCTTCGGCGCTGCGCAGGGCACCGGCATCACCACGACGCTCGGCCGTGGCGGCTCGGACTACAGTGCATCGCTTGTTGGAGCCGCACTGCAGGCCGATGCCATCGAGATCTGGACCGACGTCGATGGCATGCTCACCGCGGACCCCCGCGTCGTGGAGGGCGCACGGCTCATCGAGCGCATCGGCTTCGAGGAGGCGTCCGAGCTCGCGTCGTTCGGCGCCAAGGTGCTGCATCCCAACACGATTGCGCCCGCCGTCATGCGCGGCATCCCGGTGTGGGTGCTGAACTCGCGAAAGCCGGACGGCACGGGAACGCTGATCACCTTTGACGCGCCGCGGCGCAGCGTCACCGCAATCGCCGGCAAGAGCGGCGTCACGCTCGTGAAGGTTCGCAGCCCGCGCATGCTGCTCACCGAAGGATTCATGCGCACGCTGTTCGACGTCTTCGGCCGCCACCGCACGTCGGTGGATGTCGTCGCGACCTCGGAGGTGAGCGTGTCCGTCACGATCGACGACGTCGCGAGTCTCGAAGCGCTCGTCGTCGACTTGCGCGACCTCGGCGACGTGACGATCGAGCGGAATCGTGGCATTGTCTCCGTCGTCGGTAACGGACTGAGCGACGGCGGCACGGCAATGGCCGTGGCGCTCGGCGCCATCGGCGACATCCGCGTGCACATGCTCTCGCTCAGCTCCAGCGGTATCAACCTCACCATCGTCGTGGATGGCGAGCAGGTGTCGCCGGCGATGCGACGGTTGCACGATGCCTTCTTCCCGAGTGTGTCCGCCGCGTGAGCGCCATTCCGCTGGCGCTCGTTGGCATGGGGCGGATGGGGCGCGCGCTGGCGGAACTGGCGCCGGATCGAGGATTCGAGGTCGTCGCGCGCGTCGATCACGACGGGGCAGTCACGCGCGCATCGCTCGGCGGGGCGGCGGTCGCCATTGAATTTTCCGTGCCGGCTGCCGCTGCGGCCAACGTCATCGCCTGCGTGGCGGCGGGATGCCCCGTCGTCGTCGGCACCACGGGGTGGTACGC
>JANLTI010000076.1:0-14300 GCA_031362845.1 Gemmatimonadaceae bacterium | reverse complement strand
CCGGCACTCGCCAGCACCGCACCAGCGCTCTCGCCCGCCGCCGCGGCGCCGGGCGTGGCGCTGGATCCCGCACATCCCACTGCCGCTGCCGCGCCACCGAGCGCCAGCAGTCGCACCACTTCGCGCCGGCCCAGCACTCGGCCCACCGGCAGGTCGTCGTCGTGCATTCTGTTCTCCGTGAGATCAGGTGGCGGTAGTCGCTGTACGGCGTGGGCCGTCAGCCCACGTTCACGCCCAGCGCGATCACCCCACAATACCCGTCGGTGGTCTTCGCTGTTTGCAGCGTGCCTCGCGATCGCTAGAGTGTGTCACCCGACGGCAGCCATGGCGCGAGTCGTTCGCGCAGCGTGCGCAGCGCCTTCCCCATCTGCGCCTCCACCGCCTTCACCGACACGCCGAGCAACTCGGCGATCTCGCCATACTTGAGTCCCTGCACGCGGCTCAGCTCGAACACTTCGCGACAGCGGGGTGTGAGCTCGGCGAGCGCGCCGGCCAGCGCGACGCCGATCTCGCGCGCCACCGCCTGCGAGGGCGCTGTCGCCTCGCGCGCCTCGGACACCGTGAGAAACGGCGCCGAGCGCTGCTCGACGCGCAGGTGGCGCAGGTGATTGAGCGCGCGATTACGCGTCGCCTGGAAGAGGTAGGCCTGTATCGATCCGCCAGGGTCGAGACGCTCCCGCCGGCGCCACAGCTCGAGCATCACCTCCTGCACCACCTCTTCGGCCACCGCGCGGTCGCGCAGCAGCGACTCGGCCGCGCGGACGAGCGGAGCGTACCAGGTGCGAAAGATTTCGTCGAACGCGCGCTCGTCGCCGCGAATGAGACGGGCCAGCTGGTCGTCGCTCTCGGACATCACGACGGATGGGCGGGCGACGAGGACGGCACGGGGGGAATGGGCGGAGGCGGCGCGGGCGATGACGAGAGCGCCAATGTATACTCTGGGCAGTGCACCGCGGACCCCGGGCTAGGGTATGCGTGCTCCACCGTGTTCTACCATCATGACCGTGCCGCCCGGCCTCAACGAGCCACCCGACTGGGACGCCATCGCCCGCCATCGCGATGGTGAACTCGACGGTGCGGAGGAGCGCCGAGTGGCCGAGTGGCTCGCGGCACATCCTCGGGACGCTGCTTTGCTCGACGCGCTCGACGAGCAGCTCGCCGCGCAGCTGACGCCCCGCGCAGTGCCGGCGCCGGAACCGGATGTGGAGGCCGCGCTGCGCGCCGTTCACGCCCGGATGGACGACGCACCGACGGCGCGGGTGATTCCCTTTCCACTCACACGCCCGGCTTCCGGGACGCGGCGCCGGCCGATGCGGTGGGTGGCCGCCGGCATCGCCGCGGCAGCGGCAATCGGGGCGCTCGCCGTTGGATTGACCCGTGATCGCGCGGCCGATGGACTACCCAGACCGGTCGCGGCAGGCAGCGTGGTGGCGACGGCGGTGGGCGTACGCGACAGCGTTCGGTTGCCTGACGGAACACGCGTCGTGCTTGGACCAGCGAGCCGCTTGACCGTGGCGGCGGGCTATGGCGGCAGTGCGCGGGACGTCGAGGTGGAGGGCGTCGCCTTCTTCGACGTCACGCACCTTCCGGCCACCTCGTTCATCGTGCGCGCGGGGCCCGCCACCATCCGGGACTTAGGCACGGCCTTCACCGTGCGGACCGAGGCACGTGACAGCGCTCGTGGCGTGATCGTGGCCGTGACGGTTGGCTCGGTGGAGCTGAATCCCGATCATGCGTCGGCGCAATCGGTTGTACTCCGCGCGGGTGAGCGCGGTGAATCGCATTCCGATGGCGGTGCCATCATTCGCTCCGCAATGCAGGACAGCGACGTCGCGTGGACGAGGGGGCGATTGCTGTTCGCCGATGCGCCGCTCACGACGGTGCGTGCCGACCTGCTTCGCTGGTATGGCGTGGAGCTGCAGATCGCGGATTCGTCCCTCCTCACGCGACGGATCACGGCGAGCTTCGATGGCGAACCGGTGGACAGCGTGCTGCGCGTGATCGCGCTCGCGCTCGGCGCGAACGTGGAGCGTCGCGATTCGGTGGCGGTGCTGAGAAGCGGCACATCGCGGTGATCCGGCGAGTCGGCGCGGCACTGCTGCTGGCCGGCTGCCCCGCCCTCGTGCATGCGGCGGCCATGCGACACGCGGATGTGTGCGAGCTTCCGGCGGCACGTGTCACGCGCGTCTCGTTCGACCTGGAGACGCGGCGCGTCCGCAGCTGGCCCATGCCGCTCGACCGGATCGTGTCCTTCAACGCGGGCGACGTCGCGCTGCGCACGGCGCTCGACCGCGTCGCCACGGAGGCGCGCGTGCGGCTGTCGTACAGCCCGGACCTGCTGTCACTGGACCGGCGCGTCTGCCTCTCGTTCCCGGAGACTCCGCTCGGCGACGTGCTCATGGCGCTACTCGGCGGGTCGGGTCTCGCACCCGTGGTGATCGGCACAGAGCAGGTGGTGCTCGCGCCCGCGCGCGCTGCCGTCGGCGCCGATGCCACCCCCGACCTGGCGCGCGGGACGACGCACCTGGAGCGCGTCGTCGTCACGGGCACCGCGACGGGTGGCGTCGAGCGTTCGTCGCCCTTCGCGCTCAGCGTGATCGACGGCCGCTCGCTGTCGCCCGCGAGCATGCGGTCGATGTCGGCGACCTTCGATGGCGCGGTGCCCGGCGTGTGGATGTGGGCACAGTCGCCCGTGAGCGCAGTGGCGCGCTACGGCAGCCTGCGCGGTGCCAGTTCGTTCGGCGTCAGCGCGCCCAAGGTCTACATCGATGGCATCGAGGTGGCCAACCCGCTGATGGTCACGCAGATCGATCCGTCATCCATCGAACGGATCGAGGTGATTCGCGGGCCGCAGGGGGCGGCGCTGTACGGATCCGACGCCATCAGCGGTGTCGTGCAGATCGTGACGCGGCACGATGGCGCGAACGGTGATGAACCAGCATCCGACCTGCGCGTGAGCGCCGGCAACTCCACCAGCTCGTATGCCGACGGCGGGATCCTCGCGCAGGAGCATGGCATCAGCGTTCGTCGTGGTGCCGCCGCCCGGACAGCGTCGCTCGGATTGTCGGTCTCGACGCTCGGCGCCTATACGCCCGGCGCGAAGTCGCGGCAGCTTGTGGGCAGTGCGGGCGTGCGCCATGTCGGTGAGCGACTGATCCTCACCGGTACGGCGCGAGTCAATGCCAGCAACTCCGACGTTCCTGCGAGTCCCCTGTTGCGTGGCCTACTCGCCAACGTGCCGACTACCGGCGACACTACGCCGCAGCGAGTCCGCCAATACACGCTCGGCGCGTCGGGCACGTTGCAGGCATCGGAGCACTGGACGCACGCACTCACCGTCGGCGTTGACGGCTATCGGCTCTCCGGACTGTCCGCGGACGCCCTGCCATTGCCGTCAGCCACGGATTCGGCCCTTCGTGCCGCGCGCGGCGGAGCCGATCGCGCGTCCGCGCGTTACAGCGCGGCGCGGCGATTCGCATCGCCCGAGACGCGCGGCGTGCTGCTGACACTCGGCGCGGAGCACTCCACCGCGCGCGAGGAGACGAACGGGTTCGGCGATCATCTGGCGCAGCGGTCGGGCGGCCAGCGATCGGGCGACAGCACGCTGGTGCCGCCAGCCGATCGCGACGTGGCCGGCGACGCGCTCGGCGCGGCGACCACGTGGTGGCGCAACAGCGGCGTGCTCGCGCAGGCGCGGGCCGCGGTGAACCCCTCGCTGTTCGTCACGGGAGGCGCTCGCCTCGAGCACATCAGCGGACCAGCGACGAGCTCGCAGGTCGCGCTGCTCCCGTTGCTCGGCGCGTCGTGGGTCGGCGAGCACGGGCCGTTCACCTTGAAGCTGCGCGCCGCGTACGGTCGCGGCATCCGGCCGGCGCGCACCGTGGCGCGCGGTGCGACATGGATGGGCGGACGCGGCCGACAGACGCTCACCGCGCTCGAGCCCGAGGAGCAGTCCGGCATCGAGGCGGGAGCCGATGCTCTCTGGGGGCAACACTTCGGCGTGTCCGTGACGCGGTTCGACCAGCGCGCGTCGGGCCTCGTGCAGCCTGTCGCCCTCGTCGATTCCGCGGTGAGCGGAGGCGGGCCGGGACCGAGCGGCTCGCTCGGAGCACGAATTCACTATCAACTGCAGAACGTCGGCGCCATCGACAATCAGGGGTGGGAGATCCAGGGCAGGTCGTCGTACGGTCCCTTGCTGCTCGGCGCGACACTTTCGCTCGTGAGCAGCCGCGTCGCGCGGCTCGCGACCGGGTATCGCGGCGACCTGCGCCAGGGCGATCGCATGCTCGAAGTTCCGGCGCGCACGATGGGGCTGAGCGCAAGCTGGGTGACGAGCCGGTGGAGCACCACCGGAGCCGTCGCGCGAGCCGAGGACTGGATCAACTACGACAAGATCGCGCTTGCGGCGGCCCTCGCGCGTGACACTACCGGCACGAGGATTCCGGTGGGACCGGTGTTGCGCCGGTTCTGGCGCGTCTATGAAGGCACGACGCGCCTGAGCCTGCGCACGTCGTATGCGGTGCGTCAGCGCGCATGGCTCAGCCTGTCGGGAGAGAACCTGCTCAACCGGCAACTCGGTGAGCCGGACAACGTCACCGTCGTTCCGGGCCGCACGGTGATCGTGGGCATTCGCACGGCGTTCTGACGTCTCGACGGCGCGCCACACCGTCACCTACCTTGCAGGCATGAAGACCGTCCTCCGGTTGCTTGCGATCGGCGCACTCGGTGCGTGCGCCAGCGCGGCGCCAGCGCCGGCGCCTGCATCGAGGTCCGTCGCATCGCTCTCGCCGACGATCCGTATCGACGGATCCGCTGGCGTGATGCCGCTCGCCGCGGCGCTCGCGCGCGAATTCCGCACTATGGAGCCGGCGGTCACGATCGCACTGGGCGCCGGCATGAGCACGAAGGCGCGCGTCGACGCGCTCACGCAGGGGACGATCGACATCGCGCTGGCCAGTCACGGCATCGCGCGGGCCGATCTCATGGCGAAAGGCGTCGCCATTCATGAAGTCGCGCGCGTGGCGGTGGTGTTCGGCGTGCATGCCGGCGTGCCGGTGACGAATCTCTCGCGCCAGCAGGTCTGCGCCATCTACTCCGGCGCGATCACCAACTGGAACCGGCTCGGCGGCACCGACATTCCCATCGCGGCGCGCACGCGTCCTGCGGCGGAAGTGGATGCCGATGTCGTGCTCGGCGGCGTCGAGTGCCTGCGGCGATCGCTCGACAGCTCGGTGGTGCAGATGATCGACAAGCCCGAGGCCATGGCCGCTGCGCTGGCGTCCACGGCTGGCGCGATCGGGATGACCTCCATGCCGTTCGTGCAGGGCAGCAACGGGCGCATTCGCGCGCTCGCGCTCGACGGTGTATCGCCCGGTGCGGAGACCGTACGCACCGGGTCGTATGCGCTCAACCGTGCATCCTACATGCTCACGGGCGTACATCCATCGCCCGCGGTGGCGCGCTTTCTCGCCTTCGTGCGCAGCCCGGCTGGTGCGCGCGTCATCGTCGCGAACGGTGGGGTGCCGGTCGAGTGAGCGTCGCCGACCGCGTCACTGTGCCCCGACCGGCTGCGCCGCGCCGGCGCGCGTCGCGTGTCGCCTTCTACGCGCACCTCTGGCTCGGCGTGATCTTCACCGCCGCGCTGCTCGTGATCTCGGCCACCGGCATCCTGCTCAATCACAAGCGCGGTCTCGGTCTCATGCCCGACGTGCCGCACGAGCCGACGGCTCCGTTCGTGCGCGCGTTGTCGCTCGACAGCCTCACCTCGGTGGCGCTCGTCGCCGTCGGGCGTACGCCGGGCACGCTCGGCGACGTGGACCGGATGGACGTGCGCCCGCGAAATGGGTACGTGAAGGTCCGCATGCGCGATGCGCGCTCGACGGAGGTCACCGTGGACATCGCGACCGGGCGCGTGCTGCACGTTGGAGCGCGCGGCGACGTCTACCTGGAGAAGCTGCATTCCGGCGAGGCGTTCGGTGACCGATGGGTGCTGCTCAGCGACGCGGCGGCCATCGCGCTCGTCATCACCATCGTGTCGGGCTACTGGCTCTGGCTCTTCCCCAAGGTCCGGCGCGCGCGCGACACGATCACCAATGCGGAGACCACCGCATGACCGCGGGCTCCGCTGCCATGCTGCTCGGCATCTTCGGCGTGCCGATGGTGCTGCTCTGGGCGGGACATCGCCTGCGGCGCCGTTCCGCGCGGTGGCACGCCGCGTTCTGGGGCGGCATCGCGGGACACGTCGTCGCGATCGTGATCGGCTCCGTGGCGGCAATGATACCGGCCGAGCAGTGGGCGGCGGCGGATGTGTGGCGGGGGGCGATTGGGCTGTGGTCGTTTCTCGTGCTGCCGGCGGTGGGTGCCGCGATCGGGACTGCGAGGGTGAAATGGCCGGTCCGCGAATGAGTCGATCGTGGAATGTCGATTGGCGTGACGCTCGGACGACATAGGGCTGTCCGGCACCGATGATTCGTCGCGATGCGCGGACGCTCACCTTCTCTGGAGACCATCGTGAAATATTCCATCCTCGTGTACGAAACCCCCACCGAGCTGGCGGCACGTGAAGATCCGGCGCGTCAGGGTGCCTACTGGGCCGCATACACTGCGTATTCACAGGCGCTCGCGCAGGCGGGTGTCGCGGCGGGCGGCGCAGGACTTCAGCCACCCGGCATGGCCACCACCGTACGGTTGCGCGGCGGCCAGCGACTCGTGCAGGACGGTCCGTTCGCCGACACGAAGGAGCTGCTCGGTGGCCTGTTCATGGTGGACGTGCCGGATCTCGATGCGGCGCTCGCATGGGCGGCTCGCTGTCCCGCCGCGGCCACCGGATCGGTGGAGGTGCGACCCAATCTTCCGCCGCCGCCCGGCGTCTGAGGGCGGTGACGACGAGCGAGATGTCCGGTGCGGTGAGCGCCGGTGGTTCCGATACAGAGGCCGCTCACCGCGCCGTGGAACTCGCGGCGCGCGCGTCGTACGGCCGGCTGGTCGCCATACTCGCCTCGCGATCACATGACGTCGCCGCGGCGGAGGATGCGCTCGGCGACGCGTTCGCTGCGGCGTTGTCACAGTGGCCGACATCCGGCGTGCCCGACGGTCCGGAAGCGTGGCTCGTCGCTACCGCGCGACGTCGCCTCAGTGATCGGGATCGTCGCGCACGCGTGGCCGACGGCGCTGCGGATTCCCTGGCGTACGCCGCCACGTTCGTCGATGTGACCTCGCAGTCGCCGCTCCACGTGCGCGGCGGTCACGCTGCGTTTCCCGACCGGCGGCTTGGCCTGCTGTTCGCATGTGCGCACCCCGGTGTCGACGCTGGCGTCCGTACGCCACTGATGCTTCAGGTGGTGCTCGGAGTGGACGTCGAGACGATCGCGTCGGCATTCCTCGTCGCGCCGGTCGCAATGGCGCAGCGACTGGTCCGCGCGAAGCGGAAGCTGCGCGACGCCGGCATTCCGTTCACGATCCCCGAGCCTGAGGAGCTGCTCCCCCGACTCGCCGCCGTGCTCGAGGCGATCTACGCAGCGTTCGGGACCGGCTGGGATGCCGTCGCCGGCGGCGATGCGCGGCGGGTGGACCTGGCGGAGGAAGCCATCTGGTTGGGTCGCCTCACGGTCGACGCGCTGCCGGAGGAAGCCGAAGCGCGCGGCCTGCTCGCGCTCATGCTGTACTGCCATGCTCGGCGTAGCGCGCGTTCCGATGCATCGCGCGCGGGTGCATCGGCCGGATTGCGTTCGGGCGCGTACGTGCCGTTGACCGACCAGGACCCGTCGCAGTGGTCGATGCCGCTGATCGGCGAAGCGGAGGCGACGTTGATGTCGGCGGCTCGGCTCTTGAGCCCAGGACGCTTCCAGCTTGAGGCGGCGATTCAATCGGCCCACCTCTCACCGGCGTTCGGGCGACCGCGCGACTGGGCGGCGATCGTCGCGCTGTATGATGCGCTGATCGCCTACGCTCCGACCGTCGGGGCGCTGGTGAGTCGGGCCGCTGCGCTTGGTGAAGCGTCCGGTGCCGCGGCCGGACTTGGCGCGAGCGACGCGATCCCGCGCGACGTCGCGGCGACGTATCAGCCGTGGTGGGCGCTCCGCGCGCACCTGCTCGCCCGCCTCGGCCGGAACGCCGAGGCGCGCGAGGCGTATCAGCGCGCCGCCGGACTCACGCTGGCACCGTCGATTCGCGATTTCCTGCTTGCCCGGCGCGACGCGCTCGAGGGAATCGATTGAGCCGCGCGGGCGGTCTTTCGCCGTGAGGGACTGCCTCCTATTTTCGACGCGCTCTCCCTCCCCCCGAATCCCCCGACGAGTGCGCCTCCGCATCCCCTCGGCCCAGCGGCTCCTGCTGCTGGCACTCATTCCTGCGTCCCTCCAGGCCCAGGCCCCCGACGACGGACTCCTGATGCCAGCCCGGACGCTGAGCGTCGGCGTGTCGTACGGCACCGAGCAATGGGACGAATACTGGGAGGGCACGCTCAAGCGCCGCAACGAGAACATCGGCACGCTCACGACGCGCAGCGCCACCGTGATGGGACACTATGGCGTGACCGACCGGGTGACGGTCACGGGCGCACTGCCGTACGTCTGGACCAGATCCAGCCAGGGCACGCTGCAGGGCATGCGCGGACTCCAGGACATCGCTGTGGCAATCAAGTACCGGCTGCTCGCGACTCCGATTGCGGATCGCGGCACGCTGAGCGCGCTCCTCGTTGGCCAGGCGGGCGCGCCAGCCAGCGACTACACGCCCGACTTCCTTCCGCTGTCCATCGGGCTCGCGACCCGGCACGCATCGGCGAGATTCACCACACACTTTCAATCGAAGGGCGACTGGTTCGTGGACGGATCCGCGGCGCGCACCTGGCGCAACACGGTGAGCCTCGACCGGCCCGCCTACTTCACGAACGGACAGCTCTTTCTCACGAATGAAGTGGCGATGCCGGGCATGTTCGATTGGACAGTGAGCACCGGCTTCCGGAAGAAGCGGGTCTTCGTGCCCATTTCCCTCGCGAGCCAGCGCACCCTGGGTGGTGGCGACATCCGCCGACAGGACATGCCGTTCGTGTCGAACCGGATGGACTTCACCAAGGCCAGCGCAGCCGTCATGTATGGCCTCACCGTTCCCACCGACCTCGCACTCCAGCTTGGCGTATCGCGAACGCTGCGCGGCCGGAATGTCGGCCAGGCGACGGCGATCACCCTTGGCGTCCTGCACACCTTCCGCTTCCGGGCAGCACGATGACCATACCGACCATTCGCCTGCGCCTGGCGGTGCCGGCTGCACTCGTGTGTGCTGGGGCGCTCTTCCTCGGGTGCGACGATTCCATCCAGACCACCGAAGTACTGCCACCGCTCGACGCGGCGAGTCTCGACGCGGATGCCGGCAACTGGCGCATGATCGTCCTCGCCGCGCCGGCGCAGATTGCCGTCGCGGCGCCGACGCCCGTCACCTCGCCCGCGTACGTTGCGGAGCTGGCGACCATCCGCGCGGCGCAGGCTTCGCTCACGGACGCGCAGCGCGCGTCGATCGCGAAGTGGAGCGGCGGCGGAGTGCTGCGATGGAACCAGGTCATGCGCGAGCTGGTGGCGCGCTACAATCTTCCGCCCGCGCCAATCGCTGACGGATCGTATCCGGTGCCCGACGCGGAGAATCCGTTCGGGGATCCGAACTTTCCCTTCGCGAATCCGGCGTATGCCGCGCGGGCGTACAGCTACGTGAGCGCAGCGCAGGCGGACGCGCTCAAGTCGGCGTGGTACTGGAAGTACCAGTACAACCGTCCGTCGCCGGCAAAGATCGATGCGACAGTCGCGGCGCTGGTACCGGTGTCCACGCTGCCGTCCTATCCCTCCGAGGACGCCGTGCTTTCCGGTGTCTCGGCCGAGCTGCTGAAGCTGCTCTTCCCGGCGGCGGTGGAGGAGATCACGCGACTCGCCGCGGAGGAACGGAGCGCGGCGCTCTGGTCGGGCAAGGCGACGTCCAGCGACGTCGCGGCGGGACTCGCACTGGGCAAGGCGGTCGCGGCGTCATTCGTCGCCCGAGCCGGCGCCGATGGCATGCGCACGGCCGGCGGAAGCGCGGTGCTCTGGAAGTCGCTCGCCGACGCCGCCACGGCGCGCGGCGAGATCGCCTGGGTCAGTCAGGAGACACCCGCCCGGCCGCCGATGCTCGCGAACTTCGGGCAGGTACGGACCTGGATGCTCACGCCGGCGCAGCTCGTGGCCGAGCGCCCTGCGCCGCCTCCATCCACGTCGTCCGCGCAGATGCTGCTCGAGGTGGCCGAAGTGAAGTCCGTGGTGAATGGACTCACGCGGGATCAACTCGCCGTCGCTCACCGATGGAATGACGGTGCGGGGACCTACACGCCACCCGGGCACTGGAACGACATCGCGGCGGAGCATGTGCGGGATGCGCGCATGAGCGAAGTGCGCGCCGCGCGTGCGTTCGCGCTGCTGAACATGGCGATGCACGATGCAGCGGTGGCGTGCTGGGAGACGAAGTTCTACTACTTCAATCCGCGGCCCAGCCAGATGGACCCGAGTATCAGGACGCCGATCGGGTTGCCCAACTTTCCCGCGTACAGCTCGGGCCATTCGACCTTCTCGGCCGCGGCGGCCACCGTGCTGAGCTATCTCTTTCCGGCGTCGAGCACCGAGTTCAGCGCGCTGCGCGACGAGGCCGCGATCTCGCGCCTGTACGGCGGCATTCACTACCGCAGCGACATCGAGCGCGGCAAGGAGCATGGCGCGCGCATCGGCGAGTACACGGTGCGGTTCGCCGAGCAGGATCTGGCTCGCTGACCGGCGCCGGGCGCTGGGGGGCTCACACGCCCAGCGCCAGACGGTGCCTGACTACGGCCGTGGAATCTCGCGGCACCCGTCACGTCGCTGCGTATCGGACAGCTGGGTGATCTTCCAGCCGCTCGCGTCGCGCAGCAGCTCCATCGCATCCACGCCGCAGTGCCGGATCGCGTTGTCCACGTAGAAGACGTACGGCGCCCACACCTGCGCAATGTTGCCGTCCACGCGCACCTGCACGTCGTGGAGCCGCTCGTCCCACCGCTTGCCGGAGTTGGCGATCGCCGCCAGCCAGCCGTCCGGCTGCTCGTAGCGAATCGTCGCCGACGTGGTACGCGTGTCGACGACGGCGAATCGGGCACCGGCCGCGAACGTCGAGCGCACCAGCGCGCTGTCGGCGGTGCGCATTCCCTCGAACAGGCGCTGCGTTACGGCACGGACCTCGGCGTCCGATGTCGATGGAAGTGGTGATGATCCTGGCGCAGGCGTCGGGACGCAGGCCGGGAGCAGGAGGAGGCCCAGCAGAATGGGCGCGGCGTCGCGAAGGCGCATGGTCGGGCGCGAGGAAGGAGTATGGGCAGCGCCGGACATTCCGCTCCGGCAGTGACGCCGGGAAGATGTCTACTGTCCGGGCGGACGTCGAGGAGCGAGCTGCGCGGAGGACGCGACGTCCTGCACCGCGCGCACGAGCGCGCGCACCAGATGCTCACGCACGTGACGCCGCCGTCGCACCAGCCGGATCGCTCGGCCGGGCACGGGATCGCTGAACGGAATGAGGAGTCGGCGCTGCGCGGCCGTCGTGAGCTCGGCCGCGGCCAGCGCGGGCAGCAGTGTCATGCCGGTGCCACGCTCCACCAGTCGTTTCAACGTTTCCAGATTGCCGCTGTCGAACCGTGTCAGCGACGTCATCACGCTGGACGTGCTGCGGTGCGACGCCGCGCCGCCCCTGGGCCGCTGCCGGCACAGGCTCATCACCTGGGTTCGAAAGCAGTGTCCGTCGGCCAGTAGCCAGAGGTCGTCTGCCGAGAGATCGGTGACGGAGATTCGTTGGCGACCGGCGAGGCGATGCGCGGCACCCACGTACGCCACGAACGGTTCCTGGAACAGCTTTCGCGACACGATGCCGGGCAACTCGGTCGTGGTGGCCACCAGTCCGGCGTCGAGCGTGTCCACGCGAAGTGCACCGAGCACGGACTCCGTGACTTCTTCCCGCACCACGAGTTCGATGCCCGGGTGCCGTTCGGCGAGCAACTCCATCACGGCCGGCAGGAGGTAGGGCGCCAGGGTGGGAATGACGCCCAGCCGAAGTTCGCCTTCGATCGCCCCGCTGGCGGCGTCGCGCAGGTCACCTATCCGCGCGGCCTCGTGCAGCACGACGCGCGCCTGTGCAATCAGCACGCGCCCGATGTCGGTCGGCACGACCGGTGCGCTTCGCCGGTCGAACAGGATTGCGCCGAGCGTTGCCTCCAGCTTTCGCAGCTGCATGGACAGCGTGGGCTGGCTGACGTTGCACGCCACGGCCGCACGCTCGAAATGACGATGCGTGTCGACCGCGACGGCATAGCTGAGCTGCGTCAATGTGATCTGGGACAGCGACGGCGGAGTCATGCGGAGCATACGGAGGTGGCGCGCGATCGCTTGTATAGACAATAGCTATCGCACATATAATCATAATTGATTGGCTCTATCAAGTGAACGTCGGCAAGTTCCACCCGTACAGAGCAGAACACGCTGTCCGGACGGGGCGGCATCGGTACGTGCTCATCACCTCCACGGGGTACAGGGACATGGCGACAGGCAACGGCAACGACGGCGCCAACGGCAAGGAGAAACACGCGGGCGCGCCAGCGGCCACGGATGCCCTCCCGACGCTGACGACGCGGCAGGGCCATCCGGTCCCCGACAATCAGCGCAACCGCACCGTGGGCGACCGCGGACCCACCGTCCTCGAGAACTATCATTTTCTCGAGAAGATCTCGCACTTCGATCGTGAGCGCATTCCCGAGCGCGTCGTGCACGCCCGCGGTGCGGGCGCGCACGGCTACTTCGAGGCCTATGGGGCGATCGGCGGCGAGCCGATCGCGCCGCTCACCCGCGCGAAGCTCTTCCAGACGAAAGGGAAGCAGACCCCGGTGTTCGTGCGCTTCTCCAGCGTCATCCACGGCTCCCATTCACCCGAGACGCTGCGCGATCCACGTGGCTTCTCCGTGAAGTTCTATACCGAGGACGGCAACTGGGATCTCGTCGGCAACAACCTCCAGGTCTTCTTCATCCGCGATGCGATGAAGTTTCCCGATGTCGTGCACGCCTTCAAGCCCGACCCGGTGACCAACCGCCAGGACTCACGCCGCATCTTCGACTTCATCAGCCTGTCTCCGTCGGCGATGCACATGATCACCTTCCTGTTCAGCCCCTGGGGCATTCCGGCGAACTACCGCGAGATGCGTGGCTCCGGCGTGCATGCGTACAAGTGGGTGAACGCGCAGGGCGAGGCCGTGCTGGTGAAGTACCACTGGATCACGAAGCAGGGCGAGCGCAACCTGTTGCAGGCCGAAGCCGAGGCCATTCAGGGCAAGAACTTCAATCACGCCACCGAGGACCTGTACGACGCCATCGCGCGCGGTGATTTCCCCGAGTGGGAGCTGCAGGTGCAGATCATGGAGGATGGCGAGCACCCCGAGCTGGACTTCGATCCGCTCGATGCCACGAAGATCTGGCCGCCCGAGCTGTACCCGCTCCGCCCGGTGGGTCGCATGGTGCTGAACAGGAACCCGGAGAACTATTTCGCCGAAGTCGAGCAGGTCGCGTTCGGTACGGGCGTGATGGTGGATGGCATGGACTTCTCCGACGACAAGCTGCTCCAGGGCCGCACCTTTTCGTACTCCGACACCCAGCGCTATCGGGTGGGCCCCAACTACCTCCAGCTGCCGATCAACCGGCCGAAGAACACCGTCGCGACAAATCAGCGGGACGGCCAGATGACCTATCGCGTGGATGGCGATGCACCCAACGTGAATCCTCACGTCAACTACGAGCCATCCGCCAAGGGAAGCCCGGCCGAGTCGGCGCCGGCGGGAGCGCCGCACACGCCGTTCGTGCACGGTCATGTCGTCAGGCAGTCGATCAGCCGCGAGAACAACTATGGGCAGGCGGGTGATCGCTACCGCGCCTTCTCCGACTGGGAGCGCAACGAACTGATCGACAATCTCGTCGGCCTGCTCACGCCCTGCGATGCCGACGTGCAGCAGCGCATGATCGGCCACCTCACGGCGTGCGACGCAGACTACGGGCGCCGCGTGGCGGACGGCCTGGCCGCGGCCGACGGAGCGCGCGCGCGCGAGATGGCCAACCCGTCGCACGATGCGGCGCCGGCGGCGGTGCGCTGATGCAATGCATCGAGTGCGGCAGCCCCGCCGTTGCGCTTTGCCCGCGCTGTCAGGTGGCGCAGTGCGCCGCGCATCTTGTGCGGAGCGAGCAGTCGGCGAGGCGCACAGGCGCCCTCGCCGGCTGCAGTCACCCCGA
>JANLTI010000028.1:0-1977 GCA_031362845.1 Gemmatimonadaceae bacterium | reverse complement strand
CGTTCGAGAAGCCGACCGCGAGCACGGCCTACGACACCTACGTCAGTGATCCGGCGAAGCCGGTCCCGTACACGTCGGCACTTTCCTTCGGCTACTACCCGCTGTACCCGATCGAGGACCAGCGCTTCGCGAGCCGCCGGCCGGACGTCCTCGTGTACGAAACGCCACCGCTCGAGGCAGACCTCACGCTCGCCGGCCCGATCCAGGTGCATCTCTCCATCGCGTCCACTGGATCCGATGCCGACTTCGTGGTCAAGGTCATCGACGTGTGGCCCGACGTCCCGCTCGCGGGCCGCGCGGCGAGCGGGCCGATGGACGGGTACGAGCAGCTCGTGAAGGGTGACGTCTATCGTGCGCGCTGGCGTCGCTCGCTCGAGACACCGCAGGCGCTCATGCCGGGCCGACCCGATTCGGTGAAGTACGTGCTGCACGACGTCTTTCACACCTTCAGGAAGGGGCACCGCCTCATGGTCCACGTGCAGAGCAGCTGGTTCCCGCTCATCGACCGCAATCCACAGACGTTCGTTGCCAACATCAATACCGCGGAGGCGAGCGCGTTTGAGGCCGCGACGATGACGATCTTCCGCTCGCGCGCCCGTCCGTCGCACCTCGTGCTTCCCGTGCTCCCGTAATTCGTCATTCGGCGCGGATGCCCGCACGTCCGCGCCGCCTCCATCCCCCTTCAGGAGCTCCGCCAGTGATTCCGTCACGTGCCTGGGTCGTCGCGCTGCTGTGCTGCGCCACGTCGCTCGCGAATGCGCAGTCCCGCACCGTCACCGGCTCCGTGCTCGAGGAGGGCACGCGGACACCGCTTCCCTCGGCGCAGATCGTCGTGAAGGGCACGACGATCGGCACGCTCACGCGAGAGAATGGCACCTTCACCCTGCAGGTGCCGACTGGCGCTCAGGTGCTCACGGTGCGCCGCATCGGTTACCCACAGACCGACGTTCGGCTCGCGCCCACGACGAGTAGTGTCGAGGTGGTGCTCCGGCGCGACGCCTTGAAGCTGGACCAGCTCGTCATCACCGGGCAGGCGACCGGCATCTCACGTCGCAACCTCGCGACGTCGGTGGCGAGTGTGAGCGCCGAGGAGGTGACGAAGGTGTCGACGCAGTCGATCGAAAATGCATTCCAGGGCAAGATCGCCGGCGCGCAGATTTCCCAGTCCACCGGAGCGCCGGGCGGCGGCAATCGCATTCGCATCCGCGGCATCTCGTCCATCCTCGGGTCGGCGCAGCCGCTCTACGTGGTCGACGGCGTGATCGTGAGCGACGTGTCGATCGGATCCGGCACGAACAAGGTCACGCGCGCGGCGGGTACCTCGATCTCCGTGGGCAACCAGGAGAATCCGGCGAATCGCATTTCGGATCTCAATCCCAACGACATCGAGAACGTCGAGATTCTCAAGGGATCCGCCGCATCGGCGATCTACGGGTCCAAGGCATCGGGCGGCGTGGTGATCATCACGACGAAGCGCGGCGATGTCGGGGCGCCGAAGTTCTCGCTCCGGCAGGGCATCGGCACGGCGCGTCTGGCGTACAAGAATGGCTCACGCCGTTTCACGAGCGTCGCCGATGCCGTCGCGGGCCTCGGTGCATCGGCGGCGCTGTACTACGATCCGAGCCGCTTCATCGATTACGAAGACGTGACCTACGGCGAGCATCCCGTCAACTCCGAGACCTCGCTCAGCGTGAGCGGCGGCTCCGAGAACACCCGGTATTTTGTGTCTGCCCTGCTGCGGGACGAAGCCGGGATCGTGCGGAACACCTACGCGAACAAGGCCGGCATCCGCCTCAATCTCGATCAGCGGCTGGGCTCTCGCCTGATGATGCAGGTGGGCTCGGAGATCCTGCGGACCGGGAACGACCGTGGATTGTTCGGAAACGACAACGCCGGCAATTCCATCGCGTACACGCTCACGAAGGTCCCGAGCTACCTCGACATCCGGCGGAACGCGGACGGCACCTTTCCCGTCAA
>JANLTI010000021.1:0-28648 GCA_031362845.1 Gemmatimonadaceae bacterium | reverse complement strand
CGCGAACCAGCGCCGCGGTACTCCATCCCAGCCGGCTGCGCTGCAATCCGTGTCGGTCGGCGAGAAATCGCTGGATGTCCGCCGAATCGTGGAGGAGCGCAGAGGGGGAGCCGCGCGATTCGTCGAGCGTGATGAGAGCGGTGGCGATGTCGGCCAGGAGCGCCCCGGTGTGGTCCACAAGCTGTGAATACCGGAGCGTGGGAGCCGCCGGCATGAGCGATTCGGCGCGAAGCTGGGCGGCGAATGCATCGAGAATCGGTTCCATCTCGTGCATGAGATGGTCGCCGATCTCGGCCAATCCGCGCGTGCGAGTCGCATCCGGTTCGATGGACGATGCCTGATCGGGCGGATGGGCGATGTCCAGCGCCGGAGCGACCGAGGGCAGCCACACCGTGAACACCGAGCCCGCGCCTTCCGTGCTCTCCACCGTGACGTCGCCGCGCATGAGCCGCGCGAGACGACGACTGATCGTGAGCCCGAGACCCGTGCCGTCGGAGCGGCGCGTATGTCCGCCCTCGGCCTGCACGAAGGGTGAGAAGATGGATTCGAGCTGTTCCGCCGCGACGCCGATGCCGGTGTCGCGCACCCGGATCGCCGTCCAGCTACCCTCGCCGTGGTGGCGCCAGACGCCGCTGTCGACCACCCCTTCACCCACCTCGATGGAAATCACGCCACCGGGCTCGGTGAACTTCACGGCATTCGAGAGCAGGTTGACGAGAATCTGCGTCACGCGATCGTGATCGCCGAGAAACTGCGCCGTGCGGGGAATGTCGACGGGAACGCGCATCGTGATGCCGCGCGACTCCGCCTGCGGCTGCGCCAGCACGATGGCCGCCTCGACCACATCGGAGACGCGAGTCGGCACCCGCTCGACCGACATGCGGCCCGCTTCGACCTTCGCGAGGTCGAGAATTTCATTGACGAGCCCGAGTAGATGTCGTCCGCTCGCGCTGATGCGACCGATCTGCTGGCGCTGTTCGCCGCTGAGCGAGCCGCCGACACCGAGGTCGAGCAGCTCGGCATACCCCAACACCGCGTTGAGCGGAGTACGGAGCTCGTGACTCATGACGGCGAGGAACTCCGACTTCGCCTTGTTCGCCGCTTCAGCCTCCGCGCGCCCCTGCCGCTCGCCTTCCAGCAGTCGCTCCCGTTCCTCCGCCCGCTTGCGATCCGTGACGTCGCGGAGCGACACGAGGATGGCGGGCTCGTCGTCCCACGCCGCCTCCACGTGCCGCAGCTCAACGACGATCACGCCTTTGTCGCGGCGAACGATTTCGATTTCCGTGCCGTCGGTGGAGCTGAGCGGAAAGCCGAATTCCTGCCCCACCAGCTCGTGCGACGGGCGGTCGAACAGCGCTTCCGCCGCCGGGTTGGCGAAGCGGATGCGACCGTCGTCGCTGACGATGACGATGCCGTCGGCAAGGCGATCGACGATGTTGCGGAGGACCACCTGGTGCGACCGTCGGATGGCGCGGCGCTCGCGCTTGCGCCGCTCGGCCTCCGCCGGCGCCTCCGGTGACGCCTCGCTATCGGTCGCCTTCGACTTCATCGAGGCTCCAGGTTGGATTCCCGGACAGGATGCCGACGACATGCTTGAACGGCTCGCCGATGTGCATGCCACCCTTGTCGATGGTGTACTGCCGGATCGACGAGTCGTGGGCGGACCCGCGCATCTTCAGCAACACGATGCTGCGCAGCATCTCGCCGTACGACTCCACGTACCGCAGGAGGATGATGGAATCGGTGAGCGTGGAGATGTGTTTCTCCGTCACCGATCCGCCGCCAAGGAGCGAGGGCGTCGTGGAGGTGAACAGTCCGGCCGTCTCCTCGCGCTTGAGATACGAGGTGAGACTGATGACGAATTCCCGGAAGCTCCGCAGCGACGACACGCGCTCCAGCGCCGAGAGACTGTCCACGGCCACCCGGGTCGGCTTGAAATCGCCGATGAGTTGCTGCATCTCGACGAGGTGATCCTCCATCGCCATCGCGTGCGGATAGCGATTGACCACCATCAGGCGCTCGCTCTTTTCCATCGCCGCGAAGTCGAATCCCCACGCGGCGGCGTTCCGGAAGAGCTGGTCCTTGCTCTCCTCGAAGGCGAAAAGCAGGCACCGCTCGCCCGCCTCGAACCCACCGGCCATGAACTGGGTGACGAGCAGGGTCTTTCCCGTGCCCGTCGCCCCGGATACCAGCAGGATGGAATCGCGAAAGATGCCGCCCCCACACATCTCGTCGAGGCGAGCGACACCGGACGTCACGCGCTTGGTGGACGACGTCTGGGTGAGCTGGATGCCCGACAGCGGAATGACGACGATGCCATCCCGGGACGTGATGGTGAAGGGAAACTCCCCCCGCTGGTGCGGCGCTCCCCGAAGCTTGAGAATCTCGATCGTGCGACGCCGGCGCTCGTTGTCCAGCAGGTTCCGGAGGATGATCACGTTGTCGGCGACGAACTCCTCCATCCCGGTCCGGGTGATCTCTCCGTACTCGTCGATTCGCTCACCCGTGAACACCACGGTGAGGCCCAGCCGCTTGAGCTTCGTCGTGATCCGGAAGAGTTCGGCGCGAAGCATGGGCTGATCGGGGAACTGGAGGAACAGCGCGTTCATCGAGTCCAGGGCGATGCGCCTGGCGCCCACCGCGCTCACCGCGCGCTCGATGCGCGCGAGCAGGGCGCTGAGGTCGTAGCTGCCGACCACCGATGTCGGCTCCTCCGGATCGGGCGCGGCATCGACGAATCTCCACTTGCCCTCCTTTTCCCAGCGCGCGATATCCCAGCCGAAGCCGCGCATGTTGGCGCGGATGTCCTCGACACGATCCTCGAACGTGACGAACACGCCGGGCTCGTCATCCTGCATGATCCCGGACGCGAGGAAATGGATGGCGAACACGGTCTTTGCGCTGCCCGCGGTGCCGGCGATGAGGGTGGCGCGCGCGCGCGTCAGCCCGCCCTCGGAGATATGATCGAAGCCGGGAATGCCGGTTCGATGCTTGGGGACGGTCGTGTCGCCACTCATCATCGAGGGGTCGCAGGAAAGAGAGCCAGGGCGGCGAGCACCTGCGCGACGTCGCGCAGGTCGCCAGTGACGCGACGCCGAGGAGCCGGCGACTCGCGCACCACGGTGGGCGTGGTGAGGATGCGGTATTCGTCCGCCGCGTCCGGATCGGTCAGTACGTCGACGGTCTCGATCTGCACGCCCTCGTCGTCGAGCGTACTGACGGCGCGCGCCAGATTCGCCGCTGCCTGACGGGAGCGGGGCGAATCGCCGGCGATGAAAAGCTTCAGGCGGAGATCGGACACCGTCGACGGGCCAGGGGGTTCAATCGCAGAGGTCGGTCGATGCAAAGCAAGCCGCGCGCCGCGCCGCGAACCGCCCACTCTTTGCCGCGCGTTGTGCGGCAGGCCACCTTTCCTGTCGCTCCGCCCGCTTTCCCATCCCGAGGCATGACCGCCCCCGACCTGCGTCCACGCACGCCCAGCGAGCTCGTCGACGCGGCGTTCCGGATCCTCCGCGCCCACTATGGGGAGTTCGTCACCTGCTCGGCGCTCGCCTACGCGCCGCTGCTGCTCCTGCGCCTGTTCGTGGTCGGCGACCCGATGCGACTGCTGGGCGCCTCTCCCGATTTGCTTCAGGCCGATGTCCTCTGGTCGACCGTGACGGCGTTCCTCGGTGGCTGGCTCGTGTTCTCCCTCATGAGCGCCGTACTGCTCGGCTGCGCCTCGCAGGCATACCTCGGGGAGGCCGTTCACGTGGGAATCGCCGTGCGCCGCACCCTGCCGCGCGTACCGCTCGTGCTGGCGGGCGCCGCCGTGCGATTCGTCCTCATGGCCGTGGCGTTCGTCTTTCTCTTCTTCCCGATTCTCTGGGTCGTCGCGCTGCTGTTCGCCGTCACGCCCGTGATCGTGCTGGAACGGGGTGGCCTGTGGACCGCGCTCACGCGCTCCGCGTCGCTCTCGCGCGGGCGCAAGTGGCACGTGCTCAACACGCTCGGTCTCGTCGCGATCATCTACTATGTGCTCGTCCTCGGATTCTCCGTGCTGGCGTCGGTGTCGGGGAGCTTCGTGATCAGTACCGTGGTGAGCGCGGTGGTCACGGTGCTGGTGTATCCCGTGGTGGCCATCACCGAGACGCTCCTCTACTACGACGCGCGCATCCAGAGCGAAGGATTGGACATCGAGCTGATGACCGACGCACTCGCGAGACCGGCCGCCCAGGGCGAGCGCGCGACCTCGTGATGCTCCAGATCCCCCAGCGCGTGTGGCCAGCGGAGGCGATCCACGACACCGTCGACGCCGTGGTGCGGGACGGCGCGTTCCGTCGCTCGATCCAGAGCAGCATCGGCGAGCGGCTGATGCAGTGGACGGTGCAGTGGCTCGAGCGGCTGTTCGGATATCTCGACGGGCGAACGTCCGTGCGCGGTATCGCGCTGACGTTCGCGGCCGGGCTCGCCCTTCTGCTCGTCGCGCGTCTCGTGCTCTCGTCGCGCGCTCGTGATGGCGCCGGCTCGGCAGCACGGCGCGTGCTCCGCCCGGGCGCGCGCGAGGATCCCTGGCGCGACGCCGACCTGCTGGCGGCCGACGGCCGGTACGAGGAGGCAGCGCACGCACTCTACCGCGGCGTCGTGGCGACGCTGGTGGTGAGGGAGCGCTTGCGATTCGATCCATCGAAGACGAGCGGCGATTACGCGCGCGAGCTGCGCGCTCGTGGCTCGTCGTCGTACGCGCCGTTCCGGGACTTCAGCCGGCGGTTCGATCTCGTCGTGTACGGTCATCAGAGATCCGACGAAGCGTCGCTCCAGGATCTCGTGCGCCTCGCGTCGCCCTTCTCCCCGCGGACGCTGGCGGCATGACGACGTCAGCCGGAGAGACCAGCACGGGCGATTGGTGGGCGCGGCCGAAGATCGTCCTGCCGATCGTCGGCGCCTTCGTGATCCTGCTCGCCCTGCTCACTCCCCAGCAGTCCACGGGTCGCCTCGGTGACCAACGGCTCTCCGCGCACCTGTCCGGACTGCTCGGCGCTCGCGCCCTGGCGGAGACGGCGGCGCGGCTCGGTTTCAACGTCGTGCGCCGCGACAGCGTGGGGTCGCCAGCGGCGTCGGGCACGCGCGGGCACACGATTCACGCCGTGCTCGCGCCCCCCGTGCGCCTCACCGGCGCGGAGGCGCACGCCTATCTGGAGGCGGTGCGCGCGGGCGATGGACTGCTGCTCGTCTTCGACGGGCGCAACGCCCTTTCCGATTCACTCGGGCTGTGGCGCACGCCCGGCGGCATCCTCTACCGCGCGCCGGGTGACAGCGTCGCGTGCCGCCGGCGCGATCTTCGGCCGACGCTCTGGCCGGATGGCAAGGTGCATCTCTACGGCCTGCGATGGCTGCGCGGCGCGCCGGTCGGACATGTCGTGCTCGCCGCACTGCAATCCGATTCCGGTGTCGTCGCCCACGCGGGTGCGGCAGCGGCCGGATTCGCGTTCGGGCGCGGACGCGTCGTCGTGATTCCGGATCCCGACTTGCTGCGCAACGACGTGCTCCGCCGCTGCGAGTGGGGGGCCGACGTGCTCGCGGTCGGCATGCTGGAATGGTTGCGCGCCGGCGGCGGCGCGCCTCGTCGCACGCTCGTGTTCGATGAGTTTCACCAGGGTTTCGGTCCGCAACCGTCGGTGGTGGGCACGGCCGCGCGGTTTCTCATCGATCATCCCGTGGGCCGCGGGCTGCTCACGTTCGCGATCGCGGGGCTCGTGTGGCTTGCCGCGGTCGCACCGCGACCCCTTCCACCCAGAGACACCGGCGTGGTGGAGCGGCGCGATCCGCTCGAGCAGGTGGAAGCACTCGCGCACGCGTACCAGCAGGTGGGCGCGACGCGCACGATCGTCACGCGCCTGCTGCATGGCCTGCGCGAGCGTGTGCATCGCGGCAGCGCCACAGCGCGACGGCACTCCGATGACACCTTCCTGGCCGACGTGGAGGCCAGCGACCCGTCCCTGCGCGGCGACATCGCGCTGATCCGCCGCGCGTTGCGCGAGCCGGTTACACCCGGCGAGCTTCCCGACATCGGCGGCGCACTGCGTCGCCTCGAGCATTCCCTCTCGATATCCGACGCATGACCGACGGTCTCAGCATTCAGCAGGGCGCCGACCTGCTCGCGCGCGTTCGCACCGCAGTGGCCACCCGCGTCGTCGGACAGGACGCCACGGTCTCGGACGCGCTCATCGCGTATCTCGCCCGGGGCCACGTGCTCATCGAAGGTGTACCGGGCACGGCGAAGACGCTGCTCGTGCGCTCGCTCGCCGCCTCGCTGGGACTGCGCTTTGCCCGCATCCAGTTCACGCCCGACCTCATGCCGTCGGACGTGACTGGCGTGAACGTGTTGCGCGACCCGGCACGCGGATTCGAGTTCCAGCCCGGCCCCGTCTTCACCGACTTGCTGCTCGGCGACGAGATCAACCGGGCGCCGGCCAAGACGCAGTCGGCACTTCTCGAGGCGATGGCGGAACGACAGGTGACGGTGGACGGTGTGTCGCGACCGCTCGGCGATGCGTTCACCGTATTCGCGACGCAGAATCCGATCGAACACGAAGGCACCTACCCGTTGCCAGAGGCGCAGCTCGACCGCTTCCTCATCAAGACGGTGATGCCCTATCCGTCGCGAGAGGCGGAACTGGAGCTGCTCACCCGCTATGAAAGTGGCTTCGACGCGGAGCGTCTGCTCGACAGCGATCTGCCGCCGGTCCTCCAGCCGGACGACGTGCTCCGCCTGCGCCGCATGGTCGACGCCGTGCGCGTCGCGCCCGAGGTCCGCGCGTACGCCGCCGACATCGCGCGCGCCACGCGAGCGGAACGCATGCTCGCGCTCGGCGCATCGCCGCGCGCCACGGTGGCGCTGTTCCGTGCGGCGCGCGGCGCTGCGGTGCTCGACGGTCGCGATTTCGTCACGCCCGACGACGTGAAGGCCATCGTGCCCGCCGTGCTGCGCCACCGCATCATCCTTGCGCCCGAGCTGGAAGTGGAAGGTCGCACGCCCGACGACGTGCTGACCGCACTGCTCGCCAGCGTGCGCGCGCCGGAATGACGAGGTGAGGGCAGGCCACTCGCGTCGCGCCACTGTGCTCGGCTTCGCGCCGACGAGCCGGCTCGCGGGGTTCACCGGAGTCCTCGGTGTCGTCTGGCTCGTGAGTGACGGTGCGGCGGGATTCGCGATCGCGACCGCGTGCACCGCGGGGCTCGTGCTCGCCGTGCTGCTGGACATCGCCCTCATGCCCGCCGTCCACGACCTCGAGGTACGGCGCTCCCTGCCCACGTCGGTGGGCGTGGGCGACACGGTCGAGGGCGAGTACGAGGTGCAGTCGCGATGGGGCCGCCGGCTCGTCGTCGCCGTGCACGATGTCATCACGTCCAGCTTCCTCGCCTCGTCGCCCGCGTCGGCGCCGCTTGCCGTGTCCGCCCACGGCCGGACGATGACGACGATACGCGCCGAAGGCCGAGCGCGGGGACGCGCCGCGCTCGGCGAAGTGGCGCTTCGCGTGCGCACGCCGCTCGCACTCGTGGCGCGTACGCTACGCTACTCGCCCGGCGACGAGATCGTCGTCGCACCGTCGCTGGCCGGCATCCGGCGGTTTCGTTGGCTGGCGGTCCACGAGCGGCTGGCCGCAGCCGGCGTGCGCGATGCTCGGCGGCGCGGCGCCGGACGGAGCTTCGCCCGGCTGCGCGATTATGTCGTCGGGGACGATCCCCGCCACATCGACTGGAAGGCGACGGCGCGTCGCGGTCATCCGATCTCGCGCGAGTTCACGGTGGAGCAGTCCCAGACACTGTACGTGCTGGTGGACGCCGGACGCTCGATGACCCAGCTCGCGGGCGAGTTCCCCCGATTCGAGTACGCGCTGTCCTCGGCGCTCGTGCTGGCGGATGTCGCCGGGCGCGCGGGCGATCGTGTTGGTGCCATGGTCTTCGACGACAAGCTTCGGGTGCTCGTGCCGGCGCAGCGCGGGCTCGATGGGCTGCGGTCCCTGCGTGCCGCGCTCGTCACGGTGCAGCCGTCGCTCGTCGAGCCGGACTACGCGGCGGCGTTCCGCGCGCTCGCGCTGCGCCAGCGCAAGCGCGCACTCGTCGTGCTGCTCACCGACGTGATCGATGCCCGCGCCGCGCGTACCATGCTCGCCCACTTGTCGCGCGGCGCATCACGGCATCTCGCCGTGGTGGTCGCGCTCCGGAACGACGCGCTGCTCGGCGCCGCTGTCCTGTCGCCGCGGACGAGCGACGTGGACGCGCTCTACCGGAGTGCCGCCGCGGAAGAGCTGCTGGCTGAGCGGGCGACGGCACTCCAGCGCATGCGCGACGCCGGCATCGTGGTCCTCGATGTCGCTCCCGACGCCATGGCCGCGGCCGTCGTGAGCCAGTATCTGGAGCTCAAGGCGCGCGGTGCACTCTGACGGCGCCGAGCGCGAGGGAGGTGGGTAATGCCGTCGCCGCGACCGGCGCTCGCGGGTCCGCACGTCCGCCGCGCAGATAGAGCACGAGGAATACGAGGGTGGTGCCGCTCACCGCGAGCTTGCCCTCCAGCGGCCACCACTCGATCGGTGACACGAGCCCCTCGAGGAGACCGGCCACCAGCAGGAGCAGGGTGGACGCACCGATGAGCCGAATGGCGCGGCGCGATTGCGCGGCGAGCGCCGCGCGACGCGTACGAGCGCCCGGCAGTAGCAGCGCGGCGGCGATGAGGAAGCCAGCGCCTGCGGCGACACAGATGGCGAACAGCTCGAGCACTCCATGCGGCGCGACGAACGCCAGCAGCAGCAATCCGATGCCCTTGCTCGCATACAGCCCTACCACGCTGCCGAGCGAGATGCCGTTCATGACGATGAGGACAGCCGTGAGCAGTCCGCCCGTCACACCGCCGGCGAACGCCGCGAAGCTCACCTGGACGTTGTTGGCCACGATGCTGCTCGCCATCACGGGGCGGAAGAGCTGCGGATCGTCGATGTAGCCTTCACCGTTGCGCGCACGTCGCACTCCGTCGTCGGCGCGGCGAAGCATGCTTTCGGGGAGCATGCGCGCGGCGAGCCCGGGCGTGCGCGCCACCGCCACGGCGGCCACGATGGCGGGGCCGAAGAGCAGCAGGGCGGCAAGGGCGATGGGCGCGGCGGACCGGCGGATCTCGCGCGGAACCCCGGAGAACAGGAAGGCGAGCGCCGTGCGGAGGGGAACACCACGGTCGCGGTACAGCAGGTTGTGCGCACCGGCGACGAGGCGGCCGAGCTGAAACAGTTCGTCGAGCGCATGTCCGCCCGACGCGGTGCGCAGTCGCGCCAGATCCGCGCTGAGCGCGCGATACTCGGCCACGAACTCCCGCACGCCAGCTTCGCCGAGCGCGCGGAGTCCACGTCGCTGAGCCGTCGAGAGCAGGGCGGCGAACCGCTCCCAGCGCGGAGCGTTCGCGGCGATGAGCGCCTGACGCTCGCGGCCGGCGCCGGTCTCTCCTCGAGACGACACGCCGCGCGCGCGCGCGCCCTGTTCCTGCGCATGCAGCGCAACGAGCCGGACACGGAGCGTGCGGCGGTCGTCGGCGAGTGCATCCCCCAGTCGCTCGGCAAGTCCACCGGCCAGAGCATCGCGCCGACTCGCGTCCAGGGTATCCCAGCGCAGCACCACCTGCCCGAGGATGCGGAACTCCTCTTCGCTCAGCGCGGTCTGCAGCGCGGGCGCGCCATCCGCCGCCGCATCGGTCGCTGACGCGGACGGAGTCGACGCCACGAGCCGACCTGCCGTCGTGCGCACCGCCTCGCGCACCACGAGCGTGCCCGCCACGATATCGCCGAGCCGCTGGCCGCGCCGGGTCAGCAGGATGCTGCCCAGTCCAGCGAGGTAGAAGAACACGGGTTGCATGTCGACGATGCGAACCAGGTTTCGCACGGCGGACACCGCGAACGTCACCGAGTACCCACCCTCGCGCACGACGCGAAGCCGATGGAGGCGCTTGCCCGGGGTCTGGCCGTCCATCAGTCCTTCGAACAGCACGTAGTAGCCCCAGAGGATGGCGAACTGCACGAGGATCAGGAACGCCATCGCCCAGCTCGCGGACAGTCCGCCCGTCGGTGTCTCCGACGGATCGAGGACGGCCACGGCGATGAGCACCACCATGAGGGCGGCGAAGCAGATCGCGAGATCGGTGAGCGCGGCAAGCACGCGGGATCCGACGCCGGCAATGGAGTAGCTGATGCGCACGAGCTCGGGCGTCTCGACATCCACCGTGTGCTCGTAAACGCGCGCTGGGGAGCTCATGCCGCAAGCTGGCGTGCGCGACGCACGGGAACAAGCCGCGACGTATCTTCCGCCACCCCGTTCACCACACTCATGCGCGTGCTCCTGCAACGCGTGTCGCGCGCGGAAGTCCGCGTCGGCGCGCGCACCACCGGCCGGATCGACCGAGGCTATCTGCTGTTCGTCGGCCTCACGCACGACGACGCGGAGGTTGCGCTCACGTGGATGGCCGACAAGATCGTCGGTCTGCGCCTGTTCGCCGATGCGGACGGCAAGATGAACCTGGCGCTGGACGACGTCGGTGGAGCGCTGCTCGTCGTGTCGCAATTCACGCTCTATGGCGATGCCACGAAGGGACGCCGCCCCAGCTTCGTCGGCTCGGCACGGCCCGACGTCGCCGTCGTGCTGTACGAGCGATTTCTCGCGCTGCTGCGGGCGCGTGGCATGACCGTGGAGGCAGGAGAGTTCGGCGCGATGATGGACGTGGAGCTCGTGAACGACGGACCCGTGACCCTGTGGCTGGAACGATGACTGTCCCGCGTGTGATCCTCGCCTCCCAATCGCCGCGCCGACGCGAGTTGCTGACGTTGGTGGGCATCCCGCACACGGTACTTCCGGCCGATCTCGACGAGCGGTATCGGCCGGGCGAACGGCCGGCGCCGCATGCCGAGCGACTGGCCAGAGAGAAGGCAGCCGTGGTGGCCGGCCGCGAGCCCGACGCGCTCGTCATCGGCAGTGACACGATCGTCGTCGTGGATGGCGACGTGCTCGGCAAGCCGCGCGACGGCCAGCACGCGATCGAGATGCTCACGCGACTCTCGGGCCGGACGCACGTCGTGATGACCGCCGTCGCGGTGCAGTGGCGTGGCGCGGTGCGGTCGTCGGTGGAAACCGTTGACGTGACGTTTCATCCTCTGAGCCGCGCGGATATCGACGCCTACATCGCCACGGGCGAGCCGATGGACAAGGCCGGCGCGTACGGGATCCAGGGCTTCGGCGCGACGATCGTCTCGCGCGTGGACGGGGACTACTTCGCCGTCATGGGCCTGCCATTGCAACGGCTCGTGCGGCTGCTGGGCGAGCTGGGCGTGCGCTACGCGTTCGGCGGGGCGCTCACCCTGGTAGCGCCGGCGTAGGTCGTTCGCCAGCGCTCCACCCGGTCGAGCACGTCGCGCACGGTGATGCGCGACATGCGCCCGGGCCGATTCTCCATCGACAGGGGATAGTCCTCGCCCGGGTCGCCGTACGCATCGATGAGCAGGTCGTGAAAGCGTCGGTAGGGCCCCACGCGCTTGGGGTTCGTGTAGCCCATCAGCGCGACGACTGGCCGATCGAGCGCGACGGTCATGTGCAGCGGGCCCGTATCGGGCGAGAGCACGAGCGCCGCGCCATCGAGGATGCCCACGAGATTGCGCAGGCCGGAGCCGAGCGCCGACGACACCGGCACGCGTGCGCGCTCGAGGATCATGCGCTCGGCGCTGAGCTCGCGCGCCGAGCGACCGCCGACGAGCAGCGGCTGGAGCCCGAAGTCTCCATGCAGCGCGTCGCACACCTCGGCCCAACGTTCCGGCATCCAGTCCTTTTCCGCCTTGCTCGTCCCCACGACGATCGGCGCCACGGGGCGGTCGAACTGGTCGTAGAACGTGCGCTGCCAGGCACGCTCGTTCGGCCATGGACCGAGGTCCCACACCACCGGATCGTGCGGCACGTGCAGCGCGTCCAGGAACTCGAAGTACTGATCCTGCACATGCTGACCCGCTCGCGCCGGTATACGGTCGGTCGTGAACAGCCAGTTCAGGTCGCGCGCCCGCGTTCGGTCGAAGCCCAGCTTCACCGGCGCGCGGGTGAATGACGTCACGATCCCCGCTTTCAGGTACACCTGGAGCGCGAGCACGACATCGAATGCGCGTTGCGCGAGCTGGCGCCTGACGGCTGGAAAGGCGCGCCAGCCGAGCGCGCGATCGAACTCCACGATGTCGTCCACCGCCGGATGACCGCGCACCAGCGACGCGGCGCCAGGCTGCAGCACCCACGTCACGTGCACGTCCGCGGAACGCCGCTTGAGCGCCGTCAACAGCGGCAGCACGTGCACCGCGTCACCCACCGCGCTCATCATCACGATCCCGATCCGGCGCGGGGCGGTCGTCAGCATCGGGACAAGGTAGCGCGGCGAAAGTACGGCAGGCAGCCTCGTGTCATTCCGCCCGTGTCTCGAGTGTCGGCGCCGTCATGTACTGGGTCATGCCGCGGAGCGCCCGCGTCGAGTTCCCACGGAGCGTGGTGTCGAGCAGCGCGTCGTTCACCATCAGCGCATCGCGCGGCCGCTCGGGGTGCCAGAGGTGATACATGATGCCTCCGAACTTGAGCTTCCGGCGACGCACTCCCGCATGCATCAGGCGGGCGACGAAATCGCTGTCCTCGCGGCCCCACCCCACGAATCGTTCGTCGAACCCGTTCACGAGGATGGCGTCGGCGCGCCAGAACCCCATGTTGCAGCTCCGCACGCCCGACAGTGGATCGGTGGGCGTGGGAACAAAGCGGGACAGCGCGCCGAGCGAACAGGCATTGAGGCGATTGCCGATCCCCCGTTCGAAGATCCCGAATCGTGTGTCCCCGGCGGCGAGCGCTCGTCGCGTTCGCGCCTGATCGAGCAGCACGCGCGTGCCCTGCACGAATCGACCGGTGCGCGCAAAGGCGAGATGCGAACGCACGAAGTCCGGATGCAGAACGCAGTCGCCGTCGATGAGCAGAATGTACGCGCCACTGGACCTCGCCAACGCCCGATTCCGGATGGCCGCCGCGCGGAAGCCTTCGTCGGGATGCCACACGTGGTGGACGGCGACACCTCGTGCAGCGAAGCGCGGCACGAACCGCGCGACGACGTCGGCGGTGGGGGCGCCGGATCCGTCGTCGGCGACGAGCAGCTCGCGGGGCAGCACCGACTGTGACAGCGCGCTCGCCAGCACGAGCTCGAGTGCGTCCGGGCGGTCGAACGTCGTGATGATGAGCGATGGCCGCATCAGGCCCGGCTCACGCGCGACGCATTACGGATCCGCGGACGAATCGTGCGGCGCGCCGAGCGCCGCCACTTCGCGCTCCTCGAACACGGCACCGCGCTCGGCGCGCCACTTTCGGGCCGACTGGAGGAGCCGCGTGGCGTTGCCGACGCGCACGCTCGCCGCGTGCGCCTGCCCGAACCGGACGCGGTCCACGTCGAGCACCCATGCCACGAGTCCGCCGTCGCCATCGGCGAGCAGCACGTTCTTCACGTTCAGGTCGTGATGCCGTGCTCCCGCGGCGTTGAGCGATCGCACGAGCGCCCGAGTGGCCCGCCATGCTTCGGCGCGCACGGCCGGCACTTCGCCGGGAAGCAGGTACGACCCGAGGTCGCGCCCGCCCAGTACCTCCAGTGTCATCACGTCGGCGCGTCGCAGCACGCCGTGCACCGACTCGATCGCGTACATCGAGACGGAGGGGGTGCGGACACCCGCTGCGGTGAGCCGCAACGACGCGTCCAGCTCGTGCGGCGCGCGCGTCGGCGGCAGGAAGAAGTCCTTCGTGAGCGGCGCGAGCAGGCCACCGTGACGGTTGTGTCGCACGACGACACGCGCACCGGTCACGGGCAACGAGATCGCGTACGCGACGCCCCGTCCCGCCAGGGGCCGGGCGCCCAGGTCGCGTGCGGCGGCCTCGTAGAGCGTACCATCGGCCAGCAGCGCGCGGGCATCGTCCTCGAGCTCCATCCGCGCCACCGCCGTGCACCGGCCGGCGGCCACCCGCACGTATCCCGCCGGAACATCAGCGCGCATCAGCCGAGCTTCACGCGATACACCGGCACGGGCTGGCTCTTTCCCTTCAGCTCCATCGGAGGGCGCTTCGTCAACTTGGGAGGGGTCTTCATCGCCTTCCGCATCTCGTCGGAGAGCAGGATCTCTCCCGGACCGGCCGCGGAGCAGAGTCGACTCGCGGTGTTCACGGTATCGCCGATCACGGTGAACTCGAGGCGGCGCTCCGATCCGATGTTGCCGGCGAATGCCTCGCCGTAGTTCAAGCCGATCCCGATCTCCAGCGTCGGCCGTCCTTCGTTGCGCCATCGGACATTGAGTTCGTCCAGCGCACTCATCATGTCGATCGCCGCCTGCATCGCGCGATCGGCATCGTCGGGATTGCCGAGCGGCGCCCCCCACTGCGCCATGACCGCGTCACCGATGAACTTGTCGAGCATGCCGCCGTGGCGGAACACGCACTCTACCATCTCCGTGAAGTACTCGGTGAGGAGCTTGGCCATCTCGTCCGAGTTCATCGTCTCGGACAGTGCGGTGAATCCACGAATGTCGCTGAACAGCACGGCCACCGGCCGCTTGTCGCCTCCCAGCTTCGTGGCTTCCACCGAGCTGGCGATGCGCGCCGCGAGTTGCGGCGCGAAGTACCGCTCGAAGTTGCTGCGCACGATGCCCTCGCGCCGGATGCGCTCGGCGAACTGGGAATTCTCGATCGCGACGGCCGCAATGCCGGCGAACGCGACGAGAAACTCCAGATCATCGTCACTGAAGCGATGCGTAATGCTCGGGTTGTCGACGTAAAGCACGCCGAGCACGCGGTCCGCACTGCCGATCAATGGTGCGCAGATGGCCGAGCGTACCTGCTGCATGACGATGGACTGCCCGCCGAAGCGCTCGTCCTCGCCCGCATTGTCGGTGAGGAGCGCGACCTTCTCGGCCACCGCCTTGCGCGCGATGGACTGCGGTACCGATCGCGGCACGTCACCCCCGCGCTTGTCGCGCGCGATCTTGGGCACCAGCTCGTCGTTCTCGTCGCAGAGCAGGATGGCGACGCGATCCACCTCGAGCGTGCCGTAGGCGTATCCCACGATCTTGTCGAGAATCGTGTCCACGTCCACCGCGCGCGTGAGTCCCTTGGAGACCTCGAGCAGCGTGGCGAGCTTCTGCTGGCTCTTGTCGCTCGGCGGGGCGCTGAGCGGCGAGACGATCCCCCGCGTCATGCCGCCGGCGACGATGGAGGGACGGTCCAGCGTCGAGATGGCGGCGGTGGGATCGCGCATCGGAATCTGGCGCACGATCGTCGCCCCGATCGTCGTGCGCTGCACGCTCGCATGCGAAACCACGGGCGTGGGGGCACCGAACGATTCCAGCCTGAACCCCACCTTGCCGAACGAGACCAGGTCGTCCGTCAGCGCCCGTCCATGCTCGACCTTGGTGCCGTTGACGAAGGTGCCATTGCTCGACGCCAGGTCGCGCAGCAGGAGCACGGCGCCGTCCGAGCTCAGCTCGGCGTGGCGGCGGGAGATCGTGGGATGGAAGATCGGCAGGTCGCACGTGGGCGCGCGCCCGACGATGAGCGGAACGCCGTCACGGATCTCGTACACCGTCGTTCCATCGGGGCTGATCAGGCGAAGGGGCATCGCGGGTCAAATATGGCCTCGGCTCTCGGGGAATCCTAGCGATTCCGACGCATCGCCTCCCTGACCCGTCCAATGGCGGTGAGCACGGCGCGCGCCTTGTTCTCCGTCTCCGCCCATTCGCTGGCGGCAATCGAATCCTGCACGATGCCCGCGCCGGCCTGGATGGACGCCACGCCCTCGTGCAGGACGCAGGTCCTGATGGTGATGGCGAGGTCCATCCGGGCGCCGCCCGCGCCGATGTAGCCCACCGCACCCGCGTACGCGCCGCGCCGTTCCGGCTCGAGCTCGTCGATGATCTGCATCGCGCGAACCTTGGGTGCTCCGGTCATGGTGCCGGCGGGGAAGGTGGCGCGCAGCGCGTCGAGAGCGTCGAGTCCGGGCCGGAGCTTCCCGGAAACCTGGCTCACCAGGTGAAGCACGTGCGAATACCGCTCCACCGTCATGAAGTCGCTCACCGCCACGCTGCCGTACTCCGCGACGCGTCCCACGTCGTTGCGGCCGAGATCGACGAGCATCACGTGCTCGGCGCGCTCCTTTTCGTCGCTCGCCAGTTCCGCCGCCATGAGTGCGTCGGCCTCCGGCGTGGCGCCGCGCGGACGCGTGCCGGCAATGGGTCGCACCGTCACGGCGCCGGCGTCCACCCGCACAAGCAGTTCAGGCGAACTGCCCACGAGCTCGAGCCCGTCGAGCACGAGATGATACATGTACGGCGACGGATTGAGCGCACGCAGCGCGCGGTACAACGCGTCCGACGGAAAGTCGTGCGGCACCCGGATGCGTCGTGCGAGCAGCACCTGAAACGCGTCGCCCGCCGCGATGTATTCCTTGATCCGGTCCACGTCGGTGAGGAACCGGTCGCGGTCGTACAAGGAGACGCCCTCCGCCGCCGGCGCATCAACGCGCAGGTCGAGCGACGGCAGTGTCACCGGCGCACGCAGGCGCGCCATCGTGCCATCCACCGTGCTGACCGCGGCATCGTAGGCGGCGCGCAACGCGGGCTCGCTCATGTCGTCATCCACGCGCGCACCCACGACGACGCGCGCCTGCGAGCGCAGATGATCGATGATGACGACGGCGTCCGTGAAGATGAACAGGCTGTCCGGCGCGGTGTCGCCGCGCGGAGGTGGGGCAGGGAGACGCTCGATCAAGCGAACGGCGTCGTAGCTGAAGAATCCCACGGCCCCGCTCCAGAACGCGCCAAGCTCGGGCGCCTCCACGGGTGGGTAGGCGCGGAGCCGCGCGTCGAGATGCTCGAGCGGATGCGGCGGAGCGTGCGCGCCGTGCCAGCCAGCATCCGGGGTCCACTCGTCCACGACACCGTCGCGCAGGCGCCAGGCGCCGCGCGGCGAGCTGCCGAGAAAGGTGTATCGCGACCAGGTCTCGCTCCCGGCGGGCGCGCTCTCCAGCAGGAAGGCGAACGGTCCCTCGCGCAACTTCGCGAAGGCGGTCACCGGTGTGTCGGTGTCGAGGAGCATCTCGCGCCACACCGGCACGAGGTGATTGGGTCGAGCGCGGCGCTGAAAGTCGGCGAAGCTCATGTCGTGCGGTGGGGGAAGCGCGTGCTTGTCCGGGTCCGGATCGGCGGCGACCTTTCGGCAATGTATCGCCTGTCTGCCACAGCATGCGCCGCCTGCGTGCTGCTCACCGTGCTCGCCCCGCGGTGGGCCTCCGCGCAAGCCTGGAACGACCCGCGCTCCCGCGCGCTGGTGGAGCGCGCCACCGAACGGCGCGTCCAGCAGCTCGCCGACACCGGCATCCGGGACTTCAAGGCCATCGCGCACGGCTACGTCACCTTCCTCGCCCAGGTGGGCGAGGGACTGAGCGAGCCTCCGCGCGTGGTGAAGGCGGACGAGCTGGTGAACGAGATCTTCTGGATGGCGCCTGGCCTCAGCAAGCAGCGCATCGTCGGCCGGCGCGACACTCTGCTGCTCCCCACCGACATCAACTACCACCGCGACCACCTCGGCATCGTCCAGAACAATTTTCCGGCGATCATCCGGCTGGGTGACGGTGACGAAGTGCGCGACGTCCCGCACCCGCTCTCGGCTCAGGGACTGCCGGCGTACGACTTCGCGATCACGGATTCCCTGCCGCTCAATCTCCCCGGACGCACGATCGTGCTGTACGAGGTGAAGGTGCGCCCGCGCGACGACCGCCAGCCGCGCATCATCGGCGCGATGTACATCGATCGCGACGATGCGCAGGTGGTGCGCATGGCGTTCAACTTCACGCGCGCCGCGTTTCTCGACCGCGCGCTCGACGACCTGTTCGTCGTGGTGGAAAATAGCCTCATCAACGGACGGTTCTGGCTGCCCCGCAAGCAGGAGATCGAGATCCGGCGCGGCGGCACGTGGCTCGACTTTCCGGTCCGCGGCATCATCCGCGGGCGGTGGGAAATCGGTGACTATCAGTTGAACACGGGCCTGTCGCGCGGGCTGTTCATCGGACCGGAGATCACGATGGCGCCACAGGCCGTGCGCGACACCTTCCGCTTCTCCGGTCGCGTGCTCGATTCGCTGCCGCCCGAAGTGCGCGCGGTCACCGACGTCGAGATCCGCAAGGTCCAGGACGAGGCGAGGGCGCTCGTGCGCGCACAGGCCCTGCGACGTCCCCAGACGCTCGTGCTGTCCGCACTCGGCGCATCCGACTTCGCCCGGTTCAACCGGGCCGAGGGGCTCGCGCTGGGCGGCGGCCTCGCCACCCGGTTCGGCCGCGGCTTCGATGCGCAGGTCCGCGCGCGATACGGCGTGGACGATCGTGAGGTGAAGGGACGGGCAGCGCTGGAATGGCGGTCGCCCGCGGGCGGCGCGCGGCTCTTCGCCGTTCGCGATTTTCGTGATGCGGGGGACGTGCAGGAACGCTCGGGCCTGGTGAACTCCATCGCCGCGCAGGAGTTCGGGGCGGACGCCACGGACCCGTACGGAGTGGAGGGAGTTGGCATCGGCGTGCACCGGTCCGACCTCGCTGGCCTGCAGCTCGGGCTCGATCTGTCGGCCGAGCGTCAGACCGCGCTCGAGATTCGCGCGCGGCCGGCGCAGGGGCGATTCCCTCGCATCCTCCTGGCCACACCGTTGCGCGCGGTGCGGCTCGCCCTGTCAGTCGAGCGCACCACGTCGCTGTCGTTCTTCGGCACGGAGGTGCGGGCGAGCGGTGAGCTGAGAGCGAGCCGCGTCACGGTGAACGAAGCCCTCGTGCCGCGCGCGACGAGCCATGTCGCTCGCGCATTCCTTTCACTCGCGGTCGAGCGGGCGATCGGCACGCAACGGCTCGTGCTCCAGACCTATGCGGGCGCTGTCGGGGGGAGCGCCGACCTGCCGGCGCAGGAGTTGATCTGGTTCGGCGGGCCCACCAGCGCACCGGGCTACGCCTATCACGAGTTTGCTGCGCGGTCGGTCCTGTCGCAGCGCGTGGAGTGGCGCATTCCCGTCCCCGCGCCCGCGATTCGGCTCGGGCGGTTCGGTACCGTTCCCGGCCAGGCCACGCTCGCGCCGTTCGTGCAGGGGAGCCTCGTCCGTCGCGCGCTCGACACCGACGCCGCGCACCCCACGGGAGTCTATCCCAGCGCGGGGATCGCGATCACCCCGTTCTTCGACCTGCTGCGGGTACAGCTCGCGCGCGGACTGCGCGGTGGCCGGTGGACGGTGAACGTGGACGTGGCGCGAGAGTTCTGGGGAATCCTGTAGCCTCGCGAACGCCGGTCGATCGGCTACCGAACCACGTAGATGCGCGTGATGCGCTCGACGGGCACCCAATCCACTGGCCCATCACGACGCTCGATCCGCACCGCCTTCATCCGCGCGCGCGGAAAACGGTCGGCAGGAAAGCGGTGGTCGTCATCGACCGCCGTGATCCGGCCGATGAGAGTCTTGGTGGATCGCAGGTGGACCTGCCTGCCGACCACGAAGTCCGCTTCGCGGCTCGAATAGCGGACGCCCTCCGACGGAGGCGCTGGCCTCGGCGACCCCGCGATCGTTTCACGCCCCTGCTGGGCGGATGCCGAAACGGGGCGCACGAGCGTGAACGTCATCACGATGACAGTGTGAATCGCGCGGAGGTGTCTCATGGCGTCTCCCGAGAAGTTGTGGGTCGTGGCAGCCCTCAGGGACGATCGAGAGCGCGGTGGGGGCACGCATCGGGTTCCCCACCTCGGCGAAGTAATTCGGTTGGGGGCGCACTCCCGCGATGACGTCGGCAGCCTCGCACACGCTAAGGTGCACGCGTGACCGCGCCCTGCCTCCTCCCCTCGGCTGACTTCTCCCGCGTCGATCCTCGGGCCGTGGCGCTGCTGTCCGAACGCTGGGCGCGGCAGCACCGCGTGCTGCCCATCGCCCAGGAGCAGGGAGCGCTCCTCATCGCGACGAGCGATCCCGACGACTTCGACGCGGAGCGAACCGTGAGCTTCGCCACGGGACAGCGCGTGCGGTGGGCGTACGCGACGCCCGACGAACTCGCTCGGCAGATCGACCGGTGGTACGCGGGCGCCGACGCTGGCGTTCTGCGCGATGCCGCGTCGCCTCCCGTCGAGGTCCAGCACCTCGCCTTCGGCGCTGAATCCGGTGGCGAGACGGCGGTGGAGTCGGGCGCGTCGGTCAGCCGGCTCGTGGATCAGTTGCTTGCCGAGGGCATTCGCAGCGGTGCCAGCGACATCCATCTCGAGCCGGAGGAACATGGCATCGCCGTCCGGCAACGGGTCGACGGCGTGCTGCGACAGGTGCGCACCCTTCCACGGGGCATCGCGCCGTCACTCGTCTCACGCATCAAGATCCTGTGCGGGCTGGACATCGCCGACCGGCTCCGTCCGCAGGACGGACGCGCGCGCATCGCGGTGCGCGGCGCCATCGTCGACCTCCGTGTATCCACACTTCCGGTGTCACACGGCGAGAAAGTGGTCGTCCGCGTCCTCGACGGCAGCGCCGGGCTGCGCACGCTGGACGCCATTGGCGTCGCCCCCGATGACGTGCGGCGCATCCGCTCCCTGCTCGAGCAGCGGGAGGGGCTCGTCCTGGTCACGGGACCGACTGGATCCGGCAAGACCACCACCCTGTACGCGGCCCTGCGTGAGATAGCGGCGCGCGGCGTGAACATCGTCACGGTGGAAGACCCCATCGAATACCGGTTGCCCGGCATCGTGCAGGTGCAGGTACATGAACGCGCCGGCCTCACCTTCGGTGCGGCGCTTCGGTCCATCATGCGCCAGGACCCGGACGTCATCCTCGTCGGCGAGATCCGGGACCGCGAAACGGCGGAGATCGCCATCCAGGCGTCGCTCACGGGTCATCTCGTGCTCTCCAGCCTGCACACGAACGATTCGGCGAGCGCCGTCACGCGCCTGGTCGACATCGGTGTCGCCGGCTACAAGATCGCCACGGCGGTGAAGGGTGTGATCGCCCAGCGGCTCGTGCGGCGCATCTGCCCGGAGTGCGACGCGGTCGGCTGCCCCGCGTGTGACCGAACCGGCTACCGCGGTCGCCTGGCGATCGCGGAAGTGCTGATCGCATCGCCGGAATTCGAGCGGCGCGTCGCCGCCGGCGCGCCCACCGAATCCATTGCGGAGTGCGCCCGATCCACCGGGTGCGCGTCGCTGTGGGAGAGTGGAATGGCGCTCGTCCGCAGCGGCGCCACCACCGCCGACGAATTGCGCCGCGTGGCGGCCGCCCCAGTCAGCCTCGTCACGGAGCCCCGATTCCGCGCGCCACCTCCGCCGCCGGGTACCTCCTCCGCGGCGTCATCCGCGACAGCGTCATCCGTTCGAGTACGCGTCGCGTGGATGACGCGCGCCCACGACGTCGCCGCAAGTCCGCTGCGCGACGAGCTCCACGCCGCCGCCGCCGTACTCGGCGGTCAGGTCGACGTGGTCACCGTTGGCGCCGACGCACCCCACTCCGAGGCGCTCGCGAACGTCGACGTCATCGTGCTCGACGAGCCCGGCATCGTGGCGGCTGGACCGCCGAGCGCGCTCGTCGTGGCGCGTGCGGCGAGCGCCGCATGGGGCGAGGAAGTCCGTACGCTCGCACGCGAGGCGGATATCATCCTGCCGGCGGATGCGAGCGGCCGAGTGCTGCTCGCCACCATGCTCGCGCTGCTGCGGTGGCGATCTCGTGGCTGACGGCCGTCGCCACTGTCGCGTGTATCGCGCGGTCGCCAGACTACCGGCGCGCATTCACTCGTCAGGCGTCGTTCCGCCACCAACCACTCGCCGTCATGGCCACGATCAACGTCGGCACCGTCGACGTCTTCCTCATCAGTCCCCGCACCGACGGGTGGCGGATCCTCACCCTTCAGCGTGCGAAGGACACCCGCTGCCCCATGTCGTGGGAAACCGTGCACGGCCGCATCGAGCCGGATGAAGAGCCCGAGCAGGCTGCCGTTCGCGAAGTGCGTGAAGAGACCGGTCTCGACGTGCAGCGGCTCTACATCGTCTGCGTGCAGCCATTCTACCTGCATCGCTCGCACACGGTGGAGCTGGCCGTCTCCTTCGCTGCCTTCGTCGATCCGGCTGCCGAGATCACGCTCGGCAACGAGCATGCACGCTCCGAGTGGCTCGTGCCGGAGCGCGCGCTGGACCGCTTCGTGTGGCCGCGCGAACGGGCCGCGTTGCGCGATGTGTTGCTGCTGCTGCAACGGGGCGACGCCGGTCCGGTGGAGGACGTGCTCCGCGTGTTGTGATCCGCTACGGCCGGGGCACGCGGTGTTCTGCTGTCCGCAGGATGGTCGCCGGCTCGGGCGCGTTGGGCTTCACGCGCACGCTCTTCGCCGGAATGCCGACGTAGACGTGGTAGGGCCGCACGTCCTTCGTCGCCACCGCGCTCGCCCCCACCATCCCCTGCTCACCCACGTGCACGCCGGCGAGGACGGTCGCGTGGTAGGTGATTCGCACACCGTCCTCCAGCACCGTCAGTGCATTGGTCACGTCGCGCTGGTCGACGATGCTGTGGGTGTGGCTGTAGATGTTGGCGTAATCGCTCACCGACACTCCGTTGCCCATCCGGATGCCGCCCCGGTCGTCGAGCAGCACGTTGCGATGGATGACGACGTTGTCGCCCACGTCCATGTTGTAGCCGAACGAGAACTCCACGTGCTGGAATGCCTTGAAGTTCTCGCCGCACGACGCGAAGATCCGCCGCGCGAGCAACTGCCGCAGTTTCACCGCGAGGGAGACGTTCTGCCCGGCGAGCACGGTGCGGTCGAACGAATACCAGAGCCAGAGCAACGGCTTCACCGGCTGAAACCGCGCGTCGTCACAGTCGGAGTAGAACTCCGGTTCCAGCGTCACGTTTCGCGGGTCCAGCGCGGACAGTAGCAGTCGCGTGCCCATCGGGAGCGACGCATCCGCCACCGCGGTGTCGTAGTTCGCCGCGTACTGCGGAAAGGTCAGCTCGGCCAGCGTCTCTCGGCAGAGCCGAGCCCGATCGGCGGCGACATCGGCCGCCGGATTGGCGAGTCGATCGGCGATGCGCTCGAGCCAGGCCTGCTCGAGACTCGCGATGGCGGTCGGCGGCAGGGTGCGCAGGGGAAGAAAAGGCATGGTCGTAATCTGGGCGGGTCGGATGTCGATTGCACCCCCGATTCACTCGGCGGGCGCGTCCTCGGTTTCGTCTGCCGGGCGGGTCGATGACGCTTCCGGTGCCACCGTCGGATCCGCCACCGGCGCCACCGATGCCGCTCCCGATGGCATGCGCCAAGGCGCCTGCTCCACGAGCGCCACGAGCGCCGAGGCCAGCTCATCGCGACCCTGATTCGTCTCCGCACTGAAGGGAATCATCTGCTCGTCCTCGAGTCGCAGCGCAACGGCAATCTCGTGCACGCGATCGGGCACCTCACGCGCGCGCAACTTGTCGATCTTCGTCAGCACGACGATGGTGGGCGCCTCGATCTCGGCGAGAAAATCGAGCATCTGCAAGTCTTCCTCCGACGGATGATGCCGCACGTCGAGCAGTTGCACCACGCCGCGCAATGCCGGGGACATCCGCAGGTATCCCTCGATGAGCGGCAGCCACTCCGCCTTCCGCGTCTTCGAGATCTTCGCGTAGCCGTAACCCGGCAGATCCGCGAGGACGAATCGGCCGTTGACCTTGAAGAAGTTGATCTCGCGCGTGCGTCCCGGCGTGTTGCTCACACGGGCGAATGCCTTGCGTCGCACCAGCCGGTTCAGCAACGATGACTTGCCGACGTTGGAGCGACCGGCGAACGCCACCTCCGGCAGCTCGTTCGTGGGACGCCACCCCTCCGCCGTCGCCATCGGCCCGATGAACTCCAGCGACCGGATGACCAGGGGATCCGTCGTACCGGCGCCGGCACCGTCCCTCGCTCCGCCGCGCGCGCGCGGCGAGCTCAATGCGCCACCATCGTCGCCGTCTCGTCGGGCGCGCGCCCGATCACGCTGTGCGCGAGTGCCACGGCGAGCACCTCGTCCATCGAGCGCACCGGATGGAACACGATGCCGGCCTTCACCTCCGCCGGCAGCTCGTCCAGGTCGCGAGCATTCTCCTGCGGCAGGATCACGTGTGTGATGCGATTGCGCAGCGCGGCCACGGTCTTCTCCTTCAGCCCGCCGATGCCCAACACTCGCCCGCGCAACGTGATCTCTCCGGTCATCGCGATGCCACCGCGCAGCGGAATCCCGGTGAGCGCGCTGACGATGGCGCTCGCAATCGCGATGCCGGCGCTGGGGCCGTCCTTCGGCGTGGCGCCGGCAGGGATGTGCACATGCAGGTCGCGCGTGCGCAGGAACTCGCGCTCGAGCCCCAGGGTCGACGCGCGCGCGCGTGCGTAGCTGAGCGCTGCCGACGCGGACTCTTTCATCACATCGCCGAGGGTGCCCGTGAGTTGCAGCCGCCCGCGGCCAGGCACCACGCTCACCTCGATCTCCAGCACGTCGCCGCCCACGCTCGTGTACGCGAGTCCGGTGGCGACCCCCACCTTGTCCTCGATCACGTTCGCGGCCGGATCGAACGGCGCGACGCCGAGCATCGATTGGAGCATGTCGGTCGACACGCGTTCCGCCGGAGATGATGCGACCGCGTCCGGCTCGAGCGCGCGACGCTCGGCCCGCGCGCGCGCCAGCTTGCGGGCGAGTCGCGCCAGCCGGCGCTCCAGCTCACGCACGCCGGCCTCGCGCGTGTAGCCGTGCACGATGGCCGGAATGACATCGGCGGTGAGCGTCACCGAGGCCGGATCGATGCCGTGCTGCCGTAGCTGTCGCGGCAGGAGGAACTGCCGGGCGATGGCGTACTTCTCCTGGTCGAGATAGCCGGCGAGGCGAATGATCTCCATGCGATCGCGCAACGGCTCCGGAATCGTCGCCAGCGAATTCGCCGTCGTGATGAACAGGACCTGCGAGAGGTCGTAGTCCGCCTCCAGGTAGTGATCGTTGAAGGCGCGATTCTGTTCGGGATCGAGTACTTCGAGCAGGGCGGCCGACGGATCGCCCCGATAGTCGTTGCCGAGCTTGTCGATCTCGTCGAGAAGGATGACCGGATTCACGACTTCCGCGCGCCGCATGGCCTGGATGACGCGTCCCGGCATCGCTCCGATGTAGGTGCGGCGGTGACCGCGAATTTCCGCTTCGTCGCGCACGCCGCCCAGCGACATGCGCACGAACTTGCGCCCCATCGCGCGCGCGATGGAGCGACCGAGCGACGTCTTGCCGACACCGGGCGGCCCGACGAGGCAGAGGATGGGGCCGTCCAACCGCTCCACGAGCGAGAGCACGCCAATGTAGTCCAGTACGCGCTCCTTCACGTCATCGAGTCCGTAATGATCCTCGTCCAGCACGCGGCGGGCGTGCGCGACGTCCAGCACATCGTCGGTTCGCTCCGTCCAGGGCAGGGCGGCAATCCAGTCCAGGTACGTGCGCGTGACGCCGGATTCCGGAGACATGGCCGACAACCGGCGCAGGCGTCGCAACTCGCGTTGCGCGCGTGCGAGCACGGGCTCGGGAAGCCCCTTCGCCACGAGCGCCGCGGCCAGGTCGTCCGTGTCGTCGCCATCCTCGCCGCCCAGCTCACGATGGATCGCCTTCAGCTGCTCCTGCAAGTAGAACTCGCGCTGGTTCTGGAAGAGCGAGCCGCGCACGTCGTCGTCGATCTTTCGCTCGAGCTTGAGCAGGTCGATCTCGCCACTCAGCATGTCGCCGATGGACTGCGCGAAGGCGGGCAGTTCCGGAATCTCGAGCAGCGCCTGTCGGCGCTCCAGCCGCGTACCGACGTGCGCCGCCATGCCGAATGCCTGCCGAGCCGGCGTGTCGGCGCCCTGGATGAGCGTCACCAGTTCGGTGGGCAGCCGCCGGTGCAGGGAGACGTATTCCTCGAACAGGGACAGCGCGCGGCGCAGGTGCGCTTCCCCATCGACGTCGTCGGTGGACAACGGGGGCATTGGCTCCACCTGGGCGCGGAGAAAGGCGCCCGAGGGGACGTACCGCGTCACGCGCGCGCGGGCCAGGCCCTCCACCAGCACCTTCACGGTGCCGGTGCCCAATCGGGTGAGCTGCCGCACCCGGGCGATCACGCCGACTCGGTGCAGGCTCGAGGCCGCCGGCTCCTGCGTTTCCGGGTCGCGCTGCGCGACGAGTAGCACGACTCGATCCTCCTCGTTCGCCGCCTCGATGGCGGCGAGCGACGCGATGCGCCCGACGAGCAGCGGCATCACGACGTGAGGAAAGAGCACGACGTCACGCAGCGGCAGCACGGGCAGCCGGTCGCGCGTGACGAGAATTTCGCCGTCGAGCGGGAAGGAAGGCATGGACTACAAGATAACGTGAACCGTGAACCGTGAACCGTGAACCGTGAACGGAAAAGGCACACCGAACAAAGTCCGGTGTGCCTTCACGATTCACAATTCACGATTCACGTCTCACCGCGCGCCGCAGGCGCGCTAGGCTTCCTTCTTCCGCTTCGTCGGCGCCAGCTCCAGGAGGGGCGCGGTGCCGTTCAGCACGGACGACTCCGTGATCTTCACCTCCACCACGTCGTCGCGGGTCGGCAGGTCGAACATCACGTCGGTCAGCAACTCCTCGAGAATCGCACGGAGCCCGCGCGCGCCAGTGCCGCGCTTCAGCGCCCGCTGCGCGATCGCCCGCAAGGCCGACGTCTCGAAGGTGAGCTTCACCTCCTCGAGGTCGAACAGCTTGCTGTACTGCTTGGTCAACGCGTTCTTCGGCTCCTGGAGGATTCGGACGAGCGACTCCTCGTCGAGTCCCTCAAGCGGCACGGTCACGGGCAGTCGGCCCACCAGTTCGGGGATCAGCCCGAACCGCAGCAGGTCGTCGGGTTCCACTTCCGAGAACGCATTCTTCGTCAGGGTCGCGACTTTCACCGGGTCGGTCTCCACCTTGGAGAAGCCGATCTGCCGTCTGCCGGTGCGGGCCTCGATGATCTTCTCCAGTCCGTCGAACGCCCCGCCGCAGATGAACAGGATGTCCTTCGTGTTGATCTGGATGTACTCCTGCTGCGGATGCTTGCGGCCGCCCTGTGGCGGCACGCTCGCGACCGTCCCCTCGAGAATCTTGAGCAGCGCCTGCTGCACGCCCTCGCCGCTCACGTCGCGCGTGATACTCGGATTCTCGGACTTGCGTGCGATCTTGTCGATTTCATCGATGTAGACGATGCCGCGCTCGCATTCGGCGACGTTGAAGTCGCCGGCCTGGAGCAGCCGGACGAGAATGTTCTCCACGTCCTCGCCCACGTACCCGGCCTCGGTCAGCGTGGTGGCGTCGGCGATGGTGAACGGCACATCGAGAATGCGCGCCAGCGTCTGCGCCAGCAGAGTCTTCCCGACACCCGTGGGGCCAATGAGCAGGATGTTGGACTTGTCGAGCTCGACGTCGTCCTCGCGGGTCGACGCCGAATTGATGCGCTTGTAGTGATTGTAGACCGCGACGGCGAGCGCCTTCTTGGCGCGCTCCTGGCCGATCACGTACCCGTCCAGCGTGTCCTTGATCTCCTGCGGCGTCGGGACGGACGTGATCGCCTCGGCGACCTCACGCTCCTCGTCCTCGGCCAGGATCTCGTTACAGAGCGCGATGCACTCGTTGCAGATATAGACGGAGGGGCCGGAGATGAACTTCCGGACCGAGTCCTTCGATTTGCCGCAGAACGAGCAGCGGAGGTGTTTGTCGTGCGACATGGCGGTGACTCTGCAGGAGGCGCACGCCCGGACGCGGCCGGGACGAGACGAGGTGACCGAGGTTAACTGTGGAGTCGAACCCGGTCAAGCAAGGACGATCGGGACTCGTGAACGATATCTCACGAGCCCCGATGCGGGGGGTCAGACCTTCGTTGCGGCCTGTGCGGCGATCACGTCGGCTGGCACGATATCGCCGCGATTGGAAATCACGTTGTCGATCAGTCCGTAGCCTTTCGCCTCTTCGGCCGACATGAAGAAGTCGCGGATCATGTCCCGCTCGATCTGTTCGATCGGCCGACCGGTGTGCTTGGCGTAGATGGTGTTGAGCTGATGGCGCAGGAAGAGAATCTCCTTCGCCTGGATCTCGATGTCGGCCGCGGTACCCTGTGCGCCGCCCGACGGCTGATGGATCATGATGCGCGAGTGCGGCAGCGCGCTGCGCTTGCCCTTGCGCCCGGCCGCGAGCAGGAACGAGCCCATGCTCGCCGCGAGGCCCATGCAGATCGTGTTCACCGGCGCCTTCAGGTACTGCATCGTGTCGTAGATCGCCAGACCGGCCGAGACGCTGCCGCCGGGCGAGTTCACGTAGACGAAGATGTCGCGCTCGGGATTGTCCGCTTCCAGGAACAGCAGCTGCGCGATGATGATGTTGGCCACATCGTCGTTGATCGGCGTGCCGAGGAAGACGATGCGGTCCATCAGGAGCCGCGAGAAGATGTCGTAGGTGCGCTCGCCCCGGCTGGAGCGTTCGATGACGTACGGCGGGTAGATCGTGGCCATGGGGTTGCTCATGAGTCGATTGCGTTGGTGACGTCGTTCCGGGAGGTCAACCACTCGAAGACCTTCTCC
>JANLTI010000019.1:0-16111 GCA_031362845.1 Gemmatimonadaceae bacterium | reverse complement strand
ATCGCATTGCCCTCGAGCGGGATGGAGGCGTGCCCTCCCGGTCCGCGCGCCGTGACGGTGACCGTGTGCGGCACCTTCTCCGTGTTCTGCACGGCCACGTAGAGCCGCCGTCCTCCCACGATGCGCGTGCGCCCACCTTCGTTGAGGGCGAACTCCGCCCTGATCAGGTCGGGATGGTGCTTGATCAGCCATCCCATGCCCCACTCGCCACTCTGCTCCTCATCCGAGTTGGCGACGAAGATCACGTCTCGCGACAGCGTGCCGCCCTTGTCGAGGACATGGCGCTTGAGGAGAAGCATCGTCTCGAGATTCGCGGCGAGCATGCCCTTGTCGTCGATCGCGCCGCGTCCGTAGAGATAGCCGTCCTTGATCTCCGCGGCGAACGGATCCACCGACCACTTGTCGCGCTCCACCCCGACGACGTCCATGTGGCCCATGATGAGCACCGGCCGCTTGGTGCCGTTTCCCTTGAGGCGGGCGACGAGTGCACCGCGCCCCGGAGCCGGCTCGAACAGCTGCGTTTCGATGCCCGCCTGCTTGAGCGCCGCCTCCAGATGACGCGCCACCTGCAACTCGTTGCCGGGCGGGTTCACCGTGTTGAGCCGGATCATCGCCTGGAGGTGTGCGAGCGCCTCTGCGCTCGCTGCCGTCCAATCCGGCTCCTGCGCGGCGACCGGAGTGGCCGCAGTGGTCATGCACGCGGTGATGGCCAGGAGCGCGGTGCAAACACTCTGTAGGCGCGTCACTGCTTCCCGTACGGTGAATGCAGGTGAACGGGGTCTGCGTTCTTCTTCTTCCGGGCGCGGAGATTCAGTCCCTCCACGAACAGCGAGAACGCCATCGCGAAGTAGATGTATCCCTTCGGGATGTGCTGATCCACTCCCTCGGCGATCAGCGTCGTGCCGATCAGGAGGAGAAAGGCGAGCGCGAGCATCTTCACGGTGGGATGCCGCTCGACGAATCCGCTGATCCTGCCGGCGAAGGCGAGCATCACGAACAGTGCGACGACCACCGCCGCAACCATGATCGCGAGGGAGTCCACCATTCCCACGGCGGTGATCACCGAGTCGTGGGAGAACACGATATCGAGCAGCAGGATCTGCACGATCACGCCGGCAAAACTCGGCCGACTCCCTCCCGGCGATTCGCCGTCGTCCCCCTCCAGTCGATCGTGCATCTCATGCGTGCTCTTGCCGATGAGAAACAGGCCACCGACGATGAGAATGAGGTCGCGTCCGGATATCTCCTGGCCCAGCGCCGTGAACAGCGGCGCGGTGAGCTTGATGATCCACGAGAGCGACAGCAGCAGCAACACCCGCGTGACGAGCGCCAAACCAAGACCGAGAGTCCGGGCACGCTTCTGGTCCGCTGCTGGCAGCTTTCCCGCCAGAATGGAGATGAACACGACGTTGTCCACGCCGAGCACGATTTCGAGCGCCAGCAGCGTCGCGAACGCGATCCAGGACTGCGGGTCGGAGAGAAGTTCCACGGGGTGCATCCACTTGCTGAAGTTAGGCCAGCATTCGCTCGATGCTGCGCACCAAAGGGGCGAACGTCATCGCTCGGCCCGATACGCGCTTCGCCTGCTCGTGCGCCAGCTCGCGCTGCGCCTCGCCGAAGAGCGACTCGGCGATCCACGGACCGGCGCGCGGGTTGCGCCACCAGTCCGCATTGTAATCCTCGACCAGCGTTTCGGTGATCAGGGCCTGCAGTTGCCACGCGCGCAGGTAGCGCGCGGCGTAGTATCGGGGATCGATGTCCACGAATGCATCGGCGCGCGAATACCGGAATCCGGTGGCGCCCGTCAGGAGCTCGACGTAGAGATCGGGCGCGGCATCCCACGACACCTCACCACCGTACAGCTGCGTCTCGTAGATCAGCTTGGCGCTGTACCGACGGAGGAAGTGCAGCTCCTCGAACCCTGCACTTCGCAGGAATGCCGGCGTCGTCTTGCGCTCCAGGCCCGTATAGCGCTGCAGCCATCCGCCATCCTGCATCAGGTGGTCGAACAGCATGGCGTAGCCTTCGGTCACGGAGTTGTCGCCCATCCAGCGATACTCCATTGGCAGATCGGGACGCATGTACGCAAAGTGCAGCGCATGCCCGAGTTCGTGCAGGAAGGTGCTCCAGTCGGTCTGGCCTCCGTGCGGCCGCAGCACCAGGTAGACTTCGTCCGGCACCCTGACGGACGCGCAGAAGGCCCGCGACCGTTTTCCTTCGCGCTCGCCGGTATCGAATCGCACGCGGCCGTCGGCGGTTGGGTCGATGCCCATCTCGCTCACTTGCCGTCGGATGGAGGATTCCATCTCGCGCGCCGGGAAGTACTGATCGAACTCGCGAGCGCGGAACAGCGCGAGGGCATCGGCGCGCGTCACCTCGCGCGCTTCCATGCCCAGTCCTTTCTTCACGAACTCGGGAAACGATTCGTCCCACATCGCCTGGGTGTCGCGCAGGAACGCCGTACACTCATCGCGCAGTCCCGTCAGCGAGATGCCACTCAGCAGCTCCCAGCTGGGATTGTATCCGTCGGCCAGGCCGAGCGACTCGGTGATGTCGCGCTCGCGCTGGAGCCGCTCGCGTCGGATGGGCATCAACTCCCGCTCCACCAATCTTGCGCGCGCCTGTTCAATCATTGCGCGCTCTCGGCGATCAGTGCTGTTGCCGATCTCGATCGCGGCGCGCTGGTACGGCATCTGTCGTCCATCCGACAGCTGGATGACGGCCTCCGACTCCCAGGCGATCTCGCGCTCGTCCAGCGGGGCGAGCTGACGGCTGCTTTGCGACTCCACCTGCCAGTCGAGCAGGAGGCGCGCCGACCGTCGATCCTCGCTGCCGTTCGCGCTGCCCACGAACGCTTCCCGCGCGACCTCGAGCGCATCGGGTCCAAGGATCTCGCGATAGGCATGGTAGATCGGCTGCAGCTCCGCCGATGCCTTCAGGCCGCTGTGCGATTCGTAGTACTCGCGGGAGAGTGCTTCCATGAAGCGCTCGCCATCCCGTCGCAGCCGCTCCACCGACAGCGGCGCACTCATCCGGGAAGTCGCTCCTGCAGATATCCGCGCACGGCGTCCGCCCCGATGCGATCCTGCTTCAACGTGTCGCGGTCGCGTACCGTCACCGTACCGTCCTTCACCGAATCGGTGTCGACCGTGATGCAGAACGGTGTCCCTACCTCGTCCTGCCGCCGGTACCGCTTGCCGATGCTGCCGGTCTCGTCGTAGTCCACCGGGAAATGCTGGCGCAGATCGCCAGCGATGCGGTGCGCCATGTCGGGCATGCCCTCTTTCTTCGTCAGCGCGAACACCGCGGCCTTGATCGGTGCGAGCGACGGATGCAGGCGCAACACCGTTCGCCCCTCGTCTTCGCCCTCCACCGTCTCCTCGCGGTAGGCGTTCACGAGCGCCGCGAGCGTGGTCCTGTCCGCACCGACTGACGTCTCGATCACGTACGGCAGGTATCGCTTGTTGTTCGGCTGGTCGAAATACTCGAGCTTCTTGTTCGAGAATTCCTGGTGCCGGCTCAGGTCGAAGTCGCCCCGGTTATGAATGCCCTCGATCTCCTGGAAGCCGAGCGTGCCGCCGAAGTCGAACTCGATATCGAACGCCGCGCGCGCGTAGTGCGCGAGTTCAGTCCCGGCGTGCGCGTGGAAGTTCAACCGATCGGGCGACAGTCCCAGCGACTGGTGCCACTGCATCCGCTCCGCCTTCCAGAACTCGAACCATGTCATGTCCGTGCCGGGCTCGACGAAGAACTGCATCTCCATCTGCTCGAACTCGCGAGTGCGGAAGATGAAGTTTCCCGGCGTGATCTCGTTGCGGAACGCCTTGCCGATCTGGGCGATGCCGAACGGAATCTTCTGTCGTGTGCTCTGCTGCACGTTGAGGAAGTTCACGAAGATGCCCTGCGCCGTTTCCGGGCGCAGGTACACCGTCGACGCGCTTTCCTCCACCGGCCCCATGAAGGTCCGGAACATGAGGTTGAACATGCGCGGCTCGGTGAGCTGGCACTGCTCCGCCTCGCCCGGTCGCTTGCTCGGCTTCTGGAGGCAGCGCGCGTCCTCGAGCTTGTCGGCGCGGAAGCGACCCTTGCACGTCTTGCAGTCCACGAGCGGATCGGTGAAGCCGGCGACATGGCCGCTGGCCTCCCAGGTCCGCGGATGCATCAGGATCGCCGCGTCGAGGCCCTCGACGTCGTCTCGCATCCGGACCATCGACTTCCACCACTGGTCCTTCAGGTTCTTCTTGAGCTCGACGCCGAGCGGCCCGTAATCCCAGACCGATCCCGTCCCGCCGTAGATCTCGGAGCTCTGGAAGATGAAGCCGCGGCGCTTGCTGAGCGACACGAGCTTGTCCATCACATCGGGCTGAGTGCTCGCGGGCATGCGCGTCGTTCTCGTCGGGATCAGTATCGGCGCCGCTGGATACGGTGCCGGGCGTGACGCTCACGAACGCGCGCCATGCTCCACTTCTCTGAAATTACTCAGGTATCCAGTTCGGCGCTCAGTCTCGGCGGGGCCGGCACCGCGCGTCCGAGCAACCGTGCGACAATGCGGTCGCCGTGAAACCGCCCGTTCTCGATGAACACCTTGTTCGCGTCGAACCCTGCAACGACGACGCCCGCGATGAAGAGGCCGGGCACATTCGTCTCGAGGGTGTCCGGATCGTGCTGTGGCACGCCTGTCACCGGATCGATCGGCACGCCGGCCTCGTGCAGGAGGGCGGTGTTGGGCGCGAAGCCGGTCATGACGAAGACGAATCGCGCTGCGAGCCGCTCGTCCGTGCGCTCGCCGCGAATCGTCACCACGCCGGGCTCGATCGCCGTCACCCGGCTGTTCCAGCGCGCCCCGATCGCGCCTTCGTTCATGCGGTTCTGCAGATCGGGAAGCACCCACGGCTTGATCTTCTTGTCGAAGGTGGGGCCGAAGTGCACGAGCGTGACGCGTGCGCCGGCGCGCCAGAGATCGAGCGCCGCCTCCGCGGCGGAGTTGCCGCCCCCCACGACCACGACGTCCTGGTCATACGCTCCATGTCCCTCGCGGTACACGTGGTGCACGTGTGCCGACGTCTCACCCTCGACCCCGAGGCGGTTGGGCGAGCCGAAGTACCCGGTGGCGACGCAGACGGCACGAGCGCGCGTCGTCGATGGCGTGCCTTCGATCGAAACGGACTGTACGTCGAACGCGTCACCCCGCCGGTCGATCGTGGTGACGCGCTCGTACTGGCGGATATCCAGCGCGAAGTGCGTCGTGACGGCGCGGTAGTAGGCGAGGCCGTCGCGCCGCGACGGCTTGTCCGTGGCAACCACGAACGGCACATCGCCCAGGGAGAGCTTCTCTGCCGTGGAGAAAAAGCTGACGTAGTAGGGGTACTGCGTGATGGTGCTCACCAGCGATCCCGCGTCCAGCACCCGCGCCCGCAGCCCGCCACGCTGCGCCGCAATCGCCGCGGCGAGGCCGCACGGACCACCCCCGACGATCAGCAGATCGACGTCATCACTCACTCTGAACACCGGTACTTGGTACTTGGTACCAGGTACGAAGTACCAAGTACTAGCGATGAGGGCCCCGCCCCGCTCCCCAATCTATAATCCAATGATTTGATCTCTCCTGGTCCCCACGGACACATACGTGATCGGCGCCTCCACCAGCATCTCGATCCGGTCGAGATACGCGCGCGCTTCGCGCGGCAGCGCCGCGAGCGTTCTCGCCTCGGCCGTGGACGCCTTCCAGCCTTCGAACCATTCGTACACTGGCACCACCTTCTCCAACGCCAGGAGGTCGCTCGGGAACTCGTCGTGGCGGTCACCGTCGATTTCGTAGCCCACGCAGATGCCGAGGCGTGGCAACGTGTCCAGTACGTCGAGCTTGGTCACGGCGAGATCGGTGAGCCCGTTCACACGCGTCGCGTACTTCACGACGAGTGCGTCGAACCAGCCGCAGCGTCGCGCCCGTCCGGTCGTCGCGCCGAACTCGTTCCCGAGCGTGCGAACCTCACTCTGCAGCGGTTCCTCGAACTCGGTGGGCAACGGACCGTTGCCGACGCGCGTCGTGTACGCCTTCACCACGCCGAGCACGTTGTCGATCACGTTCGGCCCGATGCCGACGCCCACGGCCGCGCCACCGCTGGTCGTGTTGCTCGACGTCACGTACGGGTACGTGCCATGGTCGATGTCGAGCAGCGAGCCCTGCGCGCCCTCGAGCAGTACGGTTGCGTCGGCCTTGATGGCGCGATGCACCATCAGTCCCACGTCCTCCGCCAACGGCAGCAGCCTCGTCGACAACCGTTCCAGTAGTGCGAGCACCGCTTCGACGTCGATGCTCAGGTCCGACCCGCTTCGCGTCAACCGCGCACGAGCATTCTCCGCACCCTTCTCCACCACCTCGCGCAACCGTTCGGGATGCCGCAGGTCCAGCACGCGAACGCCGCGGCGCGCGATCTTGTCCTCGTACGCCGGTCCGATCCCGCGCCCGGTCGTGCCGATCGCCTTGCTCGACGCACTCGCGCCGTCCACCTGCTTGTGGTAGGGCAGCACCAGGTGCGCGCGCTCGCTCACGTACAGCCGGCCCTCCACGTCCACGCCGGCCTTCACCAAGCCATCGATCTCGTCGAACAGCGTGTCGGGATCCAGAACGACTCCGTTCCCGATCGCGCATCGCACGCCAGGATGCAGGATGCCGCTCGGGATCTGGTGCAGGACGAAGGTGCGGTCGCCGAGGTCGACGGTGTGCCCCGCGTTCGCGCCGCCTTGGTACCGCACCACCCAGTCGGCGCGCTCGGCCAGCACGTCCACCAGCTTGCCCTTGCCCTCGTCTCCCCATTGCGCGCCGACGACGACGACGACGCGCGATTCCGGACCGAACATGACGCTCCTGCACAGGATGCCAGCGGGCGAACGCAAAAACGCCCCGCGAGAGTGCGGGGCGTTGTTCGAATCTAGGCTCCCACGGAGCGAAGTCAACGCACGGGGGCCTCCGTGAAAGGTCCGCGCACCTCCGCAAGCCGCTCTTCTTCAGTACTCGGTACTTGGTACCAAGTACAAAGTACCGAGTACCCTACCCCCCGAGCCCCAACACGCGATCTCTAGAAAACGGCAGTCCCCAGGATCACTACCGCCATCGCGATGCCAATCCCGATCTTCATCGCCGCAGCCACGGCGCGGCCAATCAGCGCTCCCGTGGCCACCTTCGTCGCATTTCCCACGCTCCCCTGCGTCAGCTCGGCCACGAATGCGCCGATGAACGCGCCGACGAACGCCCCGATCACCGAACCGATGACGGGCACGGGCACTCCCATGAATGCGCCGACGATACCGCCGATGATCGCCCCCCAGCTCGCCCGCCGCGAGCCGCCATACTTGCGCGTGTATTTCGCCGTCAGCGTGAACTCGATGACTTCGCCCACCAGCGCCATCGCGGCCACGACCACCGTGGTGAAGACGCTGATCGAGTTGGGCACCAGCAGCGAATATCCGAGCGCGCCCGCTGCCATGATCCACGTCCCCGGCAGGCCGAACGGGATCAGCACGAGCCCCAGGAGCACGATGGCGACGAGAATGATGATCTCCATCAGGCGAGCGCCTCGACCGCGCGGGCGAGCAGCGTCGCGACGTCCTCGATCCCGGTGCCACCGAGATTCGCCAGCGAATCAGACGGCCGGTGCACGCGCCGCAGCGTCGCGACTGATCCGCGACTTACCGTGACGGCGGTCCAGCCGCGCTCGGTCAGTGCCACGGAGTCGGTGAGCAGCCCGAGCGGCAGGCGTCGCACGCGGGGGGAGCGCGCCGCCAGCGCCGTCAGGGTGTCGATCAGCCGCGTCGGCCGTTCGCCCGAGTACATGATCGTCAGTTCTCCCGCGTCATCGACGCCGTCGCAGTTCAATGCCACACCCGGACCTGCCCCGTCAGTCATGCTCCGTGCCCACGCACGCGCACCGGCGAGTCCAAGCTCCTCGGCACTCGGCAACAGTACACCGAAAGTCGTCCCTGGCCGCACCCGCATCGCCGCCGCGAGCACCGCCGAGACGCCCGACGCATTGTCCACCGCACCATCCGAGTCCGCTCCCACCACGCTCGCGATCACCGGCGGCGCGCCGGCGGCGACTAGGATGAGCGCGCTCCACCACATGGTACGGTGCGGAGCAGCCATCAGTTGCAGGAGTCCGGCCGACAACGCCGAGAGTACCGACAGGAGCAGTAACGAAATACCGGCGATCCGCATCAGCGACGGCACGGGTTGCGACTTGCTGTCCAGATGCGCCACGAGCCACACGCGCGGAACGGTGCCGCCGCGCGTCGCAATGAGGTTCTGGCTCGACGCGCGCTGGAGCGGTAGGGTCAGCACGCCATCGCCGAGCATCGTGTACGCGAGTGCCGCGACCGCGGCCCCGCCGACGAACAGTGCAACGAGCGCAGCGCCGCCCCTGCCAGTCAGCCCGAGGGTGGCCGCAGCGACGACGGCGACGCCGAGCAGCGCGCCGCCGGCCGGCGTGCCGAAGCGTCCCGGGAATTGCGAATAGGTGAACGACGCCCGTGACACCGTAAGGCCGGCCGCGGCGAGGACGCGTTCCGCGTACACGCGCGCGCGCTCCTCTGCGGCGCCGCCGGCGGGACGCGCCTCGGTCGCCAGTGATTGGAGATGCGCGAGGTGGACGCGATCGTCGCCACCCTGCACCACAGTCATCAGCGCGAAGGTGCCAGCTCGGCGCTTCGCACCAGTTCGCGCACCAGGCTGATTGCGTCCGTCGCTGCCGGACGCAGCGGCGGTCGCGGCGCACCGCCATGCAATCCAATGACGTCGAGAGCCGCCTTCACCCCAGCGACACCCATGCCGGCGACGATGCGTGTGGCGAGCGGAGTGAGCCGAGCCTGTGCCGCCAGGCGGTCGCCTGTCCGCGCATTCCGGTGCGCAGCGAGAACGTCCAGGGCCAGCGAGGGCGCAAACAGCGCAACCGCGAGAATCCCGCCATGCGCGCCGAGTCCGAGCGCATCGCCGAACAACGCACCGCTCCCCGTCAGCACCTTGAACGAATCGGTCTGCGACGCGAGGTAGCCTTTCAACAGCGTTGAGTCACCCGAGCTGTCCTTCATGCCCGCCACGTTCTCGTGTCGTGCCAGCGTCGCTACGACGTCGGCCGGCAGCGCGAAGTGCATGTACTTGGGAATCGTGTACAGCAGCACCGGTACCGGACTCACGTCGGCGATGCGCAGATAATGCTCCCGCAACGCGTCCGGCGTCATCGCGTCGCCATAGTAGTGCGGCGCCACAACCAGCACGCCGTCGGCGCCACCATCCGCGGCCACACGATTGCGCGCGATCACCGCCCGCGTCGACTCGGCACCGGTGCCGACGAGCAGCGTTCGGTCGCTCGGTAGTGCGGCGCGCGCGAGTGCCACCAACCGGGCGCGCTCGTCCTCGTCCAGCAGCGCAGCTTCCCCAGTGGAGCCGGCGACCACCACGCCATGCAGGCCGGCCTCGAGATGCGCGCGGATGTTCGCCACGAACGCGTCGTCATCCACCGCGCCGCTCGCATCGAATGGCGTCACGACGGGAGCGAGTACTCCGTTCAGGGTCATCATGGATTCAGGAAGTCGAAGGCGCCGGCACCCTGCGTCACGCCGTCCATGCCAGGCGACGGCGGCTCGGCATTCGCCGGCACCGGAGCGGCAGTCTTGGGTGCCGCCGCCCGCACCCCGGACGAGGACTCCCGCCGAAACATGCGCATCTTGAGGTCGAAGTCCGACGGATTGGTTGCCGCGGCCATCGCCGTGTCGAATGTGACGACGCCCTCCTGCACCAGGTCGGTGAGGTGCTGGTCGAACGTCTGCATGCCGTACTGGTCGCGTCCCGCGGCGATGTAATCGCGAATCTCCCCGATGCGCCTGCCGTCGGCGATCATGTCACGCACGGCCGGCGTCACGATGAGGATCTCCGCCGCGACCGCTCGTCCGCTCCCGTCCGCACGCGGCAGGAGACGCTGCGACACCACGGCCTGTAGCGTCTCGCTGAGACGGATCCGCACGACTTCCTGCTCCTCCGGGGCGAACATCGCCATGATTCGGAGGATCGTGCTCTGCGCATCCGGCGTGTGCAGCGTGGAGATGAGCAGGTGCCCCGTCTCTGCCGCCTTGATCGCGGTGTCGATCGTTTCGGCATCGCGCATCTCGCCGATCATCACGACGTCGGGATCCTGACGCAGCGCCGCCCGCAAGCCCATCTTGAAGTCGATCGTGTCCGAACCGATCTCACGCTGCGTGATGGAGCTCTGGATGTCGGTGTGCAGGAACTCGATCGGATTCTCGAGCGTCAGGATGTGCCGGTTCTCGTGCGCATTGATGTAGTTGACTATTGCCGCCATCGTGCTCGACTTGCCCGATCCCGTCACGCCGGTGACGAGTACCATCCCCCGCTCCGCCTCGGCCACGCGCGCCAGAGCCGCCGGAAGCTTGAGTTTCTCGAAGGTAGGCACCTCGAACGGGATGACGCGCATCACCACCATGAAGCTCGAACGCTGCTTCAGGATGTTGACGCGAAAGCGGCCGATCCCGTTCGCCGCCCACGAGCAGTCGTAGTCGGTCAGCGTATCGATGCGCGCCTTGTCGTCCTCGTTGGACATGAGATGCAGCGCGATCGTGCGCGTCTGCTCGGGCGTCAGGGCCTGCCGCGTCAGCGGCACGAGCTTCCCGTTGACGCGCGCGCGGAACACGTCGCCCGCCTTGATGTGCAGGTCCGACGCCCCACGATCCACGGCCGCCTTGATGATGCGCTCCATGTGCTCAGTACCCTGCCTGCGTGTCGACGAGGTTGCGCAACGGCTCGCCACGCGCGTAGCGGCGCCAGTTGTCGAGGAAAAGATCGAGTTGCCGGGGCCAGAATCGACCTGGTGACACCGGCGATACGTGTGGAACGACGAGCGCGTTCGGAAGTTGCCACAGTGGACTGGACGCGTCGAGCGGCTCCTCGCGGAAAACGTCGAGCACGGCACCGCGCAGCTGCCCCGAAGTCAGCAGGTCGGCAACCGCCACCTCATCCAGGAGCGCGCCGCGTGCCACATTCACCACGATGGCGCCCCGCGGCAGGCGCGACAGTCGAGATCGCGTCATCAGCTCGGACGTCTGCGTCGTCAGCGGTGCCGCCAGAATGAGAATGTCGGCCCGGGTCAGCGCATCCTCCAGCCCGCTCAGGCCGGCCACGGCGGCGAACCCGGCCGGAGGACCAAGCTCGGGCCGACGCCGAATTCCCACGCAGTGCGCACCCAACGCCGACAGGCGACGCGCAGTCTCTCCGCCGAGTCCACCCGTCCCCACGATGAGTACGCGACAATCCGCGAGCTCACGGAGGGGAGAGTCGAGGTCCACGAAAAAGCGCTTGTCCCACTGCCCGTTACGCTGTTGCGCGATCGCCACGTCCAGGCCACGCAGGAAGTGGAGCACGCCGGCGATGACGAACTCGGCGATCGGCGGCCCGTGAATGCCGGCCGAATTCGTGATCCGGATCTCGGTGTTGGCGATGCCGGAGTCGAGCACGTTGCCGACACCGGCCGCCGCGGTGTGCATCCAGCGCAGCTTGCCGGCCGCCCGCAACAGGTCCGGAGTGAAGCCGAATCCGAAGTACACCTCGGCGCCCGCGATCAGTTGGAGCGCCTCGTCGCTTCCACCCTCGGAGCCATCGCCATCCGAGCTCGTGGGCGATGCCACGCTGATCACGTTCCACCCGGCAGGTGCTTCGTTCCTCACCCTGATCTCGCCCTCCGGCGGAAGCGCCCAGTTCCGAGACTTCGCCGCGAGGTCCAGCAGCAGCGTCCTGCGTTCAGTCAAGATGAACTCCGTACACGTCGTCTCGCGACAGCAGCGCGGCCGTCGCGACATCGAACTGCCGTGAGGGTCCGGACAGCTTCATCTCGAACGTCCGGTCCTGCTCGTGGTCGTACACCTGACGTCCCTCGATGCGGATCCCATGGGCGCGAAGCGTCGTGGCGACGACCTCCTCCTGGGTTCCGGTCCGCGTTCGAATCGTGGCACTCACTACGCGGCGCGCGCGACGCACCCAGTGCTCGAGCCCGCCCAGTCCAGCAAGGACGAACGTCACGAGCAGTCCCGCGCCTACTCCTTCGATATAATAGCCCGCGCCGACCGTCATCCCGATGGCGGCGACGACCCAGATCGTCGCGGCCGATGTGAGCCCCGTGACCATGCCTTGCGACTGCATGATCGTCCCGGCGCCAAGGAATCCCACGCCTGACACGATCTGCGCCGCGATGCGCCCGGGATCTCCCACACGGACGCCGTTGACGAGCCCGATCCTCGTCGACACGTCCATGAGCAGCGCCGCGCCAATGCAGATGAGGATGTTGGTCCGCAGTCCTGCGGGCTTGCCCGCCACTTCACGCTCGAAGCCGATGATGCCACCGAGCAGCACGGCGAGCGAGAGCTTGACGAGAAGGTCGACGCGCAGAATGCGCGCCAACTCCATCATCATGGTGACGTCTACGTCCTGCGCGGCGATGGTGATGATGGCGGGCTCCCGCCCGCCGTGACGTCAGCGCGCGTCGAGGTCGTGAAGGTCACCGGGCATGGTGTCGGGCGACGCATCGCCATATGACATGCTTCGGGCCTGCGCCTCGAGCGCGGCGATGGCCGCCTCGTCGGGCTCGGTCGGGGTATCGAAGGTTCGAAACACGGTGCTGGCGCACTGATCGCACGACATCGTCGCCGGCACTTCCTGCGTGAAGAACTTTTCCTTGCCACACGTGAGACAGATCAGCGTGGTCACCCCACGCACTCGATTGCTGGCCATCGTGCACTCGTGGTTGAAGTGCCGGGTACGAGTGCAAGAGGCATGCGGGCTGCCGTCCCCACTGCATGCGGAGCAACCAATGTAAGATGAGGCCGCCACACGTGAGACGCCAGCGAGGGATTCCACGGCGCATCGTACTGCGACAGTCCGTAGTCCAGCAGTGCTTGCAGCAACACGAGTGCGGTGGCCATGGCGACGACCCAGCGCCGCTGGATTCGACTATGGGCAAATGTGCGCGCATACCATGCGCAGCAGAGCAGCACCACCACCGACTCGAGCACGAAGTCCGCCGGCGGCAGATCATACAGATCGAGACCCACCGTGTCCGTTGGACTCAGCAGTCCCTTGTGCGCCGTGAAGAAGTCGGCCGGCCAGTGCAGGAGCCAGCCGGAGAGGATGATCCAGCCGCCCGGTCTCCTGAAAACGACCACGTAGATCGCTGCGGCGGCCAGCGCGCCCGCGAACAGTCCCGGGAGATAATGCGTGTACGGACCCATCTCCGTTCGGCCGTGCCAGAATCCGAGAAACGTCTCTAGCCAATCGGGACCGTAGCACGCGAGGATGAGCGGCACCATGGGCACCCGAGGCTCGCGCGTCTTGAGCGCGAGGGCGACCGCAACGTGGCCGACGTACACGTCAGCGCCGGCGGCGAATACGCCAGTCCGCCACGCTGACGACGAGGAGTGGCAGCATGAGCAGGAAGGCGAATCCCCGTGCGCGAGCGCTCCAGTCCTTCGCCATGCCAAGGATCTGCAGCAGCGTATCCATGAGATCCACTCAGCCACCCCGCCGCATCAATCGAACCCCATTCGGTCGCGCACGCCCCGCATCGTGTCCTTCGCCAGTACTCGCGCCTTCGCCGCACCATCCGCGAGGGCGTCGTCCACTCGCGCCGGCTCGGCCATCAACTCCGCGGCGCGCGCTCGAATCGGCACCAGCTCGGTCTCGATCGATTCGGCGAGAACCTTCTTGCAGTCGATGCAACCCCAGCCCGCCGTGCTGCACTGAAGGGCCACGTGTTGCACCGTGTCGGGCTCGCTGAACGCGCGGTGCAGATGGTAGATGTTACACACCTCCGGCGTCCCGGGATCGGTGCGCCTGATTCGCTTCGGATCCGTGACCGCCGGCCGCAGCTTGGCCCAGATCTCGTCGCGCGACTCCAGCAGGCCAATCGTGTTGCCGAGCGACTTTGACATCTTGGCCTGACCGTCCAGGCCCATGATCCGTCGCGTCGGGGTGAGCATCGCCTGCGGCTCCGGAAAGAAATCGGCGTCCGTCGCAAATTGAGCATTCCAGCGCCGGGCGATCACGCGCGACAGCTCCAGGTGCTGTACCTGATCCTCACCCACCGGCACGGTGTCGGCGCGATAGAGCAGGATGTCCGCCGCCTGCAGCACGGGATAGTTGAGAAGCCCCGCCATCACGCTCTCCTGTCGCTGGGCCTTGTCCTTGAACTGTACCTGACGCTCGAGCTCACCCAGCGGCGTCACGGTGTTGAAGATCCACGCCAACTCGGTATGTTCCGGCACGTCGGACTGCACGAACAGGGTGGCACGTGCGGGGTCGATTCCGGCCGCCAGCAATCCCAGCGCCAGGTCGCGCCGTCGAGACCGCAGCAGCGTCGGCTCGTACGGAACCGTGATCGCATGATAGTCCACGATACAGAAGAGCGACTCCGCCCCGTACTGTAGCGCCACCCAATTCTTCACCGCGCCGAGGTAGTTGCCCACGTGCAACTCGCCCGACGGTTGAATGCCGCTGAAGATACGTGCCATCCCGAGAACGTAATGAGCGCGTCGGATGAGTCGCAAGGAAACGTGAGATCGTTGGCGGCGGCGTCACCGGCGACGCACGCCGAGCGGCGCGCCCTTCTCTCTACCTGCGTCGCCGCCGCGGTGCGCGCAGCGGAAGTGGTTCGCGCCGGCGCGGAACGCCGTTCGACGCTCGCCTGGGAGTCGAAGAGCCGCTCCGACTTCGTGAGCGCGATCGACCGCGAGAGCGAGTCGGCGCTCGCCGACGTCATCGCACAACGTCATCCCGACGCCATCCTGCTCGCCGAGGAAGGCTCCCCCGACGCCAGCGCGGCACATGGCCTCGTCTTCGTCGCCGATCCCCTCGACGGAACCACCAACTTCCTGCACGGCGTCCCATGGTACGCCGTCTCCATCGCCGCCCTCGTCGACGGAGTGATCGCCGCCGCCGCGATCATGAACGTTGCCACGGGTGCGCTGTTCACCGCCTCGGCCGGTGGCGGCGCGCGGCATGCCGGCGCGCCGATGCGCGTCAGCGGAATCACCGACCCGTCGCACGCACTCCTCGCCACCGGCTTTCCGTTCTCGCGCGAGGAGGAGATCGCGCGGTATCTGCCGATGCTGCCGGCGGTGATGCGGTCCACGGCGGGAGTGCGCCGTGCGGGCGCCGCGGCGCTCGACCTCGCCGACGTAGCCTGCGGACGCTACGAGGCATTCTGGGAACTGAGGCTGTCGCCATGGGACATCGCGGCGGGTCTGCTGCTCGTGCGCGAGGCAGGCGGTGTCGTCACCACGCTCGACGGCGCGCCCTGCCCGGTGGCGGAAACGTCCGTGATCGCGGGAAATCCCGTGATGCACGCGTGGCTGATGGAGACGCTACGCGGACGATGAGCTTGAGACTCGCCCATGAGGATCTCTTACTGCAGACTGGGAGGTAGAAGGCGGGAGGTCGCAGCCTGAAGGCGAGAGGAATGAGGTTTGAGATCGACCTCAGGCCTCACTGCTCATGCCTTCCCGCTCCATCCTCCAACCTTCCCGCTCTCCCCCTGCAGTCGCCAAACCCGGACTCTCCACTCATCTCTGCCTTCGCCTATCATTCCCCAATGAAACTCATCGAGTGCGTTCCGAACTTCAGCGAGGGCCGCCGTCCCGACGTCGTCGCCGCCATTCGCGACGCCATCGCTGGCGTGACGGGTGCGCACATCCTCGACACGAGCGCCGACGCGAGCCACAATCGGTGCGTCATCACCTTCGTCGCCCCGATCGACGTGGTCGCCGACGCGGCGTTCGCGGGCATTCGAGAGGCACAGCAGCGCATCGACCTCACGACCCACGCCGGCGAGCACCCGCGCATGGGCGCCGCCGACGTCGTTCCCTTCATTCCGCTGGAGGGCGCGACGATGGAGGACTGCATCGCGCTCGCGCGCAGTCTCGGGGAACGCGTCGGGCGGGAGCTGAGCATTCCGGTCTTCCTCTACGAGCGCGCCGCCACGCGGCCCGATCGCGAGAACCTCGCGGACGTGCGTCGCGGCGAGTTCGAGGGTCTGCGCGCCGAGATCGGACGGACCCC
>JANLTI010000012.1:0-1973 GCA_031362845.1 Gemmatimonadaceae bacterium | reverse complement strand
CCCGGCCAGATGAGCGAGCTCGCGCTGCGCGTCATCGTCTCGATCGTGGCGGCTCCGCTCGCCCTCTGGATCGTGCTGGTCGGCGGCGCACCCCTGGCCGCCCTGCTGGCGATGGTGAGTGCGGTCGGCGCGTGGGAGTTCTATCGCATCGCGCGTGGGGCGGGTGAGCATCCGCTCTCCGACGTCGGCATCGTCGTGGCCGGCCTCGTCCCGCTCGCCATTCATGCCAGCTACCTCGGGCTGTTCACCGTCCGGCCCGCACTCGTCGCGCTACTGGTACTGGCGCTTCTGGGCGGAACGATCTGGCTGCGCGGGGTCGGCGGAAAGCCCATCGGGTCTGCATCCGCCACCATCCTCGGCGTCGTCTACACGGCCGGCATGCTCGGCTTCGCGTACGCGATCCGGTACCATGACATCGTGATCGGCTACGACACGGTCGCGGCCAAGCACATGGCGCTGGGTCCGTTCGCGCTGCGCGTCCCGCCCGGCGGCGTGCTGCTCATCTTTCCGCTCGTCATCACCTGGGCCTCCGACATCGGCGCGTACTTCACGGGGCGTGCGATCGGCGGGCGCAAGCTGATTCCGTCAGTGAGCCCGGGCAAGACCGTCGCTGGCGCAGTCGGCGGGCTCGTGGCCAGCATGCTCGTGTCGTGGCTCTACGCGCGCGCGGTGCTCGTCCCCGTCGCGAGCCTCGGGTTCACGCCGTGGGGGGCGTTGTTCTTCGGTGCGATCATCAGCGTCGCAGCCCAGGTTGGCGACCTGTTCGAATCGCTGATCAAGCGCGAGGGCGGCGTGAAGGACAGCTCGCGCATCATTCCGGGGCACGGCGGCGTGCTGGACCGGTTCGACAGCCTGCTGTTCGTGTTGCCAGTGGCCTATCTGCTGCTCGGCTGGCTGCCGATTCCCGTATTCCGGTGAGCACGCGAGGCATCGCGATCCTCGGATCGACCGGATCCATCGGGACGACGGCGCTCCGGGTGCTGGAGCGCCAGCAGTCTCGCTTTCACGTCGCCGCGCTCACGGCGTTCACCAATGCCTCGCTCCTTGCCGAACAGGTCGCACGCTACACGCCCTCGTTCGTGGGCTGCGTACGCCCGCCTGACGACGCGCCTCGGGACTGGCGTACCGGCGAGCGCTGCCTCGTGGACGCGGCGACTCGCGACGACGTCGACATCGTCCTCAACGCCGTCGTGGGCTCGGCTGGGCTCGACGCCACACTCGCCGCGCTCGAACATGGAAAGCGCGTTGCCCTCGCGAACAAGGAGTCGCTGGTGATGGGCGGGGCGCTCGTGAGCGCGGCCGCTTTGCGGGGCGGAGGCACGCTCGTGCCGGTGGACAGCGAGCACAGCGCCATCCTCCAGTGCATCGGGTCACGGCCCATCAGCGAGGTGCGGCGTCTGGTGCTCACGGCGTCGGGCGGTCCGTTTCGGGAGTGGAGCCGCGAACAGATGGAGGGGGCGTCGCTCGCCGATGCGTTGCGCCATCCGACCTGGCGCATGGGGCGCAAGATCACGGTCGACAGTGCGACCCTCGTCAACAAGGCACTGGAAGTGATCGAGGCGCATTTTCTCTTCGGCATCCCGTACGAGTGCATCGACGTCGTGGTGCATCCGCAGAGTGTCGTGCACTCGTTCGTCGAGTTCGTTGACGGCAGCGTGCTGGCGCAGCTGGGCGCCCCGAGCATGGAGCTACCAATCCTGTACGCGCTCACGCATCCGGATCGCGTGAGCGACAGGGGGGTACCTCCCTTCGACCCGGTGGCGCTGTCGCCACTGTCGTTCGAGCCGGTCCGGCACGACGACTTTCCAGCCCTCGGGCTGGGCCTGCAGGCTGGGCGGCGCGGTGGTGCTGCGCCCGCCGTGTTCAACGCCGCCAACGAACAGGCGGTCGCCATCTTTCTCGAGGGCGCGATTCGCTTCGGCGACATCGCGCGCGCTATCCAGAGCGCGCTCTCCCGGTTCGGCGATGCGCCG
>JANLTI010000007.1:0-3004 GCA_031362845.1 Gemmatimonadaceae bacterium | reverse complement strand
GAGGCGGTGTTCGGGCCCGAGAGCCCGGTCGCGACGCGCGAGGCATGCGACGCGGTGGACGGCCGGTTCTCCGAGACGGTGTTCGGCTGGATGATCCATGCGAACGTGTTCGCTGGTGAAGACGCCGCATCCGTGTGGGGCGACGATCATGCCGGGCACGACATGCACGAGAGCCTCGTGAACCGTGAACCGTGAACCGTGAACGGTGAACGGGAAACACGGAACGGCATTGCCCGCGGCAGTTTGTTCCCGCCGCGAAGCTAGCGAGCAAGGAGCATCGAGCGAGGGGCGGTGAGCAGTGGGCGGTGAGTGGCATGCGTACAGACCGGGATGAGTGGTGAGCTCCCGACGTTCCCTCAACCCTCACGCCTCAAACCTTCCGGCTCCGCCCTCCTCCCTCATCGCTCTCCGCCTGCAGTCACTGACGTCGGCTCGGCCAATCAGGATCACGAACTGCAGCGGGAGAGCAAGAAGGTAGAAGCGTGAAGCTGGAAGCATGGAGGCTTGAGGGGTGAGATGCCTTCCACTCATTGCCCATCGCTCACCGCCCCTCGCTGCCAGCTCTCCCGCTCTCCTGCTGAAGTACAGTTGACCGTGAACGACGAGTAGCGAGCGGCAAAAGAAGCAGGCTTGCTCACCCCTTCAACTCCCGCTCGATCCGGGAATCGGGGATGAACCATATGGCCGCGCCCACGAAGTAGAGCACCTGCGCCATCCACGGTCGTACGAACGCGAGACCGACCGCCGCGACGTTCATTGCAGTCGAGAATATCGCCTTTCCATTGTTCGGCACGGCGCGATGCAGCGCGGAGCCGGGCCCGGCGATCGACCGCAGCCTCGCCTGTAGAATCGTGTACGCGATCCCCGCCATCAGCAGCAACGCACCGTAGGCTGCGGTTGGCACCGAGTCCATCGGGTGCTCGCCCATCCACGCCGTGGCGAATGGGACGAGCGAAAGCCAGAACAACAGGTGGAGGTTCGCCCACAGCACCACTCCGTCGATGTGATGCGCCGCCTGCAGCAGGTGATGGTGCGAGTTCCAGTAGACACCGACAAAGATGAAGCTCAGGACGTAGCTGAGCAGGGTCGGCACCACTGGTCGCAGCGACGCGAGGCTCGCGCCCTCGGGCGCGTGCAGCTCGAGCACCATGATGGTGATGAGAATCGCGATCACCCCGTCGGTGAACGCCTCCAGCCGCTGCTTGCTCATCGATGCTCCTCTCGTCGTTGTCGGGGCGCCTCGAACGCGCCACGATCCTCGGGGTCGAACCGCTCCTACGCTCGGTCAGCTGGCATACTCGCATCAAGTCACGCCAACCGCCCTCGCCCGAACGGGCGAGGGCGGTCTCACTCGTTCGTCCGATATGCCCGCCGCGCCCGCGGCGCGATCATGAGAGCGTCGCATCGTACCGTTCGTCGCGCCTCTCCTGCATCGTGCTCACCATGCCATCGACACTCGAAGCACTCTCCAACGATCTCGTCACCGCCGTCGAGACGGCGGCACGATCCGTCGTCGCCGTCCACGCTCGGCGACGCATCCCCTCCACCGGCGTAGTGTGGCGCCCCGGACTCGTCGTCGCCACCAATCACACCGTCCAGGCCGACGACGACATTCCCGTCGTGCACGGTCGCGACAGCGAGGCGCGCGGACGCGTGGTGGGCCGCGATCCCAGCACCGACCTCTGCATCATCCGGCTCGCCGAGGGCGCCGATGCGCCGCCAGCGAACACTGATGCGCAACCGGCGCGCGTCGGCCAGCTCGCGCTCACCGTCGGCCGGCCCGGCCGCGACACCACGGCATCGCTCGGCGTCGTCAGCGCCGTCGGTGCGGCGTGGCGCACCGGCCGCGGCGGCAGGCTCGATCAGTTCATCAAGCTCGACGTCTCCATCTACGACGGCTTCTCCGGCAGTCCGCTCGTCACAGCCGCCGGTCGCGTGGCCGGCATCTGCACGTCGGGGCTCGGCCGCGGCGCCGCGCTCGTCGTGCCCACGTCCACCGTCGACCGTGTCGTCGATGCCCTGCTCGCCAATGGTGGCGTCACCCGGCGCGGCTTCCTCGGCATCGGCACCCAGCTCGTGCCCCTTCCCGATGCAGCGCGCGAGAAGCTCTCTCCCATCGGCGGCCGCGTGCCGAAGGCGGGCCTCATGGTGATCTCGGTGCAGCCGGGAACTCCCGCCGACCGCGCCGGCCTGATGTTGGGTGACCTGCTCGTTGGACTCGGCGACGAGATCATCGAGGATCCGCGCGATGTGTTCGCCGCACTCGGACCCGACACCGTCGGTCGCGAGCTGCGCGCGACGATCATCCGCGCCGGCGAGCCAATCACGATTTCTCTCACCGTCGACGAACACCCCTCGCGGAGCGCACGATGATACCGGCATTCACCGATCAGGTTGGCGATAACCTCGAGGTCGTCGCTGACGCGCTGCGACGAGTCACCGTGGTGGTGCAGAGCGCCGGTGCGCGCGGTCGATCCGCGCGCGGCGGGCAGGGCTCGGGAATCATCTGGTCGGCCGACGGCACTATAGTCACGAATGCGCACGTTGCCACGACTGAAACGCTCGCGGTCACGTCGGCCGGTGGACGCACGTTGACCGCGCAACTCGTGACGCGCGACGAGAAGCGCGACCTCGCGTTGCTGCGCATCCATCCATCGTCCGGCGAGCTGCTGCTGCCCACGCCGGTCATCGGCGTTCCGTCGGCACTGCGGTCCGGTGAGCTCGTCGTCGCGCTCGGACATCCGCTCGGCGTGGAGCACTCACTCACGATGGGCGTGGTGCACGCGCCGCCGCAGGGAAGGCGGTCGCCGTATGTGGTGGCTGACATTCGGCTGGCGCCGGGGAACTCCGGCGGTCCACTCGCGGATGCGCAGGGGCGAATCGTCGGCGTCAACAGCATGATCGTCGGCGGACTCGGCGTCGCCATCTCCACCGACGTCGTGACGCGAATGGTGTCGCGCGCCGCGCCGCGTCCAACGCTCGGCGTCAACGTGCGGCCCGTTCG
>JANLTI010000280.1:0-1809 GCA_031362845.1 Gemmatimonadaceae bacterium | reverse complement strand
TGTTCGAGGAAGGCGTGGCCTGCCTTCGCGAGGCCGCGAGCACGCTGGTCGAGGCCGAGGCGCGCGTGCAGAAGCTCACCGAGCTGGCGGACGGCGCGTTCGATGTGGCGCCGCTCGACGATGAGTGACGTGCGCGCGCGGTTCGCGCTCGGGCAGGCGACGATCAATCAGTCGCTCGCCCGCTTCGCCGATCGTCACTTGTCGAGCGTGGCCGAGCCGGTGGGCGAGGCCATTCGCTACAGCCTGCTTGGTGAGGGCAAGCGCATGCGCGGCCTGCTCGTCCTCAGCGCCTACGACGCCGCGGGCGGCACAGGTGACGCCGCCGAGCTGGCGGCAGCGATCGAGGTGGTGCACGCCTATTCCCTCGTGCATGACGACCTGCCGTGCATGGACGACGACGACATGCGTCGAGGACGGCCCACAGTGCATCGCGTATTCGGGGTGTCGGCTGCCACCGCGGCCGGACTCGCGATGGTTCCCCTGGCCGCGCTGTGCGCCGCTGAAGCGGCCCGGTCGCTCGCACTGGACGATGCGACGGTCGGCGCGATCGTCGGGGAGCTGATGCAGGCATCGGGGGCGGGCGGGATGATCGGCGGTCAGCTCCTGGATCTGCATGGCGAAGGGCGGCCGCTCGGTCTGTCGGAGCTCGAGCAGATCCATCGTGCCAAGACGGGCGCGCTGATCATGGCCGCGGCCACCATCGGTGGTCGGGCGGCTGGCGCGTCCGCGGCGAGATTGCAGGCACTCGCGCAGTATGGTGCGGCCGTGGGCCTCGCGTTTCAGATCGCCGACGATGTCCTCGACGTGACGGCCACCACCGACCAACTCGGGAAGACGGCGGGCCGCGATCTGGCGCTCAACAAGAGCACCTATCCCGCGTTGCTCGGGGTGGACGGAGCGAAAACGCGGGCGGCAGCGTTGATTCTGGATGGGTGCCGGGCGTTGGACGAGGTCGGCCTGCTGACGCCCGCCATGGAAGGCATTGCGCGCTTGACCGTCGAGCGTACCTCTTAGATTCATCGAGCATCTCATGTCAATTCTCGACCGCATCGAGTCACCCGCCGATCTTCGACCGCTCACGCGCGACGAGCTGCGCACGCTTGCCTCGGATCTCCGGGCGCGCATGGTGGACGTCTGCTCCCGCACCGGAGGACACATCGGCGCCGGGCTCGGCGTGGTCGAGCTGACCATCGCCCTGCATCACGTCTTTCGTGCGCCGGTCGATCAGCTGGTCTGGGACGTCGGTCACCAGGGCTATCCGCACAAGCTGCTCACGGGGCGAAACCAGCGAATCGAGACGCTCCGCCAGGAGAACGGAATCTCCGGATTCCTGAAGCGGTCGGAGAGTCCGTACGACACCTTTGGCGCCGGTCACGCCGCGACCGCCATCTCCGCGGCGCTCGGCATGGCCGCGGCGCGCGACATCAACGGGGAAGAGCTGAAGGTCGTCGCCATCCTGGGCGACGGCGCGCTCTCATCGGGTCTCGCGTACGAAGGGCTCAACAACGCGGGGCACTCCGAGCGCGACATCATCGTCGTGTTGAACGACAACGAGATGTCCATCGCGCCCAATGTGGGGGCGATGCACAAGTATCTCACTTCCATCCAGCGCAACTCGCTGTACAATCGCATCCGCAACAAGGTGGGCGAGTTGCTGGAGAACGCGCCGGCGCCGGTCGCGGCGATCGCGCGCAAATGGGAAGAGAGCGTCAAGGCGTTTCTCACGCCCGGCGTGCTGTTCGAGGAGCTCGGCTTCCGGTACTTCGGCCCCATCGACGGGCACGACATGGATGCGCTCGTGGACACCTT
>JANLTI010000263.1:0-1555 GCA_031362845.1 Gemmatimonadaceae bacterium | reverse complement strand
GCGGGAGCGAAGTACTCGCCGACGAAGCGCCGCACCTTCGCCGAGTCGGCGCTGTTGATCGTCGCCACGAGGGCCCGAAGACGAGCGGCGACCGGGCCGGTGGCTGGCGTCGCGCCCGGCCGTCGCGCGACCTGTGGACCTCCCTCACCCGGATCGGGCAGGCCGAGCACGCGACCCAGCTCGCGGCGAATCATCGGCGCCTTCGCCGCGGCGTTCGTCGACGCAATGATGATCTCGGTGAGCGACGCAGGCTCCCGGTCGTACAGGAAGAAATTCACGCCGTCGGACCCGGCCAGCGCGGTCGGCTGGTCCGGATCGAAGAGTTGCCCACGCGCCGATCGCGTGATCAGCCGCTCGGTACCGAACAGGGCGGCATAGAATGCATGCATGTCGTCGACGGTGGAAAGCATTCCGCCATTGCCCCGGAGATTCCAGTACGGACCATCGGGCGCATGCGGCTTGCCGAGCATGGTACCCGCGTCAGCGCCACTGGGGAGATAGCCGTGCGCCAGATCTCGCGCGGCGAAGCCGGGACGGAGAAAGCCCGTGCGTCGAAGCCCGATCGGCGCGAGGATCGCTTGCTCGATGTGCGCATCGTATGACTGGCCGGTGACCCGCTCGATGACCGCGGCCAGCAGACTGAAGCCGGTGTTGGAGTAGCTCTCGCGCGCGCCGGGCGTGAACAGCAGACGTACTCTCATGGCGCTGTCGATCATCGACTGACGACTCTGTGGCTCGAAGTCGCTCCCGATGCCCAGCGGAAACCCCGCGCGGTGCTCGAGCAACTGTTGAAGCGTGATGCCACGCTTCTCGGCGGGGGCGGTCGGGAAATACGTGCCCAGACTGTCTCGCATCGAGAGCGACCCGCGGTCCTGAAGCTGGAGCATCGCGACGGCTGTGAAGTCCTTGGTGTTGGACCCGATCTGCACCACGGTTTCTGGCGAGAACCGAATGCGCTGGGCTCGATCGGCAAAACCGTATCCCTGCTTCAGCAGGACGACGCCACCTCGCTCGATCCGCACCGCCCCAGTGAACCCGTTGGATTCGGCAACCCGCATCGTGGAGTCGAGGCGAGCGGCGAGATGATCCTGTGCCGGAAGCGTGCCCGCGATCAGCAGCAGCGCCAGCATGGCGGTGAACGACGTGAGCATGGGTGCGCGGGATCGAAGTGAGGCATGACAGGGATCGTTGCGTCGTGCTCTGGGACACCTGGAGCGCACCGACGGTTTCCGGCCGGCGATCGGCAACGGATTACCCACGCGGAACGTTCAACAATCATGCTGGACTGACCGAGCGAAAGCCCCCAGATTTCCGGTCCCCCACGCACGCCCTCGTTCCATCGGTCCCCCCGCGACGATCGCAGAGGAAACATGAAGGTCCGCCTGAAGGTGAACGGCAAGGCCCGAACACTCGATGTGCCATCCGACATGCCCCTGCTCTGGGCGTTGCGGGACGAGCTCGATCTCAAGGGCACCAAGTTCGGGTGCGGTGCCGCCCAGTGCGGCGCCTGCACGGTTCACGTGAATGGCGCGCCGACGCGCTCGTGCGTGCTCCC
>JANLTI010000249.1:0-4854 GCA_031362845.1 Gemmatimonadaceae bacterium | reverse complement strand
GTGGCGGATTTCCGCGACGATGCGTACCAGATGGCCGTGACCCAGACGAATAGCCGCGGTGGCGTCGAGACGCTCTGGCGCGGAGAGCAGGCGTCCATTCCTCGGGCTTTTGTCGTCCGCGTCTCCGAGCGACGGCTCGACCGCCGCCGCACCTGGATCGTGGCAGGCATCTCCGCGGTAGGAGTCGCGATCGCCGGATCCGCCTTCGGGGGCAGTGGTTTCGGGGACCAGCGCTCGAACCTCGCGAGCCCTCCAAACGGATGGATTCGGCAGCGTCCTACTGTCTGGTGCCGCCCCCCCCGTCCTCCGAACAGGTCCCCGAAACCACTGCCCCCGAAGGCGGATCCGGCGATCGCGACTCCTACCGCGGAGATGCCTGCCACGATCCATGTGCGGCGGCGGTCGAGCCGACGCTCCGAGACGCGGACGACGTAGGCGCGAGGGACCGATGCCTGCTCACCGCGCCAGAGCGTCTCGACGCCACCGCGGCTATTCGTCTGGGTCACGGCCATCTGGTACGCATCGTCGCGGAAATCCGCCACGCGTCCCGTGACACTCTGGAGCTGCGCTCCCAGCTGCGGCGCGAGCTCGATGGCCCCACGCTCGGACAGGTCCAGCACCAGCTCCCGTCCCACCGTCGGCGCCCCCCCATCCGTGGGCGTCAGCCGGTAGCAGGAAGCGGTCGTGAACAGGAGCGCTGTCGCGCAGGCGATGAGGAGGGATCGAGTCATTCGGTACCTGTGACGCGTCGCGTGAGACGGGGAAGATGCAGGCGCGCCGCGTTGACGCGGAGTGCCGGGAAACGGAGAACGCCCGATCGACCAGGGTCGATCGGGCGTTCTCGTGACTACTGAAAGTTACGAACTACTTCTGTCCGCGGCAGACCGTGCCATCCACCGACGTCGCGTTGGCGGGATCGTTCGCATTGCGCCTCGGCTGTGCGCCGACGTCGGGAATGTTGTCCGGATTGGCCGAACGCTCGGCGACCGGATAGGTAAACCGGGCGGGAATGCCCGCCGCAGCCGATGCCGTCGCTGGGGTCAGGTTCGGGTAGCAGGTGCGCTTGTAGTCCTGAAATACTTCCGGATTCTGGAAGAGCGCGATGTATTTCTCCTCGAGGATCTGCCTCAGCAGCGCCGTGCCACTCAGCGAAGCGCCGATGGGGGCCAGTCCGGCATCAGCGCGTACGGCGTCCATCGCGCTCCGAGCCAGTGCGATATTGCCGGTACGGTATGCCGCCTCGGCGATGATGCTCTGCGTTTCCGCCCACGTCACGATCGGCTGCGAGAACTCCGGAACGAGCCGCGTGTCGCTGATGTTGGAGTGCTTGTCGACGTCCAGCCCCTCACCGGGGGCCGCGCCACCGTATGCTCCCGTCGCATTCTTGCTGAAGTATGCCGGGAGTCGGGGATCGTTGCGTGCGACCATCAGGTCCACGAGGAACTTGCCGGGGCGGATGTAGCTGTCGCGATCGCGGAAGATGAACTGCCACCAGATGTTCTCCTCGCCCGTTCCCGACGGTCCCTTGTGACGCGAATTCAGGTCGCCGGACGGCGCACTGATGCCCTGCTGCGCCTGCGCCAGCGCGAGTGCATACGCGCCGGCGCTCACCTCGGCAGTGTGCATGTAAAGACGGGCCTTGAGGCTTCTCGCCACCTTGATCCAGTTCGCATTGTTCCCGCCGAGCGACAGGTCAAGGCTTCCCACCACGCCCTGATTCGCCTGGAGATCGACGATGGCTCCATCCAGCAGCGTCTGCAACGAAGCATACACGCTCAGCTGCGGATCCAGCTTCGGCCGCAGCACGGAGTCACTGACGGCCTGGCTGTACGGAACGTCGCCGTAATTGTCAGCGGCGAACGAGACGACGAGCGCCTCCCACACCTTGTCGATGCCCACCAGCGTGCGGTTTCCGTTTGCGAGGGCATCGGCCTGAATCGCGCGGTGATCGATGAGGCCACCGCCGGTGTAGACGGAGGTGAATTCAAAGAACAGACCTTCCGTGACCGAGTACTGGTCGTACCCGATGTATTGGCGATCGGTGCCGGCCATCTGTTGCGACCACATGGCGAGCACGCGCGCGGCGTGCCCGGACAGGATGTAATAGGAGCTGACCTGTGACGCGACGAACAGCTGAGCCGCCTGCGCGCTGGTGGCGCGATTCGGATCGCTATCGAGCTTGTCACCCGTCAGGAAACTGTTGCATGCACCAGCGACGACGAGCAGGCCTGCCGCCGCGAGCGCTCTGAAGTGTCGGGCCATGAGGAGTCTGTCTCCGGAGCGGTTAGCGATTCAGCCCGACGGTGACGATCACCGAGCGAGCCTGCGGGTTGTTGAAGTACTCGTTGCCTCGCGCCGACGTGGCGTTGCCGAGGTTCGTTTCCGGATCGATGCCGGAGTACTTCGTCTTCAGCCACAGATTGCGGCCGGACAGACGGACATTCATCGAGGTGAAGCCGGAACGCTGGATGAATGGCTGGTCGAAATTGTAGGACATCGACACTTCGCGAAGGCGCGTGAATCCGCCATCCTCGACGAACTGCGAGGCCGGACCGACGAAGCCGGAGCCGAGATTCGTGAACCACGAACTCTGGGTCAGCGCAACCGCCTGGCCCTTGCCCGGTCCGACCGTCGCGCCCGGCAGCCAGGTCTCGCCGAAGACGCGCGTCTGACCGCGAATCTCGGTGTCCTTGTGCGCGCCGAAGTTGAAGAGTGCGCCCTTCGTGCCGTTCCAGATGTCGCCACCGCGGCGAACGTCCAACAGCGCGGAGAGCTGCAGATTCTTGCGAATCGTCAGGCTGCTGCTCAGCGCGCCCGTCCACTTGGGCTGCGGATTTCCCACCACCCGCTGCGTCGGATCGAAGATCGGGAATCCGTCGTCGCCGATGTACATCGCACCTTCCGGCGCACCCGCGGCCTGACACACAGCGTTGACGTCGATGCCATCCACGATGTTTGCCGACTCGTTCTTGCGGCACCGGGCGAAGTCGTAATCCAGGATGATGCCGTGCGAGTAGCCTTCCTTGATCCCGCTGACGAAACCGCCCGGGATGAAGAACTGCTCGGCCCCGTTGAGGCTCGTCACGATGTTCCTGTTTCGCGACCACTGCACGCCGACATTCCAATCCACCATCTGATTGGTGATCGGGCGAATGTTGAGCGCGATCTCCACTCCCTTGTTGTCGATCTCCGCGGCGTTCTGGACCTGGCTCGTGAAGCCGGTGGACGGCGGGAGCGGCAGCGCGAGAATGACGTCCGTCGACCTGTTGTTGTAGACCGTCACGCCAAGGTCGGCCCGGGAATCGAACAACCCGAGGTCGACGCCGAACTCCGTCTCGGTGTTGCGCTCAGGCTTCAGGACATCCTGTCCCTTGGTGAGCGACAACGAGAGCGCGGCATTGCCCCCCTGATTGGCATTCAAGCCGCTCGTCCACCCGTCGCCGAAACCAGCGGCGGAATAGCCGGAGAACACCTGGTACGGAGTCGGCTCGCGACCCGTCTGGCCGTACGCCACCCGCATCTTGCCGTAGCTGAGGACGCCCTGTCCGCTGGTGATACCCAGCGGGCGCGTGAACTCCCACGCGGCGGATGCCTTGGGGAAGTAATTGCGGCGGACGCTCTTGCCGAAGTTCGACGATGCATCGGCGCGCACACCGGCCGTGAGGAACAGCTGCTCATACAGGTCGGCTTTCGCTTCGCCGAAGTACGACTCGAGACGCACCAGCGACTCGTAGTCGAGCGGCAGCAGGTTGCTGGAAATGGTGTTCGACAGCTGGAAGAGGTTCGGCGCGATGAATCCCTTTCCGCGCACCTGCAGCTGCTTGTAGTTGCGCGAGTTCAGGTTCTGCCCGGCCGTGACCGACCCGCTCATCCACGACGTGATCTGTCTCGTCACGGTGGCGATGAGGTTGTGATCGAACTGCGTCGTCGTGTAGTTCGCCCGATCGATCTGGCCGCTCGGTTCGGATGAATTTGACGGCGGCAGGCCTTCGATTCGCGCGTCGGAGCTGTAATCGGCACCGAGGCTGTACTTGACCGCGAGCCAGGCGAAGGGGGTGTAGTCAAGGTTGAGGTTACCGAATGAGCGGCCAACCTCGCTCGTGTTCACGTCCTCATTGATGATGAAGAACGGGTTGTCGTACGTCCGCGACGAGTACTGTGACGTCGCGCCGGGACGCGGGTATCGATACGCCCGGTGCAGCCCCGTCAACGTGTCCTTGTAGATCAGGTTGTTGAACTCGGGCGACGTCCGCAGGCCGGCCAGCAGCAGTCCCGACAGATTGGAACCCTTCTGAATGAAGGAACCGCGGGAGTCGGCGTAGTTGACCGTGGCTCCCACGCGAAGCTTCGTCGACAGGTCGAGGCTGCCCTTCACGAGCGCCGTCGACCGCTTGTATCGGTCGTTGTCGGCGACGATGATGCCGGAGTTGTCCATGTAGCCGCCCGACACATAGAACGTCGAGCGGTCCGTGCCGCCCGACACCGAGATGGAATTGTCCACCACTCGGCCGCGCTCGAACAGCTCCATGAAGTGATTGTACTTGACCGTGCCCGCCGGCAGTTCGGGCCCGAACGAGGCGCCGGTCAGGCGGCAGTCGAAATTGCGACACACCGCAGCATTTCCCTGGCTGCCCTGTCCGAACTTCGTCTGCAGGGGATAGTCGCGGTTCACCTCGTCGCTCGAGAAGCTCGACCGCGCCGACCAGCGAACCGTATTCGGACGGCCACGCTTGGTCGTGATCAGCACCACGCCCGATCCCGCACGGGCGCCATAGATGGCCGCCGCGGCGGCGCCCTTCAGGATTTCAACGGATTCGACGTCCGCCGGATTCAGGTCCATCATCCGGTTCGGCG
>JANLTI010000234.1:0-5531 GCA_031362845.1 Gemmatimonadaceae bacterium | reverse complement strand
GGGATACGTGTCGCTCGGAAGTCTCGTCTCCGCGGCGCTGCTTCCAACGTTGCTCGTCGTGACGCAGGGCCCTCGGGCGCCGCTCTTCGCGGTCAGCGCGCTCGTCGCGCTGTTCGTGTTCTGGACGCACCGCGCCAACATCGGGCGATTGCGCCGTGGTGAAGAGCACAGATTCGGCAAGCGCGGTCGCGCGTGAGAGGGAATCGCTGATGCGCTGCGCCGTACTCGGCGCGGGAGCGTGGGGCACGGCGCTCGCCGACGGGCTTGCGTGCAACGGGCACGACGTCGTGCTCTGGGCCTTCGAGGCCGACGTCGTGACGTCGGTGAACACGGGTCGAGAAAATGTGCGCTTCCTGCCCGGGGCGCCGCTCAGCGCCGCCCTCCGCGCCACGACTCGCCTCGACGCCGCCCTGGACGGAGCGGCCCTCGTCTGTTTCGTGACGCCCTCGCAGCATCTGCGGGCAATCGTTCGCCAGGCGAGCGCCCACACGATGTTGGACGCCACCATCTGCGTGGCGTCCAAGGGCATCGAACGCGAGACACTCGCACTCATGAGCGGCGTGGCGGCCGACGAGCTACCGGGCCGCCCGATCGTGGCACTCTCCGGCCCCAGCTTCGCGGCGGAGGTGGCGGCGCGGCAGCCAACCGCCATCGTCGCCGCCTCGGACGACCCTGGCGCAGCGCAGCTCGTGCAGGACGCCTTCAGCAACCGCGCGCTCCGGATTTACACCCACGATGACGTCATAGGCGTCGAGCTTGGCGGATCATTGAAGAACGTGATGGCCGTGGCGACGGGCATCTGCGAGGGCGCGGGGTTCGGCTTCAACTCACGCGCCGCGCTCATCACTCGCGGACTGGCCGAGATGACACGGCTCGGCACCGCACTCGGCGCGAGATCCTCCACCTTCGCCGGTCTGGCTGGCATCGGCGACCTCGTGCTCACCTGCACTGGATCGCTCAGCCGAAATCGAGCCATCGGCATGGCGATCGGGGGCGGCGCGACTCTATCTGAGGCGCTCGCCGGAAAGGAGACGGTGGCGGAGGGTGTCGCGACCACGAAGAGCGCGCTCGCGCTCGCGGAACGGGAAGGGGTGGAGATGCCGATCGTCTCGATGGTGCATCGCGTGCTGTTCGATGGGCTGCCAGCCCAGCGCGGCGTCATCGAGTTGATGGCGCGCGGGTTGCGCGCGGAGCAGGACGGATGAGCGCGAGTGAGCCGGTCCAGCAGTTCTACAGCATCGGCGATGTCTGCCAGCTCACGGACCTGAAGCCGCACGTCCTGCGCTACTGGGAAAGTCAGTTCCGGTTCCTCAGTCCGGCGAAGAATCGCTCGGGGAACCGTGTGTACCAGCGTCGGGAGGTGGAGCTGATCCTGCTGGTCAAGCACCTGCTGTACACGGAGAAGTACACCATCGAGGGGGCGCGACAGAAGGTGGACGAGCAGCGCAAGGGCGGCGACCTGCGAGTGGCGGCCCGCGCGGCACTCACGCTGCAGACGCTCGACGCGCTGGAGACGGAGCTCAAGGAACTCGTGCGCTCGCTCACGACGGATACCCCGAACGAGGAAGGGACGTAGCATGCGGTTTCTCGTTACCAACGACGATGGCATCCTGGCGCACGGCATCGAGTGCCTGATCGAGGCTGCCGAACCGCTCGGCGACGTGTACGTGGTGGCGCCCGATCGAGAGCAGAGCGCGACCAGCCATTCACTCACGTTGCATCATCCACTGCGCCCCGTACGTCGAGCGGAACGGCGCTGGCAGGTGGACGGCACGCCCACCGACTGCGTCATGCTCGCCGTCGAGGCGCTGCTCGACGAGCGGCCGGACTTCGTCCTGAGCGGCATCAACCACGGGCAGAACATGGGCGAGGACGTGCTGTACTCGGGCACGGTGGCCGCGGCGATGGAAGGGCTGGCGCTCGGCATCCCCTCCATCGCGTTCTCGTTCGCCGGTGGCGACCTGCGCGCCGATCTCACCCATCTCAAGCAGCAGGTGAAGATTCTCACGCCATTGCTCGCGCATCTCACGTCGCTCCCCGCATTTCCAACGCACACGCTGCTCAACGTCAACCTGCCACCGATCCCGGCCGACGGAGTCAAGGGAGCGCGTCTCACCCGGCTCGGCAGCCGAGTCTATTCGGGCTCGTTGAAGCCGATGCGCGATCCATGGGATCGCGACATCTTCTGGATCGGCGGCGGGTCGATCACCTGGACGGGCGAAGACAATTCGGATTTTCGCGCCATTCAGGACGGATACGTCTCGATCACGCCGCTCCACCTCGACCTCACGAACTACAGCATGCTCGACGCAGCGGGGAGTTGGTGGCGGGAACCCTAGACGGCGCCATGGGTGGCGCGCGCCGGCGATTGGTGGAGACGCTGCGAGAGAAGGGGATTCGCGACCTCGCCGTCCTCCGCGCGTTCGACCTCACTCGGCGGCACGAGTTCGTGCCGACGGGCGTGCGACATCGGGCGTACGAAGATGCGTCGCTGCCCATCGGGAGTGGCCAGACCATCTCCCAGCCGTCCATCCACGCGCGCTACCTGGAACTGCTCGCACTGACGGGCAGCGAACGCGTCCTCGAGATCGGAACCGGGTCGGGTTACCAGACGGTCCTGCTGTCTCACCTCGTCGCACAGATCTTCACCATCGAACGCATCGCCGCGCTCTATGCCATGGCGAGAGACGCGATCGCGAGGGCAGGCGCGAAGAACGTGTCCATGCTCATGGGCGATGGAACGGTGGGCTGGCGCGAGTACGCGCCGTACGACGCCATCCTGGTGAGCGCGGGCGGACCAACGGTCCCCCAGCCGCTCGTGGATCAACTTGCTGAGGGCGGGCGCATGCTGGTACCCATCGGCACGCTGGAGGAGCAGACGCTGACACTCGTGACGAAGCACGGGAGTCGCATCGACACCAAGGCGATCGCTCCCGTCAGGTTCGTTCCACTGTTCGGCACGCATGGGTGGGAGCAGCAATAGGTGCCCACGCTGCACGTTCGAATCAGCGGCCGCGTCCAGGGCGTGGGTTTCCGCTGGTTCGTCCGCGAAGAGGCGAGACGCCTGGGTTTGAGCGGATGGGTCACGAACCTCGCGACCGGTGAGGTGGAGGTGCGGGCGGGCGGAGAGCCGTCGTCGCTCGAGCGGTTACGGCGCGCGCTCCAGGTCGGGCCGTCCGGCGCCGTCGTGGAGCGACTCGACGATGTGGGGCTGACCACACCCGCAACGCTGCCGTATCCGTTCAGCATCCACCGCTGATCGCAGGCATTCGTCGTCGGAACCAGGCGCGATGGGCACGCGGCCGAGGTACGAGATCGCAGCCTCCGTTCCGCGACTGGCGAGCCATGGCGTGCGAACCTACGTTACGCTCCCGGCCGGCGATGATCAGGGTGGCCAGGGCACCGTCCTCGTAGCTCAGGTGGATAGAGCGGGAGTTTCCTAAACTCTAGGCCGGCGGTTCGAGTCCGCCCGAGGACATGCACGAGGCCAGGCGCCATGCCTGGCCTCGATCGTTTCACCACGTCGACGCTGGCGCCTCGCGGCGTTGTCCGCGCGAAGTCGGGAAGGTATCTTTTCACGTTCCTCCAATACCTGGTCGACCGATGACGATGCCTCAGACCGATAGCCCAGCTCCAGTCCGCCAGCCGAAGGCCGAAAGCTTTCTCGACTGGTTTCACGTCAACTCCCGACTGGTGAGCATCGGCGCGGCCGTCGTGCTGGTTGCCGTCGGTGGCGCGTGGTACTACCAGGTGGCCAGTACCCGGAAGCTGCAGAACGCCGACAAGCAGCTGCTGATGGCGAAGCAGTCCCTCGCGCCCGGGAACGCGAACCTGCCGCTGGCGGAATCCGACCTGAAGAAGGTCGCGGATCGGTACGCGGGGACGCCGGCCGGCACCGAAGCCGGTATGCTGCTGGCCCAGCTGAAACTCGAGAAGGGCGATAACCAGGGCGCGGTCACCTACCTTCAGCAACTGGGCGAGAAGGTCAAGTCGGGCCCCAACGCGGCGGCGGCGCGCGCGCTCCTCGGCGACGCGCTATCCCAGCTCGGCAAGTCTGCCGATGCGGCAGCAGAGTATGAGCGGGCCGCTTCGCTCACCACCATGCCCAACGAACGTGGCTTTCTCCTCGCCAAGGCGGGCCATGCGTTCATGGATGCAGGCAAGTCTGCAGACGCGAGGCGCATCTGGGAGGGACTCGCGACCAGCGAGGACAGTCCGGCCCTGGCCGCGGAAGCCCGCGTGCGACTTGGCGAGCTGGTGGCGAGCGGCGTGAGGAGCTAACGGCCAGAGTGCGACACGCGGCGGCTTCAACGCCGCTGTCCGCTCGGCTGGACGAAAACATCGGAGCGCGACGCGGACGGCTACTGGCTGTCCGCGTCCGTGCGTCGGGGCACCTGGAGCGGCGGGCGCGTCGTGAGTGAATGCTCGTGGCTAGAGTGTCGGTGAGAGCGGCGGCGGGTGGGCATCCCGAGGAGCTGAAGTGCCAACAGCATGCCGACAGTCGGGCGATTCAGCGCGTAATATTAGTGCGTATAAGATGTATTATGTAAACTTAATCATGTGGAGGAATGTGGAGAAATCAGGAGTCATTACCTGCCCAGGAGACACAAAGTCTTTGGGGCGAGTGGCTTGGCGAGATCACCTCATCTACTGCATTCGATAGACGAATCGGCCTCGGACTCCGTCCAACCGATCCGGTGAACGAGAGCCTCACTGTCGCGACCGCTGGCGGCTCGCCGCGAGAAAAGTCTGCAGTTGGCTCCTACAGCTCGCCAATCCGACCCTGATACACGAGTCGGGCTTCACCCGACAGCGACGGTCGGTATCCGGAGCCCTCGGCGACCTGACGGACGCGCAACGTCTTTCCGGAGCGCGTCGTCAGCGCCACCCGATTAGCCGCCTCGCCCTCCGCGTGCAGCAGGATGGCGGTGGCGATCGCGCCTGTTCCACACGCGAGCGTCTCTCCTTCCACGCCTCGCTCGAACGTGCGGATGGACCACGCCCCGCCGTCTCGGGGCGACACGAAGTTCACGTTCGCGCCGTGCGCCAGGGTCTCGTGATGGCGAAGCGGACGACCACGGCCGACGACGTCCACTGTCGCCACATCGTCGACGCGAACGACCAGGTGCGGTACGCCGACGAGCGCATAGCCGATCCAGGTCTCGCCGACCTCCAGCCGGATTGGCAGTCGTCGCTGAACCTCCAGAACCGTCTCGAGGTCCACTTCCGGCTCCCCCTCCTCACGCCGAGCCTTCAGAATTCCGGCGTCGGTCTCCATGGAGAATTCTCCGTCGCCGACAATCCCGAGCTCGATGGCCAGCCGAGCCGTGCAGAGCGAGGCATTCCCGCACAGGTCGGCTCGTGAGCCGTCGCTGTTCAGGTACGTCATCCGATAGTCCGCGATCACGGACGGCTCCAGGAACACGATGCCGTCGGCGCCGATCCCGGTTGCCCGCGAACAGATGGCGCGCACGGTTCCGGCATCGCCAAGCGCGCCCGGCGCGTCCTGCATCGCGTCGATCACGACGAAG
>JANLTI010000217.1:0-11996 GCA_031362845.1 Gemmatimonadaceae bacterium | reverse complement strand
TCCGGGCCGAAGACGATGTCGTCGGCGGCGCCCGTGCCGTACTTCAGCCGCGCCGCCTTGCCCGCGCCGCCGCGCCCCGTGATGAGCTCCATGTACTGCGTCCCCCGATTGTTCGGGTACGCATTGAGCGCCGCGCTGACGGTCGCATACTGATCGAAGTTGTCCGTGAGGATGAGCGACTGGCTGGCGGGATCGTAGACCGGCTCTCCCGTTCCGGTCGGCGGCGGCGGCGTAGACGATGACGATGTTGCGGCGCTGACGTCTGAGCTGCACGAAATGACGTTGACCAACAAGGCAATAGCTGCCAGACGACCAACGTGGTGGAGTCTTCTCATTGTGGACCTCGAGACTGAATGAGTCGCCAATCACGAAAGCGGCGCGATTGAACAACGGGCTGAACAGCGCTCAAAGAGGTGCTGAAACAGCGAATGGATGCGTCACATCGACGATCGCTCGTCTCGAAGGCGAGGCCGGCACGAGCGGCGGCGAACACCGCGTTCTGGAAATATGAGCACACGGATAGGCACACCAAGTGTGCACGTCACACGGATCGCGTGATGTCCGACTTCGTCGGCTGGCTCAACCGACCGTCAGTTCGGTCGACGCCGAACCGGGGCCGCGCCGGCCGGCGCGCCGCCAGCGAGCTTCTGGTGCGCCTTGAATGCCCCGACAACGATCACCGGTAGCAGATAGTACTGATCGCTCCAGGCAAACGACACGAACGTCGCGCTGATGGCGAAACCGACGAAGGCGCTGGGGACGAACAGCGTCGAGAGAAAAAGAAATCTCTGATCAGGCGTTCCCGTGTTCCAGCCGCGCATCCGCTGGCGCAGGCGCCAGAGCCCCCCGCCACTCGTAACCATGATGGTGATCCACAGTATCAGCCCAAGCACGCCCGTTTCGGCACCAGCCTGCACGAAGGAGTTGTGTGGCGCGGCCCACCGAATGAGGACCTCTCCCGATTTGGCTTTGGGAGAGATTTGGCCTTCGGCGAAGGAGAAGTTGTTGATGCCGACGCCGAAGATCGGATACTCCATCATGTAGCCGATGCCACGCTTGGCAATGTTCCGCCGGCCGCTGTACGCATCCCAGTTGTAGTCGGATTGTGGGTTGCTCACGAAGTCGTTCATCGTTTGCCAATAGCCGGGCGGAGCCGCGAACGTCATGGCCCCGATCAGCGCCCCGACGACGGTGACGCGCTTGAACACCGAAACCCCGGGAAGGAAAACGAGCATCATGAGACCGACCACGGCGGCGCCAATAAATGCCCCGCGCGACTGAGACTTCACGATCGTCATCATCGTGAGCGCCAGCCCCACGAGCGCCACGAGCTTTCCCACCTTGCCGCTCGTCTGAAGGCAGAGCAGCGCAAGCGGGACGGTCATGACCATGATCAAGCCGATGTCGTTCGCGTCGTACGATCCCGTGCCCTGAGTTTTCGAGATTCCCACGACGTAAAGCGACAGGTACGCGAGCACGAAGCCGGCGAAGGCCATCGCCCAGACCATTCGGCGGACGTCGGTCACGTTGCGGATGCTCGCCATGAGCAGCCAGCACGAGGCCAAGGTTTTCCAATACTCGTTCAGGATGAACGTCGCGGCATGACCGAGTGAGAGACCGAATAGCGCGGAGCAGCACGCCAGGAAAGCCTGAGCCAATGTCAATCGCGGAATTCGGTCCTTGAAAAACCCCGGCGCAAAAGCCTTCTTCGGGTTGGCGACGGCGAACAACAGACACATTCCGAAGAGCAGCAGCGCAGGGCGAAGCGCCGCCAGGCCGAGAGCGGACGCGGCCCGGCTCACCGTCTGGACCACGAACACCATCAGCAGCAGACGATAGGGGTCCTTCAGAATCGAGTGCGGGGCTTCTACCTGCGGAACTGGTCGAGGCCCGGCGGCGCCGCGCCTGCCGTGGCGCAGAAGTGACCGCGACGGAGCATGCGTCCGCGGCCCATGACCGGACGGAGGCGGCGGAACCTGCCGGCTTTGCGGCGTTACCGCCGGCGTGCCCATGGGTGTCTTTGGGTCCATTGACCGTTAGCCGGCAACCTTCGAAGATTTCCCGTCGAACGCGATCCTGGCGGGCAACCGCCACCATATGTATGCAGACGACCGAGCGGCGACAAACGTAAGGGGGCGCCGGCTCATCGTTTCGTCGGACCCATGCCCAATAGCTCGTCATAGATCTGCATGTCCGATGCGACGGTGTGTCGAATATCGAACCTTTCCGCGCGCCGGCGGCCGGCTTCGCCCAATGATCGGCGAGCTTCGGGATTCGCCTGCAACATGGACAGGTGCGCAGCCAGCTCTTCCGGATGATCGGGCGAAAAGGTGAGACCGCTACCGGAATCAATGATCTCTGATGGACCGCCGAGGCTCGAGGCGATGACGACGCGCCCAAGCGCCATTCCTTCCACCACGACCAGTCCAAAGGGTTCCGGATCGGTCGAGGCATGCAACACCACGTCGGAAGCGGCGATGACATCGGGCACGTCCTCGCGAGATCCGAGGAACGTCACCTGCTGCGCGAGGGCTTCACGCTGAACGAAGTCATGCAACGACTGCTCGTACGGACGATCATCCACCGCCGTGGCGCCGATGATCAGCAAGCGCACGCGAGCGCGCTCGTCGGCAGACAACCGCGCCAGTCCCTCGAGAGCGACATGTTGCCCCTTCCATGCTCGCACGTTTCCAACCATCGCGATCAGGAAGGCGTCTGGCGCAATCCCAAGCTCGGCGCGAACCGCGCCTGGCGCGCGCCGCACCCGGGCGCGGAACCCGTCGATGTCGATGCCCGGATGGACCATCATCACGCGCTCTGGGGGATGTCCAAAGGCGAGCACCTGCTGCTCGATGTGGCGACTCACCGGCATCACTCGATCGAAGCGGCGCACGAGCATCCGATGGATTGCGCTCGGCTCGTCGAGGGGCGCGTTGCCGGCCATGTTTGCGATGACCGGAATACGACGAATGCGCGCCGCCGGCAGCCAGTCGTCGTGAGCGATCCGAGGGCTGTTGTTGATGTGCAAAAGATCGATGCGGTGACGCGCGAGAAGGACCGCGCGAAACTTCACCGTCTCGAACAGCATGGCGATCTTTCGAAGCCGACGACCACTGGTCATCGCACGGCGCTCCCTCAGCCGCTGCTCCTCCATGTGGTGAACTTCGACGCCGACGCTGCGCAGCTTCGCGACGAACCGATTGTTCTCATAGAACAATGCGACAGGCTCGTATCGCTGGCGATCGAGCAGTCGCGCGACGTCGAAGAGAACCTGATGCGAGCCACCGACCGTTCCGTCGGCGCCGAGCTCGGCAATCATGATGCGGCGCGGCGCGCCCGCGCGCGCTGCACGTGAGGACGTGTCTCTCACTTCCCCTGAAACCATCGAACCGTTTCGTACCAGAATGGGCACGGGTCGGCAAACCGCAGGACCTCTTCGCGATCACCAGGCCTCAGCGGCGCCAACAGGAAATGTGTGAGCGTTCGAATCATACCGGGAGTTCCCGAAGGGAGGCTCCTCATCTCCGGTCGTCGAATGCGCGCGAGCACATGGTCAACCTGGCCCCACCACCACCGGGAACGCGTGCCAACTCGAAAAGTGGCCGCCGGCTGCGTCGGCAGGTCCAGCGCGACACGTGCAAGGAGATTTGGAAAATCGACACCGGAGTCGATCGACAGTTGCAGTGATCCCCAGAACCGCCCATTCACCTCCATGAGATACGGCGTGCCGCTGGCGCGATCCAGCTTGTATTCGACCATGGCCACACCGCGCCAGCCAAAGCGATCGAGCAGCGCTCGCGACTGCATGAGCACTTTCTCATCGAGCGCGACGCTCTCGCAGTAGACACTCACACCGCCCGAGGGAGGCCGCTCCAACAGGCGGCGATGTGCAAAACACGCGCGAATTTCCCCATTCCAGAGGAGGAGAAAGACGCCCGTCCCCGGCCCCACGATCCGCTGCTGCAAGAGGAGAGGAAACACCGATGGCGAGCATTGATCGAGCCGATGACGCAGGTCCGCCGAATCGCTGGCGTACGAGACGCCGACTTTCAATCGTTGGCCATCCTGCTCGCCAACGCTGCGAGACGGCTTGAGCACGACGGGATACGTCACGGTACTGACGTCGAATGCTTTCGCCGCCGCGGGATTCTCGAGGACGGTTTGCTGAGGCACCGCGATGCCCAGCGCGCTGGCCTCCTGCAAGAGACGGCGTTTGTCGCTCACCGTGGAGAAGGTCTCGCCGTCGGCGAGTGGAATGACCGCTGGCGCGAACTGTTGTCGCTCTGGAAGTACAGCCAGGACCGAGGGTTCCGTGATCGGCATTATGAGCACGGCGTTCTCCTGGCGCGACAGTGCCGCCAGCGCGTGTACAAATGCGGACGGCGCGTCGAGTGCGTCGGGGACGACAACTTCACGCGCGGCAAACCGAGAGACGCCGGCGAGCGAACGACGGATCGGAGACGCAACCACACAGCGAAAACCAGCCTTCCCCAGCGACCGCACGACGGCCAGCGCGGCGCGCTGGTTGCCGTCAGTGATGATGACTGTCTGGCTCTTCATGCCCTAGTGGCGCGGCGGATCACTTGACGCCCGAACCCCGAACGAGCACGCCGGCACGATCCAGCGGCACCGGCATACAGTCGATCAAGACGCTGATGCATCGGTCGATCCTGGCATAACTCTCATCGAAGATCTCGACCCTGCCCTTCCAGGGATCGCGGATAGAGCGCGTCTCGATCGGCAAGGGATCGAGATCGCCGAGCACGAGCAGCTTGGCCGCATCGACGGCAAAGGTCGACCGAATGCGTTTCGCCTGCTCCGCCGCCATCACTACGATCAGCGAAGACTCATGCACTGATTCTGCGGTCAGCAACTTCGATCTATTCGCCGTCAGATCCAATCCAACGCGCGCCGCGGCCGCGATCGCCTCCGCAGGCGACGGGCGCCCAGGACCAACGAACCCGGCGGAGATGACTGCCCAACGCGGCGTAGTGATCCCGGCGGCCCGCATCCGCTGGCTGAACAGCACTTCGGCAAATGGGCTTCGGCAGACGTTGCCGTGACACACGAACAGCACGTTTCCGCGCCACGGTGCCGCGTTCGTGAGACGCTCAATCGCCGCGCTGCGGCGAGAAGCATGGCGTATCCGGTCTGGCAGGTGTCGAACCGACTTGAGCCACTCTCTGATTCCCCCACCCACGGTCACCTCTACGTTTCGATGCGGCGTCGTTCAGGAATCAAGATACGACGACAGGCGCTCTCGGCGAACAAATTGAACGACCTTCATCGAGCGAGAGAGTCCTTCGCCGACACTCCGTGATCCTGTCAACGTGGTGAAGCGAGGATGCCCGGTTGGCATCCGGGAAGGAACGTCCCCTATTCCGGGCGAGGAACCCGTGGGTGGATTGACCCATTCCGCACGACCAAAAACGGTCGAAGCACGCGACTCAGACGTCGCGACACTGACCGGATGTCGTGCGCCTCGCCGCATCCAACGCGTGGCACGGTAAAGAGGTTGGGGGACCCGGATGGAGCGCGCCCCTCCATGGTCACCCCGCACACCATTCCTGCGTCCGCCGCCGCTCGAATGGTGGTGCGATCGTAGAGGCCGTACGGATAGGCGACGATCGGCTGCACGTTCGGCAAGCGTTCACTCAGCAGCAGGAAATTCCCGTGGATCTCGGCAACTTGCTCTTCATACGCGAGCGAGGGAAGCGACGGATGGCTCAGGGTGTGAACGCCAAAATCCACGAGCCCATCGGAGGCAAGTGCTCTGAGCTCATCGAAGCGCAGCGATCGCCACTCTTCATCGTCACTCGGGCGAATCCCTGCTGGCCAGCGCCCAAAGTACCGCGCGAGAACGCGGGTACGGAGGGCTTCCATGGAGCGCAGATCCGACGCGCCGAGCGGCGGCAGCCCGACGGAGGCGAGACGCGTCGTCCAGGTCGATTCACCAGGCTCCACGCGCTCGCGCTCGGCTTCGTCCCACCAATAGGTGGCACCGAGCTGCGCGTGATCGGACGTGACGAAGATCGTCGCGCGGATGTTCAGATCGCGGAGGACCGGCATCGCATGCTTTCGCACGCCGGCGTACGCGTCATCGAACGTGATTGCCACGTAGCCATTTGTGGATGCACCACGCCGCCAGCGCTCCACCATGTCTATTAGCGGTACGATGCAGTAGCGTTGTTGCAAGAATTCCATATGCTGGCGAAATCGCTCCGGCGTGATATGCATCGCGCGGATGAGCGGCGGCGTGGCAACACCGTGATACGCCATGACTCCGCCGCAACCGGCGATCCGGTCGGCAAGCGACATCACATCGAGCTTCACCGGCAAGTGCGGTCGCGGAACTCGAGCTCGAGCGGATGAGGCATGCTCGGTGTGGCGATCGATTGACGCATGGGGTATGAGATGGTGGTCTCTACCAGACTGTGCAACTCCCGCCATGAGTGTGGCGGCCGGCTGTGCGACATCGATGGCGCTGGATGACCGTACCGATGCCCGTGCCCAACCTATAGTACTGCCGCAACAAGCCGACGGTGATCCCTTTCGAACCGCGACCCTACTGACAAGGCGGACCGTGGGAGCTACTCGTACATCATCACAACAGTAAAGCGTCCGTACTGCGATATCTGCTTGCCTTCAACGCTTGTCTGACGGATAATACCGCGCGAATGGCATCCCGTCGGCGCCGATGTTGCCTACCAACGTGAACAAATGCTTGCAGACTCATCCGCGCGGATGCATTGATGTGCAAAGCTGGCGCCGATGCCGCGCCGCCAGGCTGGCCGGCACGAGGCATTCCACGAGCTCGGCAAGAATCCCGTCGAATACTCCGACATAGCCAACTTTCTTCCTATCCGCTGACGTGCGCATTTGTAAGGTCTGGGACGCCGACTACCCGTGGGACGTCCGCACGTCCAAAGTCTGCCGGAGCCTGACCGCTGCAGGCCACGAGGTTCATCTGGTGGCGAGGAACAAGGCCCAGCAACCCGTGCACGAGGTGTTGCCGGAAGCAGTCATGCACCGCCTCAGCCCTTGGCCCATCGGCCGCGGGCTGAGCGCGGCGACCATGTTCCCGGCGTTCTTCAATCCGCGTTGGCTCTACGCCATTCATGACACCGCGAGACGGATCAATGCGGATCTGATCTTGGTGCGCGATCTCCCACTCGCGCCCACCGCCATCGCCGTCGGCAGGATGCTGGGCGTTCCGACCGTGATGGACATGGCGGAGAACTATCCTGCCATGATGCGGTCGCTGTATGACAACCAGGTGCATCGCCCGTGGGACTTCCTTGTGCGCAACCCGCGCGCCGTCAGCGCGGTTGAGCGATGGGTATTGAGGCACGTCAACCACGTCGTCGTCGTCGTGGAGGAGTCGCGCGATCGCTTGGTGCAGCTCGGGTATTCGCGTGATCGAATCACCGTGGTCTGCAACACGCCACCTCTCGATCGGCTGGACGCTCCGCCCCACGTTCACGCGACGGGCCCATTGAACGTGAACTATCTCGGCCTCCTCGAGGCGCCGCGAGGCTTGGGGTGGGTGATCGACGCGATCGCGCGTGTTGCAGCCCGTGGCGTCGACGTGCGGCTCACCGTCATCGGCTCCGGTCGCGAGCGCGCTATGTTCGAGCAACAGGCGAAGACGCTCGGCCTCTCCGCGCCAGCCATCCAGTTCACCGGCTATCTGCCCAACGTCGAGGCACTTCGACTTGTCAGTGAGGCGGATGTCGGGCTCGTGCCGCACCAGCCGACGGAAAGCTGGAACACGACGATTCCAAACAAGTTGTTCGACTACATGGCGGCCGGTTTGGCTGTCATCACGTCGGATGCGCGCCCGGCCGCGCGCATCGTTCGCGAGACGCAGACTGGCGAAGTCTTCACCGGCAGTGACCCGGAGTCGCTTCCCGCGGCAATCGCGCGACTCACCGACGCCGGGTATCGCGCCGCCTGTGCGGAGCGTGGCCGACGGGCCGTGCGCACGAGGTACAACTGGGAGGCAGATTCCGTTCGACTGCTTACCGCCCTCGACCAAACCGTGAGCGCTGCCAGCCGATGATCCGCGTGGCGGCAGAGAGCCGGGGCGCGACGGCGGCGAATACGCCCAACACGCCGCAGCACATTCTGCACATCACCGCCCCTGCCGAGTTCGGCGGCCTCGAAAGCGTCGTGGTCAGTCTCTGCTCCGGGCTCGCCCGGCGAGGCATGCGTCAAACGGTGGTGTCGGTGACCGATGTGGAGCAGACCGATCATCCCATGACCGTTGCGCTCGAGCAGGCGCGCGTCACCGTGATTCCGATCGTTTTACCGGCTCGAGCGTACCTGCGCGAGAGCCGGATGCTCGAGCGACTCGTGCGTGAGCAGCGTCCCGACGTCGTGCATACGCACGGCTACCGCTCCGACGTGATTGGCGGCCGGGTCGCTCGCAAGGCTGGGGTTCGCAGCGTCGCGACCCTGCACGGGTTCACCGCGCGTTCGCTCCGCGGTCGCGTCTTCGAGTGGCTGCAACTCCGCGCGCTTCGGCGCTTCGACGCGGTCGTCGGCGTGTCGTCCGGCATCGCCGAGCGTGCGCGCGCCGCGGGCGTGCCGGCAGATCGGCTCGCGCTGATCCCCAACGCCTGGAGCGGCGGTGGCTCCGCCGCCACGCGCGAAGAGCTTCGCCGATCGCTCGGGATCCGGGACAGCACATTCGCCGTGGGATGGATCGGTCGGCTGAGCCAGGAAAAGGGCTGCGACGTATTCATCGATGCGCTGGCACACTGGAAGCCCGCCGGTGTCGTTGCGTCGATCATTGGCGACGGACGCGAGCGCGCGGCGCTCGAGGCACGCGCACGCGAGCGGGGCGTCAGTTCCCTCATCCAATGGCACGGCGCGCTGAGAGACGCCGGCCGCCTCATGAGAGCGTTCGACGCGTTCGTGCTCAGCTCGCGCACGGAGGGCGTTCCGATGGTGCTGCTCGAGGCCATGGAAGCCGGGACGCCAGTGATCACCACGGCGGTCGGCGGCGTGCCGTCGGTCGTCGACTCCACCGAGGCAGTGCTCGTTCCGTCGGAATCGCCGGCGGCAATTGCCATGGCGCTGGAGCGGTTGCGTACTTCACCGGACGAAGCGCGGCTCCGCGCCGAAAACGCGGCGCGCCGGCTGGCTCGGCAATTCGCGGTCGATCCGTGGCTCGACTGCTACATGGAGCTCTACGCACGCGTCGCATCGTCGTCGAGGTAGCATCACGTCACGGCCGGCAGCCGAATGCCATCGAGCTACCGCCCGCCGGTGAGTCGCTCGAGGTCACCGAGTGCGCGGGCCGCAACCTGCTCCCATGTGAAGAGCGCCAGCGAGCGCTCCCGCCCCTTTGCTCCCATACGCGCGCACGCCTCCGGGTTGGACAAAGCGGCGATCAATACACGCGTAAGGTCGTCCACCGAGCCATCGGGCACGAGCCACCCCGTTTCACCGTCGACAATGATCTCCGGCATTGCCCATTTCGTCGTACCGATGCAGGGCAGCTCGGCCAGCATCGCCTCGGCAAATGCGATGCCGAATGGCTCGTATCGTGACGGCATGCAGAACACGCTCGCGGTGGACCAGAGCTCGTCCAACATCGCACGGCCTTCCGGCGTCGATCGCGTCACAACGCCGTGCGCGAAAACGCCGGGGCGATTTGCGTTTCGCGGAATTCCTCCCACTAGGTGCAGCTCCGTATCCGGCACAGAGTGCCGAACTCGGTCGAACGCTTCGAGCAGCACTGCACTGCCTTTCCGCGCGTGGTCCTTCCCGACGAATAAGATCCTGGAAACGCGACGCGCAGTCATCGCCGTGTCGCGCGGCGTGAACGTGGGCGGATTGTTGACGCCTGCGTAAAGCGTCCGCAGCTTGCGTGCTGGTTGCCCGAAATCATCCATGAATGAGCGCGCCAGAGCGTCGCTCATCGTCCAGATGGCGTCGGCGGCGTCGTACACTCCGCGTTCCTGCTTCGCCACCTGCGCAAGGATGGCCGGTGCAAGGCGACTCGCCGCAGAAAACGGCGCGCCTCGGCGAGCGTACTCGATATTCCCGTCGCAATACACTATGTACTGCGCGCCTTCGCGGTCGGCAGGGTTGATCGCAAAGGTCGCCCCGATCTGGACGACCGCGTCGTAACGCGCGCCGGACTTGGCGAGCAGATCACTCGCGTGTGCCGAGCGCGCGCGAAACGACGCGCGGCCAAGTCGATATCGTTGGCGCCACACCGAACGCGTCGGATGAAACGATCGCACCAGCGCGGCGATACGTCGCCACGATCCGAGATCGGCATCGAAAACGTCGACGCGAGCACCGGCCGCTCGTAGCGCCTCGACGAAGCGTTGGCCCGAGCCGGACCAGCAATCCGGCGTGTTGGCATCGCCTTCCGCAACGATGGCAATTCGACGAGACATGAGAGAACAGGGCGACGCACGAGACGGCGATATACCCAGGACCGAGAGGGAATCTCGCCGTGCCCGCGCCAACTCACAACCCGCCGTGACCACTATCGAATATCCAACTCACAACCCGCAGGGACCACCATCGAATGGTGATTGGCGGCGAGTATGGCAGTGACCGGTGCGAGAAACTATCGCGGCGACCGCGAGATAGAGCGAAGGGCTGCAATTCCCTTCTCCAGGTACAACTTCCCTTCGCGGATCACGCTCAGCGGAACCCCGCGCAGGTTCGGGTCACCAAGGAAGAGCGCATGCAGCAGTCGTCCGGCAGTCGATCGGGGACGCGTCCACTCCATGGACTCCTGGATGTCATTCCGGTACCGGGCTGCGACCCATGGGTACGGTGAGATCTCCACGGAAAGTGGCGGCGCGGCGTTCCACGGTTTGGCTGGCGACGGCGCGTGGACGAATGCCGGGACGCCGCGAAAGCTGTTGGAAATGCGTTCCATCGTCGTGTAACCGACGCTGAAGAAGCAATGGGCGATCCCGCGACCGCTCGCGATGTACTTGAGGGGAATCCACGAAAATTCCTTCGCGCCAAGTAACCCCATTAGCACGTCCTGGTCTCCCGCGGCGTGCGCCGGCCGGTCCCAGAACGGCTGCTTTTGCCAATGGAGGTACTCCGCTGACGCAAGAATGCGCTCCCATTCCTGCACCAGACCGCGATGCTCCTGCGTCACACGCACGATCGAGGAGCTCACGATGCCCGGGATATCGCGTCCCACCTCCAACCCGAGCGCGGCCGTGCGCTTGGCGGTGCCATGCTCCGTCTCATCCCACCGCATTCCCTCGGTCGCGACGAGCGTGCGGCGATCGGCCTGAAGCAGCGAGCCGGGATCATCGCCGAGAATGATGTCCGCGTCGATCCAGATCGCCTCCTCCGCTCCCTGATCGAGCTCGTAGAGGAGTACGGAGGGCTTCACATTCCACCCGGTGCCCGGCAGCGGACGTCCCGGTGACGGCAGGACGTTCTCCTGTGTTTTGAGCCACGCGAGAACGTCGGCGAAGGCTGGCTCGTCCACCGGACACCAGATTCGAATGCGCGCTTCGGGTAGATGTCTCGCGAGGCTCTTGACGAGGATCTTCAATCCGACAAGGCACGCCGGACGGTCTTCGTAGGTTGTGAAAATCACTGGGACGCGTTTGCTCGCAGCCGGATCGTCGAGGCGAACAACCGCGTTACCGGGAGCCTAAACCCCGGTAACGCGGCGACAGAGCAGCAGAGTCTAACCGACTCATTGAGTCCACGCCATCCAATCATCGACGTCAAAGGTGAAGAGACTCGAGCGCGCCGCGGCGTCGACAAAGTTCCCGAACACCATGAAGTGCGCGATCGGCGACTCGTAGTCGTAGTGATCCGCGCGCGTGCCCGTTCCGACGCGGAGATCCAGGTCACTGTAGATCAACGCGCCGTCCACCCAGTACCGCTCACCGAAGCGGCCGCTCGGATCGTTCCCCGCGTAGATCTCGATCGTGAAGCGGTGCCAGTTGCCGTCCGCGTACGTGCTCCAGAGCGGCGCTTTCCCATCCGCCGTC
>JANLTI010000179.1:0-10573 GCA_031362845.1 Gemmatimonadaceae bacterium | reverse complement strand
CCCGGGTCCGTCCGGGGTCCGTTTCCTGGTCTGGCCGTCGCTGTCCGACCGTCCGACCGCTCGACCGACAGATCAGCCGTCATGGGCGAAGCACTCTATCAAATCATGGGGCGCCATCAGGTGCCCGCGCTCCCGGAGCGCAAGCCGTCCTGGCTCAAGGTAAAGGCGCCCGGTGGTCCGAACTATCTCCGCCTCAAGCAGCTCATGGCGGACCTCGACCTCAACACGGTGTGCGCGGAAGCACACTGTCCGAACGTGGGCGAGTGCTGGGAGCACGGCACCGCGACCTTCATGATTCTCGGCAACGTGTGCACGCGCAATTGCGCGTACTGCGCCGTCGCGCATGGACGGCCGCCCCGGTACGACCCGTCCGAACCGGATCGCGTAGCCGAAGCCGCGACCGTGATGAAGCTCCAGCACATCGTCCTCACCTCGGTGGACCGCGACGACCTGCCCGACTTCGGGGCGTGGGCATTTGCCGAGACGATTCGGCAGATCAAGCTCCGCAACCCGGAGACCTCCGTGGAAGTGCTCGTCCCGGATTTCCAGGGCAACGAGCAGTCGATCCGCACTGTGCTCGAGGCGGAGCCCGACATCTACAATCACAACACCGAAACCGTGCCTCGGCTCTACAAGAAGTGCAGGCCGGGCGGTCGGTACGAGCGCGTGATGAACATCTTCACGACCGCCAAGCGGCTCGCTCCGCACATCCCGACGAAGACCGGGATGATTCTGGGGATGGGCGAGACGAACGAGGAAATCGTGGCGGTGATGCAGGATCTGCGGGCGGTCGACGTCGATATTCTCACGCTGGGTCAGTACCTGCGGCCATCCGACGGACACGTGGCGCTCGACCGGTACGTGACACCAGCGGATTTTCGCACGCTGTACGAGATCGGCATGCAGATGGGCTTTCGCCATGTGGAGAGCGGACCACTTGTGCGCTCGAGCTATCACGCGTGGGAGCAGGTCCAGGCGGCCGGAGTGTGAAAGCCCGTGAGAGGTGAATCGTGAGACGTGAGAAGTAATTCCTGACGCCGTCACGACTCACCATTCACGTCGCACCTCTCACCTGTCACGTCTCACCTCTCACCTCTCACCTCTCACCTCTCACCTCTCACGTTTCACGTTTCACGTCTCACGTTTCACGTTTCACGTTCCACGTTCCACGTCTCACGAGTGTTTTTGGTTCACCGTTCACCGTTTTCCGCCGTCCATGGCCACCGCGACCAAGAAGAAGCCCGACGCCCCGAAGGGCGACACGAAATCCGATGCGGCGCTGAACATGACGCTGCTGCGTTCCATGCTCCTGCAGCGCCGATTCGAGGAGCGCACCGCGGAGGCGTACGCCCTCGGCAAGATCGGTGGATTCTGCCATCTCTACATCGGACAGGAGGCGGTGAGCACCGGCTCCATTTCGCTGCTGCGGCCGGACGACTACGTCATCACGACCTATCGGGACCATGGTCAGGCGCTCGCACGCGGGATGACGCCACGGGCCGTGATGGCTGAGCTGTTCGGCCGCCAGGACGGTTGCGCGCGCGGCAAGGGCGGCTCCATGCACATGTTCGACGCCAACCTCAACTTCCTCGGCGGCCACGGCATCGTCGGCGGCCATGTGCCGATCGCGGCTGGTGTCGGGTTCGCGATCAAGTACCGTGGCGGTGATCAGGTCATCATCTGCTTCATGGGCGAGTCGGTGGTGAACACGGGCGCCTTCCACGAGGCGCTCAACATGGCCGGCCTGTGGAAGCTTCCCTGCGTGTTCATCATCGAGAACAACCGCTACGGCATGGGGACGTCGCTCGAGCGCGCGTCGGCCATCCACGACATCTATGAGCGTGGCGCCGCGTACAACATGCCGCGGGCCCAGTGTGACGGGCAGGACGTCTTTGCCGTGCGCGAGGCGGTGGGCGAGGCGATCGATCGCGCGCGGAAGGAGCAGATCCCGACGCTGCTCGAGGTGCGCACCTATCGCTTCATGGGACACTCGATGTCGGACGCAGTCAGCGGCACGTACCGGACGAAGGCCGAGCTCGAGGAGTACATGAAGCGCGATCCGATCTCGCTCCTGCGCGCACGCATGGAGCGGAGCGGGGAGCTTACGGACGAACAACTGCAGGCGCTCGACACCGAGATCAAGGCCGTCGTCCAGGATTCGTGGGATTTCGCCGATGCGAGCCCCGAGCTGCCGATCGAGGCGCTGTACGAAGACGTATACGCGGACACCCACACCTGACCGGCAGATGCCAGTAATCACATATCGCGACGCACTCGGACAGGCCATCCGCGAGGAGATGCAGCGGGATGACCGCGTCTTCCTCATGGGTGAGGAAGTCGCCGTCTACCAGGGCGCCTACAAGGTCTCCAAGGGTTTTCTGCAGGAGTTCGGCGAGATGCGGGTCGTCGACACGCCGATCACCGAGCTCGGATTCGCCGGCATTGGCGTCGGCGCGGCGATGGTCGGCCTGCGTCCTGTCATCGAGTTCATGACCTGGAACTTCGCCCTGCTCGCCATCGACCAGGTGGTGAACGCCGCGGCGAAGATGCTGTACATGTCGGGCGGGCAGTACAAGATGCCGATCGTCTTTCGCGGCCCCAACGGCGCGGCGCTGCAGCTCTCGGCACAGCATTCACAGGCGTGGGAGTCGTGGCTCGCGCACATCCCCGGCCTCAAGGTGATCGCGCCGGGCACGCCCTACGACGCGAAGGGCCTGCTCAAGAGCGCCATCCGCGACGACAATCCGGTGTGCGTGCTCGAGGGCGAGATGCTCTACAACACCAAGGGTGAAGTTCCCGATGGGGACTACACCATCCCCCTCGGCAAGGCCGACCTCAAGCGCGAGGGCGATCACTGCTCCATCATCACGCATGGAAAGATGGTGCTCGTCGCGATGCAGGCCGCCGACCAGTTGGCGAAGGAAGGCATTCGACTCGACGTCGTCGACCTGCGCACCATCCGCCCCATCGACATCGAGGCCATCGCCGCCTCCGTGAACAAGACGAATCGCGCCGTCGTTCTCGAGGAGGGCTGGGCGGTGTGCGGCGTTGGCGCACAGGTGGTGGACTACATCCAGCGCGAATGCTTCGACAACCTCGACGCGCCCGTCGTCCGCGTGCATCAGGAGGACGTGCCGATGCCGTACGCCAAGAGCCTGGAGAAGGCGGCGAAGCCGGACCTGCCGAAGACCATCGCCGCAGTGCGGAAAGTCATGTACCTCGACTGACGGATCACAGAACATGGCAACCAAGGTTTTCATGGAGGCGCTCTCTCCCACGATGGAAGAGGGACGCCTCGTCAAGTGGCTGAAGAACGAAGGCGATGCCGTGAAGAGCGGTGATCCCATCGGCGAGGTGGAGACGGACAAGGCGATCATGGAGCTCGTGGCGCGCGGCGACGGCGTGCTCCGCAAGCGGCTCGTCAACGAGGGGGACACGGCGCCAGTTGGCACGCTCGTCGGCATCATCGCGTCGAAGGACGAGAACATCGACGCGTTGCTGAGCGCTGGAGGCGCGCCGACCGCCTCGCCCGCCGCAACCGTCACTCCAACGCCGGCACCGCCTCCGGCTGCACCGCAAAGCGGTGGAGCACCCGCGGCTCCCAGCGCACCGCCGACACCGCCGGCACCGCCCGTTGCAGCACCACCGTCACCGCAGGGCGCCGCTGTGCCCGCGCCTGTGGCAGATGGCGCGCACGTCCGGTCGTCACCACTGGCGAGGCGACTGGCGAGCGAGCGCGGCGTCAGTCTCGGCGCCATCCAGGGCTCCGGCCCCGGTGGACGGATCATCAAGCGCGACATCGAGAATGCGCCGGCCACCCCGGCCGCGGCCGCCGCCGGCAGTGCCGCGGCTCGACCAGCGCCCCGTCCAGCGTTCGAGGGCGATCATCAGGACGTGCCGCTCTCGCAGATTCGCAAGATCATCGCGAAGCGGCTCGGTGAGTCCATCGGACCAATTCCTACCTTCTACCTCACCGTCGAGCTCGACCTCACGCGCGTCATGGAGATGCGGAGTGCGATGGCGGAGCTCGGCGACGAGTTCAAGGTCTCGGTGAACGACGTGCTGCTCAAGGCGATCGCCGTGGCACTGTCGCAGCATCCCGAAGTGAACGCGCACTGGCTCGGTGATTCCATTCGGTACTTCAATCGCGTCCACCTTGGCATGGCGGTCGCCACCGACGACGGCCTCATCGTCCCCGTCATCTGGGACGCCAACACCAAGCGGCTGAGCGAGATCTCGCGCGAGTCGAAGGAACTCGCGAAACGCGCGCGCGAGCGCAAGCTCAAGCCCGAAGAGTTCACCGGGTCGACGTTCTCCGTCAGCAACCTCGGCATGTTCGGCATCGACCAGTTCACGGCGATCATCAATCCACCCGAGGCCGGCATCATCGCGATTGGCACAGGTGAGGACAAGCTCGTCGTCGTGAACGGTGAATCGGTGATTCGGAAGCGGGTGCGTCTGACGATGAGCTGCGACCATCGCATCATCGACGGCGCCGTCGGCGCGAAGTTCCTGCAGACGCTGCGACGCCTCGTCGAGAACCCGCTCATGCTCGTCTACTAACCCGCACGCACAGGCCACCATGGCTTCTTTCGATGTGATCTTCATCGGCGGCGGTCCCGCCGGTTATGTAGGTGCCATTCGTTCCGCGCAACTCGGGCTCTCGGTCGCCGTCGTCGAGCGCGAGGGGCTCGGCGGTACCTGCGTGCTGTGGGGCTGCATCCCGGCCAAGGCGCTGCTGGAGTCGGCCGCCTACGCCGAGAAGATGAAGAAGGCTCCCGAATTCGGCGTCGTCCCCGGCGACGTGAAGCTCGACTTCGGAGTCGCCATGAAGCGGTCGCGCGGTGTGAGCGCGCAGAATTCCAAGGGGGTGGAGTTCCTGTTCAAGAAGAACAAGATCACCTGGATCAAGGGCACGGCGAAGCTGCTCTCCGCGACGAGCGTCGCCGTCAAATCACTGGATGGAAAGGACGAGAAGCACGAGGCGAAGAAGGCGGTCGTCGTCTCCACCGGCTCACGGGTGAAGGGGCTTCCGCAGATCGGGCTCGAGCTGAACAAGACCACGGTCATTTCCTCGGACGAGGCCCTGATTCTCGAAAAAGCGCCGAAGTCGATCACCATCGTCGGCGCCGGCGCGGTCGGGTGCGAATTCGCGGATGTCTTCGCCGCGTTCGGCTCGCACGTCTCCCTGGTGGAGGTCATGCCCGCCATCCTTCCTGTCGAGGATGCGGACTGCTCGAAGGAAGTCGAGCGCGCGTTCAAGAAGCGGAAGATCGACGTCGTCACCGGCGCGAAGATCGGCTCCGTGAAGGTCGCGAAAGACTCCGTCTCGATGACGGTCGAGGCAGGCGGTGCCACCAGGGAGATCAAGAGCGACCTCTGCCTCGTCGCCGCGGGCCGAGCCCCCAACATCGAGAACCTCGGTCTCAAGGAGCTCGGCGTTCAGCTCACCGAACGCGGATTCGTGAAGATCACCGAGCGCATGGAGACGAGCGTCAAGGGGATCTACGCCATCGGCGACGTTGCCGGTCCGCCGATGCTCGCCCACAAGGGCGAGCGCGAAGGAGTGATCGTCGCGGAAGTCATCGCAGGCCATCACGCGCAGGTGCTGGACTACACCAACGTGCCTGGCGCGACGTACTGCCATCCTGAAGTCGCCTCGGTTGGGCTCACCGAACAGCAGTGCAAGGATCGCAAGCTCGAGTACAAGGTCGGCAAGTTTCCGTTCTCGGCCAACGGGCGCGCGCGGACGTCGGGCGAGACGGAGGGATTCGTCAAGATCATCCGCGGAGGCAAGTACGGCGAGATCATCGGCGCGCACATCGTCGGCGCCCACGCCACAGAGATGATCCACGAGCTCGTCCTCGCCCGGACGAACGAGTACACCGTAGAGGAAATCGACCTGGCCATTCACGCGCATCCCACGCTCTCCGAGGCGATCGCGGAGGCGTCACTCGATTCGCTCGGGAAGATGATTCACGCGTGAGCCGGCGGGCGCTGGCGATCGCTGCGATTGTACTCGGCGGCGCGCTGCCCGGCGCGCCCGCAGTGGGGGGCCAGACCACGGTGCGCGCGGACACCGTGCGCCTGCCCGGTCTCCGCCGGCCGGTGGAAGTGCTGCGTGATCGCTGGGGTATCCCGCACATCTACGCGCAGAATGAGCACGACCTGTTCTTCGCGCAGGGGTATACGGCCGCCCGCGATCGAGCCTTTCAGTTCGAGATGTGGCGGCGCCAGGCCACCGGGACGATGGCCGAAGTCCTGGGCCCGCGCGAGATCACTCGCGATCACGGCGCACGGCTCTTTCGCTATCGCGGCAGTCTGGCGCGCGACCTCGCGCGATACCATCCGCGTGGCGCCGCGATCGTCGGCGCCTTTGTCGAGGGCGTCAATGCGTACGTGGACGAAGCGACACGAGACCCCGCGCTCGTTCCGCTCGAGCTTCGCATGCTCGGCATCGTACCCGGCCGGTGGACCGCCGACGTCGTCATCTCCAGGCATCAGGGCCTGCTCGGCAACATCGGAGAGGAGCTCGCGAACGGACGATTCGTCGCGAAGTTCGGACCCGCGCTCCTCGAAAAGGTGCAGTGGTTCCATCCCGGGCCCGGCGCGCCGGTGCTGACGCTCGATGCGACCATCGACGGAGCCGCCCTCGAAGCGCCGATACTCGCGCTGTACGACGCGTACCGCGCACCCATGCGATTCCTGCCGTCCGACCTGCGCGCGGCCTTTCGCGCCGACAGCGCGTCACACCGTCGTCTCGCCCAACTGGACTCCGTGCGTGAGGACGACGCGCGCTGGACCGCGCGTCGAGACATCGGCAGCAACAACTGGGTCGTGAGCGGCACACGCACCGCGAGTGGCCGAGCGCTGATGGCGAACGATCCGCATCGCGCCATCACTGCGCCGTCCCTCCGCTCGTTCGTGCATCTCACCGCGCCGGGTTGGAACGTCATCGGTGGAGGCGAGCCGACGATTCCGGGCGTCTCGATCGGACACAACGCCTACGGGGCGTGGGGGCTCACGATTTTCGCGACGGACGGTGAGGACCTGTACGTCTATCGGACCGACCCATCGAACCCCGTGCGCTATCGCCATCGCGATCGGTGGGAGTCGATGCGCGCCATCAGGGAGTCCATCCCCGTGAGGGGCGCGTCGCCCGCACTGGTGACATTGAAGTACACGCGACATGGGCCGGTCGTGTACGAAGACACCGTGCGGCACCTCGCGTACGCCGTGCGCGCAGCGTGGCTGGAGCCCGGTGGCGCACCATACCTGGCGTCGTTACGCATGGATCAGGCGACGACGTGGGCGGAGTTCCGCGCGGCCTGCGCCTTCAGCAACATCCCAGGCGAGAACATGGTGTGGGCCGACGTCTCCGGAAACATCGGATGGCAGGCGGTGGGCATTGCACCGATACGTCCCGCGTCGAGCGGGCTGGTTCCGGTGCCCGGCGATGGCCGGTTCGAATGGGCGGGCTATCTCCCGATGCTCCAGAAACCGCACGCGTTCAATCCCCCGGAAGGATTCATCGCCACCGCAAACAACAACCTCACCCCCGAGACCTACGCGCACCGCAATGCGATCGGGTGGACCTGGGCCGATCCGTATCGGTTTGCGCGCATCACCGAGGTGCTCGGCGCGGCGCGTCAGGTCTCGATGGCGGACATGATGCGGTTGCAGACCGATTATACGTCGCTTCCCGCTCGTGCCCTCGTGCCACTCCTGACGTCGCTCCCCTCCGAGAAGGCGACGACCGAGCGCGCACGACAGGCACTGCTCGGCTGGGACCACGTCCTCGACCGGAACTCCGTCGCGGCCGGCATCTACGAAGCGTGGTATCGCCGACTCGCCGCCGCGGTCACGCTGCGCGTGGTTCCCGAGCCGGCTCGCGCATCGGCGCGTGGCATTCCCACCTCTCGCATCGTGGGCTGGCTCACGGCACCGGGCCGCGAATTCGGTGCGAATCCACGTGCGGAGCGAGACAGCACGCTGCTTCGCAGTCTCGACGCGGCGGTGCTCGAGCTCACGCAGCGGAACGGGCCCGAGATGGCGCGCTGGACGTGGGGTCGGCATCACGCCGCGCTTTTGCCGCACCCGATGAGCGTCGCGTTGAACGCGGAACAGCGGGCACGATTCGACGTCGGGCCATGGCCGCGCGGAGGCGATGGCAACACCGTGGGCGCAACCGGTGGGGGCGAACTGCAGGCCTCCGGTGCGTCGTTCCGCTTCATCGTCGAGGCGGATGACTGGGATGCCGCCGTCGGCACGAACTCGCCGGGACAGTCCGGTGACGTCGGCAGTCCGCACTATCGCGACCTGTTCGAGCTCTGGAAGGAGGACCGGTACTTCCCCGCGAAATACTCGCGCCGCGCGGTGGAAGAGGTTACCGAGGCGAAGACCGTGCTGGCGCCAGCCCGCCGATAGACGTTCTCACTCGCGCACTCCATGATCCGCCGTCTGCACCACAACCTGACCTTTCAGGTCCTCGTCGCCATCTCGCTCGGCGTCCTGCTCGGGCTGTTCTTCCCGGACACGGGGCGCGCGATGAAACCGGTGGGCGACACCTTCATCAATCTGGTGAAGATGGTGATCGCCCCGGTCATCTTCCTCACCATCGTGTTGGGGATCGCGAACATGAGCGATCTCAAGAAGGTCGGGCGTGTCGGTGGCAAGGCCCTGCTCTACTTCGAGATCGTCACGACCTTCGCCCTCGCCATCGGACTCGTCGTTGTCAACGTCACCAAGCCGGGCGTGGGCCTCGACGTCGGCTCTCTCGCCAAGGGCGACGTCTCGAAGTTCACCGAGCAGGGCAAGTCGATGAGCTTCGTCGACTTTGCGACGCACATCGTGCCTTCGAGCGCAGTCGAGGCCTTTGCCAAGGGCGAAGTGCTCCAGGTGGTGTTCTTCGCCGTGCTGTTCGGATTCGCGCTCGCGTCGCTCGGCAGTCGCGGTCGTCCATTGACCGAGGTGCTCGAGGGCGTTTCACAGGTGTTCTTCCGCATCGTCGCCATCGTGATGAAAGTCGCGCCCATCGGCGCGTTCGGCGCGATGGCGTACACGATCGGGGCGTTCGGCGTGCGAAGCCTGCTGCCACTCGGCCGGCTCATGCTCGATGTATACGTGACGATGTTCCTGTTCATCTTCGTGGTCCTCAACCTGATCCTGCGCTGGTACGGCTTTTCGCTCTGGGAGTACCTGAAGTTCATCCGCGAGGAGATCCTCATCGTGCTCGGCACGTCGTCCAGCGAGGCCGCGCTGCCCCGCATGCTCGACAAGATGGAACGCTACGGCTGCTCGCGGTCGGTCGTGGGACTGGTCATTCCTGCGGGCTACTCGTTCAACCTGGACGGGACGTCGATCTACCTCTCGATGGCGGCGCTGTTCATCGCGCAGGCGTTCGGTGTGGATCTCTCCATCTCGCAGCAGCTCAGCGTGCTCGGCGTGTTGATGCTCACGAGCAAGGGTGCCGCCGGCGTCACCGGCTCCGGATTCATCGTGCTCGCGAGCACGCTCGCGGCCATGCGTGTCGTCCCGGTGGAAGGCGTCGCGATCCTGCTCGGCGTGGACCGCTTCATGAGCGAAGCGCGCGCGATCACGAATCTCATCGGGAACGGGGCCGCCACGCTGGTCATCGCCCGGAGTGAGGGCGCCTTCGACGAACGGCAACGCGAGCGCGCCGTCGCCGAGCTGCACGCCGAACGGATGGCCGGGGCGACGGTGTAGCATGCAGCTCCTCGTTGCCGATCTCGGCACCATGCCCTTTGCCGGCGCGCTCGCGTTGCAGCGCGCCGTCGCGAAGGCACGCATCAGTGGCGCGATCGCCGAGGACGTCCTGCTGCTCGTCGAGCATCCGCCCGTCATCACGCTCGGACGGTCCTCCAAGCCGCAGCACCTGCTTGTGTCGCCGACCCTGCTCGCCGCGCGCGGTGTGGAACTGTTCGAGGTGGAACGCGGCGGCGACGTGACGTTTCACGGCCCGGGCCAACTCGTCGGGTATCCGATCATCGATCTCAAGCGGCACAAGAAGGACCTGCACTGGCACCTGCGCCAGGTGGAGGAGGCGCTCATCCGTGCGCTCGCGCCGCTCGGGATCGCTGCCGAGCGATCTGTCGGTCAGACGGGCGTCTGGACCAACGGGCGGAAGCTCGCCTCCATCGGCGTGCACGTGCGCGATTGGGTCACCTGGCACGGCTTTGCGCTCAATGTGACGACCGACCTGTCGTATTTCGACCTCATGGTGCCGTGCGGCATCCCGGACGTAGTGATGACGTCGGTGATGCGAGAGATGGAGAAGCGCAGCGTTACCCCGCGGCACGAATTGGCGGGCGATGTGCGCGCGCGGGTCGGTCTCGCGATTGCCGACGTCTTCGGACTTTCCGCGCGATACATCGACGTGCACGAGCTGCATGCATCGATCTCCCTGGAGGACGTAGCGTCCGCCAGCACGCCCCGCGATGTCATGGCGTAACGAGCGCATGCGTTTCGCCCGTCCGGGCCTCGCCCGCAAGATTGGCGTGACAATCGCTCGAATGGTTCGGCACCCGTTCGGCTCCCGCCGTATATTGGCCCT
>JANLTI010000116.1:0-2436 GCA_031362845.1 Gemmatimonadaceae bacterium | reverse complement strand
GAAGGAGTGCCCGCCCTGCTGGACGTCGCGCGGCAGAACCCCGATCCACGCACGCGCGGGCACGCGCTGTTCTGGCTTGGCCAGAGCGGTGATCCACGCGCGCTGGATTTCATCGAGTCGATGCTGCGACGGTGATCGGGCCCAAAGAACTGCGGGGAGGAGTGGTTGCGCGGGAGACGCGAACACGTCAGCATGATGCTGGCGTCTCGACAGACGAACGGCAAGATAGATCCGTTGACTCGCCGTCTCGACCGCGAGCGATCGCGCAATCGTAAGCGCTTCGTCGAGACGGCATCGGCGCGACCACACGAGGAGAGCCCGAGGGAATGCGAACGCGCACCCGAGTAGCAATCGCGACCGTAATCGCCGTTGCAGCGTGGGTGGCGATGGTAGGGGGAGAGATCTGGATCAAATGCAGGCTCCCGGATTCAGAAGGATGCGTTTGGGCAAAGTCGTATTTCCCGGGCTTGACCGTCCCGCTCTACGGCGTCATGATCGGGCTGCCGGTGTTCTGCTTCGTGATCTGGTTCACGGGATTGTGGCGGCAGAGACGTGGTTCGAGCACATGAAGATCGCATGCGGCGGTTGCCTGCTCCGGCCATTCGACGCCGCGGATGCCGAGAGTCTGGCGCACCACGGCAACGACCACGACGTGTGGAAGAACCTGCGTGATCGCTTTCCGCGCCCCTAGACTCTGGCGGATGCCGAGTCGTATCTCGCACATGTCGCGTCTCACCCCGTCCCTACGAGCTTCGCCATAGTAGTCGATGACAAGGCGATCGGAGGTATCAGCCTGAGGCTCGGAGACGACATCGCGCGGCAGTCCGCGGAAGTTGGCTACTGGATCGGCCGCGAGTTCTGGGGCCGCGGCATCATGGTCGACGCCATCCAAGCGGCGACCGCGCATGCGTTCGATGCACTCGGACTCGTCCGCGTGTTCGCGCTTCCTTTCGCCACGACGACGCGCTCGGTACGGGTCCTCGAGAAGGCGGGATACGTGCTGGAGAGCGTCATGCGCCACAGTGCCGTGAAGGAGGGTGTCGTGCTTGATCAGTTCCTCTACGCGGCGTTCAGCGACCGCCCGCTTCGATGACTGGTGTCCGTGCCGAAGCGCCCTTTGCCGCTCCGCAGTGCTCAGCGTGTAGATGAGAGCGCCTTAACATTCGCAACTCGTGGAGTTCATCTCCATGTTGCGGTTGTCTGTCGATTGAGTTCGGACCGCACCCGACATCTCGATTCCGGGACCCATGGATCTCCGTGAGCGCGACCGTCTGAGGTGGCCGACGGAGGCCAGCACGCCACAGGTACCAGCCGTGGAGAGCGAACGTCCGGCAGCGCGCGTGCGCGCCATCCTTCGCCCATTCCTCGGCGTGCCGTTCCTCGCAATCGGCGCGATGATCGCAATGGCAATCGTGAATGGCCAGCCGCAACCAGCACCGGGTCCACGCATCGACCTGCGATCCGCGAAAGGCGGCGACGTCACCGCGCTGGTTTTTGGCGCGGGCTCCGGGATACACTTTCGTCGTGTATCGGAGAACCCCGTAGCAGTGCCGGTGGACCTGTCGCGTGGCCCGCTTCGCATCGTGGCGTTGCGCGCAGTCCGACTCGAGGCAACCGACGTCGGCGATCCAGCTGTCGTGCGCCTCATGGCAAGCGGTCCCGTGATCCAGCTTCGGCGCGACGGTGAGCGAGTATCGGTGCGAGCTGGATTCTGAACTCCGGGCTCATGGCTGGGTACGTCGAACTTTTACATGGAGATCACGTGACGTCACTGCAACCCATCGCCCGCGACGCGCGCATCGCGCTCGTGACCGCCAGCCTCAGCGTCACCGGCGCGTTCATCGGCGCCATCTGCGCCGCTTCATCCGTGGCGATCATTGCGGTGATTTCCAGTGGCGTTCCCGCATTGGTGTCTGGTGGCACACCAGGACTTCTGGCGGTTGCCGCCGGTGCAGGCGCGTTCGTCGGGATCATCGGTGCGCCAATGCTTGGCTGGGGCTTGCTGCGTGAAGTACCACTCGGGCGAGTCATTCTCGTCACCGCGCTCGGCACCATCGGCGGAGCCGTGGTCGGCGAATGGGCGCGATTTCTCAATCCCTACGCAGCCATCATCCCGAGCGTGATCGCGGGCGCCATCACGGGCTTCCTGCTTTCCGGAATCGGCCTGCGAATCCTCGCCCGGCGCAAGTAGGCGACGCTGGTGACGCCCGCGGCTCGAAACATTCGAGCACGCGCGCACGTCCGCTGTGAAGGCACCGCTCAACCCTTTCCGTTGCCCCGGTGTCCAAGAGCGGGTATCAGCGACTCACCACGCTGCTCGACGGCGCGCACGACCGGAGAGGAGAACGATGGACCAGACAGCCACGGCGCGCGCATAGCATGCGCCTCTCACATCTGACCGGCGCGCTCGCTCTCACCTGGAGCGCGCTCAGCTCC
>JANLTI010000109.1:0-7502 GCA_031362845.1 Gemmatimonadaceae bacterium | reverse complement strand
GACCGTCGCGTCGTAGCGCAGTTCGCTCTGGGCGGCCGCGAGTTTCACCGAGCCGCGAGCACTCGCATCCACGGCGATGGTGAGGAGCACTTTTTCCAGCGGCGCGGCGGACGCGGTCGCCCAGCTGTTACTCCAGACGAGTGGCTTCGCCGCAGGCGCTCCTGCGGCGGTGATGGTCGCCGTGGTCTGCGCGCTGGTCGACGAACCTTCGTCATCCGTCACGAGCAGGGTGACGGTATAGATGCCCGCTGTACTGTAGCTCTTCGCTGGCGACGCCAGCGTCGATTCGGCCGACCCGTCGCCGAAGCTCCACTTGTACGTCACTGTGCCGCCGTCCGGATCGTTCGAACCGGCGGACGAGAATGCAATCGCATTCCCGACGGAGCCGGCATACGGACCGTTCGCCATTGCCACCGGTGGTTGCTTCCCCGCGTCACTGGCGCCCACGAGCAGCGTGTCCTCGACCACGCGCGTCGAATCCTCGTACGACTTCACGTCGGGGGTGGTGACCTCGGTGATCCTCGTGCGCGTGATGGCACTCGCACCCACGGCACCGATGACCGTAAATTCCATTCGTGCCACTGGTATGAGGCCCGCCTTCCCCACGCCTTCGTTGTCGATGCTGCCGAACGCCACGAGGCCGGCGGTGGTGCCGTTGGCGGTCACACCGGTGAGCCCTCCTTCGGGAGACGCCTCCGCCTTCTCGAACCGCAACACCTTCTCGTCGTAGCGCAGCTCACCCTGTACCGCGGCCACCTTCAGCTGCGCGCGGGACCCCGCGTCCAGCGTCACCGTGAGAAACACCTTCTGCTGCGGAGCAGCGGCTGCCACCGACCAGGCATTGCGCCACGCGAGCGGTCGCGTCGTCTGGTCGGGACGCCGCGTCTCGCACACCACGGCGAAGCGCACGGTGTCGGTGACGGCTGCCTTCGCCACAACCCGAACCTTGCTGCTCCCCGGGTTGATGCAGTGCGCCTCCAATGCGTACAGCTCGATCTCGTAGTCGCCCGGCAGCAGGTTGTCGAACTTGCTGGCACCGCCAGCCGACGGAACGCTCGCCTTCAGCCCGACGGGTTCGGGCGCCGACGTCACACCGGAGCCACGAAGCTGGAAACCGTTCTTCGCTGCACTGTCGCCCAGCGCGGTGACGATGGCGACGATGCGTGCTCGGTTCTGATCTCGGCAACGCACACGATACGATACGGGCGTGAGGGTGTTCACGCCGGTATCGGACACGACGACCGTGCGCACGCTGTCGTTGTCGACGTCACATCGCGACACGACGCCCTGAAGCACGGCCCTGTACGTGCCCGGACGCAGAGGCGCGAATCGATGCTGCGCCGCCAGTCCCATCACGGCGGACACCGTATCGCGTCCCGTCAGCAGGACGCGATAGCCGTCGGGATCCTGCGACGCGGCGTTGGGCGATTCCGATTCCGTCGTGACGATGATGCCCGGCGGTGGTGGCGTCCGTGTTCCGCTGGCTACCGATGGCGTGGAGCGATCGCCGAAGCTCGTCACCGTCACGACGCGATAGCCGTAGAACGTCTCCGGCTTGACATCGGTATCGAGATATGTCGCCAGCTCCGGCGCCTGCGGCACGGTTCCCGGCAACGTCACGAACTCGCCCTGCTGATCGGCGCGTCGCTGCACCTGGTAGCCGACGATGCTCGAACCCTGCACGGGCTTCCACGTCAGCCGCACGGCACCAACCGCCACGGCATGGACCGTCAACTCCTGCGGACTCTCAGCGGTGGACAGTGGCGAGAGCGCATCGCCGCACGACAGCGCCGACACTGCTGTCCACAGCAGCGCGAGCACGTTGCCGGCACGCGTCACGCCATTCCGGATACGCACCTCAGAACTCCACGCCCGTGCCGAGCTTGACCGAGACGCCGGACCGGACGAAGCCTGCCGCCACGCGGCCCGCGCCACTCTCCTGATAGAGACGCTGCGGCTGGTCGGTGAGATTCCGTGCCGACAGCGACACCGTCACGCGCGGGCGTACCTGCACCTGCATCTTGGCGTCGAGGGTCACGCGACCCTGTTCCTGCACATTCGGAATCTGGATCGTACGGGTCAGCACGTCCTGCAACGCCCCGTAGCGGGCGATCCGATCGCCGAACGCGTTGGCGAACAGTGTCGCGCTGATGCGCTCACCTTTCGTTGTATAGCCGAGACTCGCGTTCACGACATACGGCGACTGCCCCTGAAACCGCGTCGTGAGACTACCGAGCTCCTGGCCGAGCGTGGCGGTGGTCTGCACCAGCGTGAGGTTCACGCTGCCAATCAACGCGTCGGGCATGAACGGCAGGAAACCAAGCGACTTGCGCATCTCGATCTCGGTGCCGTAATTCACCGCCGACTCCGCATTCCTGTAATACGCGACGCAGGTCGACGCGGTCTGCAATGACAGGATCTCGATGACGGGCTTCTGGAACTGCTTGTAGAACGCGCTCACGGCGAAGATCTCGTCACCACCTGGATAGAACTCCCACCGCGCGTCCGCATTCCTGATGCGCGTATGCACGAGCTGGTCGCTCCCCTGATTTCCGCACTCGCCACTCACGGCGCTGTAATAATCGCCGGTCAGCTCGCGCGGATCGGGGCGCGCCACGGTCTGGTACGCCGCCAGTCGGAGGTTCGTGCGATCGGTGAGCCCGAGTGTCACGTTCACCGATCCCAACAGGTCCAGCTCGCGCCGCCTTGTCACGCTGTCCTGCACGGCGAGTCCCGACGCGGGGTTCACGTCGAGCATCCACCGCTCCGCCCGCACCCCACCCACGATGCGCAGCCGCGAGAACAGCGGCAGGTCGATCATGCCGTACTCGGCGACGAGATCGTCGGACGAGCGGTACGGCAGCACGAGCGCGTCGAGGCGCGACAGCGCGATGTCTCCGTTGGCGAGTGTGCCGAGATGCTCCGGCGCGAACGCCTGCTCCGGTGGCAGGGCGAAGACCGCCTTGCCGCTCGGTGGCGCGCTGGACGGCCGGAACGAGAACACATCCGCATTGAAGCGGCGATCCTTTTGCCGGTACATCGTGCCCGTCTTGAGCAACATCTCGCGGCCGCCCCACATCCGCACGGGAAGTGACACGTCCGCCTGCCCCGTCATCACGCGATCGTCGAGAAAACGGAACCAGAGAAAGCCAAGCTGGTTCGCCTGCAGCGAGTAGTCACCCGTGGCGAGATCCTCGACGTAGGTGGCCGAACGGTTGTCGGGCTCGTCGCGCGACGCGTTGGCGAGCGTCGCCTTCCACTCGAGCCTCGTATTGAAGAGCGCACCGATGACGTGATCGCCGGCGAGCTGTGTCTGGAGCAGGTCGCGCTCCACATAGCGTACCTGGTGCGTTCGAAGGCGTTCGACCCGGTCGATTTCGTAGGCGTCGCGCACGGCGATGTTTTCTTCGGCGTTGCGCGTGTAGATGTTCTTCCAGCTCAGCTTGTGACTGGGCGCAAGCAGCCAGGTGAAGTTGGCCGTTCCACCCCAGTCGATCACCGACTGGCTTTCGCGCGCGACGAACCCGCGGTTCGCGACGCCCGAATCCGGATCCACCACGAACTGATAGAGCCGTCCGGGTTGGTTCTCGATCTTCGACGAGTAGGCGAGCGAGAGCGTGTACCCGACATTGCCGAGCCGATCGCCCATGCCGAGGCTGGCGCCGAGCCCGGGGGGCGCGGAGCGGGGTGCGGGTGTCCAGACGTTGCGAAGGCCTTCCGCAAACCGTTCGAGCTCGTCGCCCCGTGCGCTGGCGAGCGGACGAGCCGCGACGGGACGTCCGTCGCCGCCGAATCCGAGCCATGCGCCGCCGCTGCGCGGTACGTACGCGACGTCGCGGAAGGTGGTGAGGCTGTTCCAGTCCTGCGATAGGCTCAGCTGAATGACGCGGTTTTCGGGAAACTCCTTCGTGCGAATTTCCACCGAGCCGCCGGCAAAATCACCGGGCCTGTCTGGCGTCGCCGTCTTGGTGGCGATGATCGACTCGAGCAGGCTGGCGGGAAAGATGTCGAGCGGAACGATCTTCTTGAGCGGCTCGGGGCTGGGCAGTTCGACGCCGTTCAAGAGCGTGTTGCTGTAGCGTTCCGGCAGGCCGCGCACGACGGTGAACTTCTTGTCGACCAGCGAGACGCCCGTTACACGCGTGATCGCTTCGGCTGCGTTGGAACCCGGTGCACGAGCCATGGCTTGCGAGCTCACACCGTCCATGACCGCGGGAGCCGACTTGCGAAGCGCGAGGAGCGCCGCTTCGCTCGCCGCGTTGGACGCGGTGGTGATGCGCACCGCGTCGAGCTGTGTCGTTGCGGTGGAGAGGGTGAAGTTCTGGATCGTGGACACGCCCGCGCGCACGCGCACGCTGTCCACGCCAGCCGGTTGATAGCCGATGCGACGGGCACGCAGCGAGTAGGTGCCGACGAGGACGTTCGCGAGGCGGTAGCGGCCGTCGAGGTCCGCCTGGGCGCCGATGGTCGTGCCGACGACGTTCACCGTGGCAAAGGCGATTGGGCGCGCACTGGCGCCGTCGAGCACCTGACCGGTGACGATGCCGCGCTCGGTCGATGGCGGTGGAGTGGCGACAGGCGTGGCTGCGGCAGGCGGTACGGGCACTGGCGCCTGTCCCGGCGTTTGCGCGCTGGCCGTGTTCCGTATGGAAGGCAGCAGCAAGGACGTCGCAACGAGGGACACAATTCGCGCCGTGCGCCGCGACCTGGCTCGCGTGACAAGACGACAGCGCATCGCGATCCGGGGGAGGGACTGGGGTGTCTTTGGATTCGTCCGCTCGATGCACGAGCGGCCCACGTTTGAGACGTGGGCGAGAATCTAGGACCGCCTGTGTAGGATCCCCCCGCGACACGGTAACGCCCGTGTCACCGAGCACCGCTCGTCGTTACGTCGACGTAACGAAAGCGCGCGGTCGCGCGTGAGTACGTACCCACCGCGAAGATGGCTGTCGTCAGCAGATCTGCAGCGTGCCGGTGCCGCGGCGCGAGCGGAATCGGGAAGGGCGGCGCGGAACGGTGCGGCGACGCGCTTCGTCGGCGAGCTGCTGCAACGCCATCCGCTCCACCATTTCACGCAGCGCCGCGAACGGGAGGTGCGGGCACACGCGCTGCATCGGCGGCGTGAACGCGTTCACGATGTCGTCGAGCTGTCGGGTCTCGCTGGTCGCGCGAACGAGCTGGAGCTGCATGCACACCCTCTCTACGTCTGAGTGTAGTTGCGGTGCCATGCTCACGAGACGCCAGAGACATCTGTTTGGTCACCACGGCGGAGGTCGCTTGTGGCTCTTGAAGAGCGCTTCCGATCGGACATTCGGCGGATCGTGCTTTACAAATCGCCAATGCGCGCGTAGTCTGCTCTATATGCGCCACCCGAACAACACGCCCGCCAATTCGAATAATCGGATCTCCCCCCGGAGCTCTGGCTAGGCGCGCACGCAACGAATCACCTGCGTTTCCCCGCCCACCAGACTCCGATCCGGTGGGCGTTCTTGTTTGTACTGATGGGGTGTAGGTCAACTGGCAGACCGCCCGGCTGTTACCCGGGAAGTTGCAGGTTCGAATCCTGCCGCCCCAGTCGTCGCTTCCTGATTGATGCCTCGTGATCGAGGCTTCGCGCCTTGCACCGCGCCCTCTCGTCGCGCACACTTTCGCGGGTCCGGTTACAACACCCGCCGCGCCGGACTGAACGTTTCGCCCCCCTCGACATCGTCCGGAGATTCGCTTCATGCCGACGCGCCCGTTCACGCTCGCCCTCGCTCTCGCCTCGCTCGCCCTCTCCACCACCTCGGCCGCGCAGGCGCCCGTTCTTACCGCACCGATCCAGAGCCGGATCGCGGCGATCGAGCCCAAGGTCGTCGCGTGGCGGCGTGACATTCACGAGCATCCCGAACTCGGCAACCGAGAGACACGCACCGCGAAGCTCGTCGCCGATCATCTCCGCTCGCTTGGCATCGAGGTGAAGACCGGTGTCGCGCACACCGGCGTCGTCGGTCTATTGAAGGGCGGGCGACCGGGACCGGTGGTCCTGCTGCGCGCCGACATGGACGGACTTCCCGTCGCCGAGCGGGTGAAGCTGCCCTTCGCGTCCACGGCGAAGAGCATGTTCAATGGCGCCGAGGTGGGCGTGATGCACGCGTGCGGACACGACACGCACGTCGCGATTCTCATGGGTGTGGCCGAGGTGCTCTCGGGCATGCGCAGCGAACTGCCGGGTACGGTGAAGTTCGTGTTCCAGCCGGCCGAGGAGGGCGCGCCGCAGGGTGAAGAGGGTGGCGCCGAGCTGATGATCAAGGAGGGCGTGCTCACCAACCCGGCAGTCGACGCCGGCTTCGCGTTGCACATCGGCGCGAAGGACCTGGTCAACAACATCTATTATGTGCCCGGCGGTGCGTACGCGAGCGCCGATGATTTCCGCGTGCTCGTGAAGGGGAAGCAGACGCACGGCGGCTACCCGTGGAACGGCACCGATCCCATCGTCGTTTCGGCGCACATCATCACCGCGCTCCAGACCATCGTCAGCCGGCAGATGAATCTCACCGAGAACGCGTCGGTTGTGACCGTTGGCAAGATTTCCGGAGGCGTGCGCGCCAACATCATCCCCGAGCAGGTGGAGATGATCGGCACCATCCGAGCGCTGCATCCCGACGACCGCAAGGCGCTGCACGAGAAGATCCGTCGCATCGCGACGAACGTTGCCGAGAGCATGGGCGCGACGGCTGAGGTGACAATCGGCATCACGACGAAATATCCGGTGACGTACAACAACGCGGAGCTCGTCGCGGCGATGGTGCCCGTGCTTCAAGGCGTGGCCGGCAAGGAGCGGGTACATCAGTCGCGTCCGACCACCGGCGCCGAGGATTATTCGTTCATCGCCGACAAGGTGCCGAGCTTCTACATCGGTCTGGGCGGCCGACCGGCGAACGTGTCGGAGGCGGACGCATCGGATCATCACACCCCAGACTTTTTCATTGACGACAGCGGGCTGGGACTCGGCGTGAAGGCGCTCACGGCGATGACCCTTCATTATATGCGCAGCAACCCGAAGCCCACGTCGTCCCGATGAGCCGCGCCCGGTATTGCGCCGTCGCGCTCATTGTTGTCGCTGGTGCGGGGCTCCGAGCGCCCACGCTCGGCGCGCAGGACACCGTGCGTTTCACCCCCACCATTGCGCAGCCGACGTTCGCGGTGCGCACGCCGGTGCTGCGGGTGAAGCCGAACACCGTGCTGGTTTCGAAGACGAACTTCGGCCCGTACTACACGAAGGAGGGAGGCGCCTTCCCGGGCGAAGTCGGCCCGATCTATGTGGAGGGCGCGACGACGAACGACATCCTCGTTGTGAAGATCAGGAAGGTGCGGCCCAATCATGGACTCGCCGCGTCTCGGCTGTATGCCGACTTCGGTGGACTGTCGCACGACAAGTGGACGAAGTCGCTCAACGAACCCATCACCCCGCGGCGCTACCTGTGGCAGCTCGACACGGTGCGCAACGTGGCAACGACCGA
>JANLTI010000080.1:0-23277 GCA_031362845.1 Gemmatimonadaceae bacterium | reverse complement strand
CCGAGGGCGGCGCGGGGGGACACAACGGCCTCAAGTCGATTCAGCAGTCGATCGGGAGTCAACAGTATCCGCGCCTCCGGATCGGAGTCGGCGATCCGGAACGTGCGCCTGGTGGTCCGTTGTCGGATTTCGTGCTGGGCGCCGTGGGAAAGCGGGACACGGAAGTCATTCGAGCGCAGTTTTCAGTGATGGCCGAGGCGGTCGATGCGTGGGTGCGGGAGGGGATCAAAGGGGCGCTCGACGTGCAGGCGCGGGTGGGGAGCGGGCGGGATCTGTGACCTCCTGCCAGAGCAGCAGGAGAGCCATGAGCGAGGCGCACGGAGCGGGAAGCAATGGGCGGTGAGTGGCACGCTACTCATCGCCCATCGCTTCCCGCTCCCTCACTTCCTGCTCCCTGCTCTCCCGCTTCACGGCGAGTCGATCCCTCACCGCGTAGGCGCATCACTTTACAAAGGGAGAACAGCATCCGGCGAATTTCCGTCAACCGCTCATCGAACAGTGTGAACGTTGGTTCGTCGAGCCAACCCATGTCGCGGGCGAACAGGAGGTGATTCTCCGTCTCCTTGGCCGACCCGAGGGCAATGTCGAGATACCGCGCAAACTCCGCGTCCGAACGCTTGCCACATCCTTCCGAGATGTTCGCTGGTATGGACCCGACGGCGCGCATCAGCTGACTGCGGCTCGTTGCCGTTCCCTGACGGCGCCTGGAAAGGAGTGCCCGGTGCGCATCGACCGAAAGCGCGTGGGCTTTTTGCCAGACGATTAGCTTTCGGAAGTCTCGCACGCCGCACGTTCACCTCCCGCGCGCGCAGCCACCTCACCATCCCTCCGCACCACCCGTTTCCCATGCTCAAACTCGGCATCGTCGGCCTTCCGAACGTCGGCAAGTCCACGTTGTTCAATGCGCTCACCAGCGCCGGCGTCCTCGCGGCGAATTATCCGTTCGCCACGAAGGATCCGAACATCGGGCGCGTCAACGTGCCGGACGCGCGCCTCACCGCGCTCGCCGACGTCGTGCAGCCGCAGCGCACCGTCCCCGCCGCCGTGGAGTTCGTCGACATCGCCGGGCTCGTCGAGGGCGCGTCCAAGGGCGAGGGACTCGGCAATCAGTTCCTCGCGACCATCCGGGAGACGGATGCCATCGTGCATGTCGTCCGCTGTTTCGACGACGACGACATCCTGCACGTGATGGGCTCCGTGAATCCCGTCCGCGACCGTGAGGTGATCGAGTTCGAGCTCGCGCTCGCCGACCTCTCCACGGTGGAGAAGCGGCTGGATCGCGTGAAGCGCTCGGCCAAGACGGGCGACAAGGAGGCACTCGCCGAGCTGCCGACAATCGAGAAGGCGCACTCGTTCCTCAAGGACGGGCGCGGACTGTGGGAGGCGAAGCTGAGCCGCGACGAGCTCGCGATCCTCAAGCCGCTGTCGCTGCTCACGGCGAAGCCGATCCTGTACGCCGCGAACGTCACCGACGCGGAGCTGTCGGGCGACGAGGGCACGCACCTCACCACGCTTCGCGCCGCCATCGTCTCGAGCGGGGAGCAGGCCGACGTCGTGCCCTTCTCCGCCAAGATCGAGAGCGAGCTTGCCGAGCTGCCCGTGGAAGATCGGCAGGAATTTCTGGCGTCGCTCGGGCTCACGTCGGCGGGTCTCGACCGGCTCATCACCGCGGGATATCACCTGCTCGGGCTCCAGACGTACTTCACCGCCGGCGAGCAGGAAGTGCGCGCGTGGACGATCCACCGCGGTGACACCGCGCCGCAGGCCGCAGGGGTGATCCACACCGACTTCGAGCGCGGCTTCATCAAGGCCGAGACCGCGGGCTACGACGATTTCGTGTCGAACGGCGGGTGGAAGGGAGTGAAGGAAAAGGGCATGATGCGGCAGGAAGGCAAGGAGTACGTGGTGAAGGACGGAGACGTGCTGCTGTTCCGGTTCAACGTGTAGCGCAGGCCTCCCGCACTTCTTTCCGGGCTCCGGCAAGGTTAGCTTCACAGGCTGTCATAACGTGCCGTGCCTGGCCCTCTGCCGCACGTCACTTCATCCCCTCCTCCCGCGCCGGCAACCAGCGGGGGGCGGATACGTCCAAAGGGAGGATTGCCAGGACATGCCACGTCCATACGAGGCGGTGTACGTCTTCGACTCCACGCTCGAAGATTCCGCCGTGAACGAAAAGCTCGACCGCTTCCACCAGCTCCTCGGCACCACCGGGGAAATGAAGATCGATCACTGGGGTCGCCGTCAGCTCGCATACCCCATCGGGCCGAAGGAGAACGGCTACTACGTCATCGCCCGGTTCGAGGCGGAGACCGCCGGCCTGCCCGAGTACGAGCGGGCGCTCAAGCTCGACGATGGCGTCATTCGTCATCTCATCACGCTCTTCGAGGATGAAGTCGGCGCGCCGCCGATGACCGAAGAGGAGCTCGCCCTCGCGAAGAAGCGTGGCGACGACGACGACGACGACGAGGAGTAGACGATGCGCCGCCCATCGAAGGCTTGCCCATTCTGCGAGACGCGCGTCCGCTTCGTCGACTACAAGGACGAGCGGACCCTCGGCCGTTTCATCACCGATCACGGGAAGATCCTCCCCAGCCGCCTGAGTGGCGTGTGCGCGCGGCATCAGCGTCAGCTGAGCACCGCGATCAAGCGCGCGCGCTACCTGGCGCTGATTCCGTACACGCGGGGCCTGCAGGGCTAGGATGTCCGACGCCGTGTCCCCGGCGCCGTCCGAGCGGGGGTGGGGGAAACTCCTCCTCGCGCTCGCGGCGTTCCTCTTCCTGCCGCACGTGCCACCCTTCACCGCGCTCCTGCCGGTGGAGGAGACACTCGTGCTGCTCCTCCCCGCCCTGGCCGCGTGTTGCCTGGTGGGGTGGTGGGCCGGGGGCCGACTGTTTCTCGCCGTGCTGTGCGTGGCACTCACGCTTCGCGTGCTCGCGCTCGATTCCACGCCGGGGTCGTTCTACAACCTCGTGCGCGGATGGAGTCTGCTCGTCGCGGGAGGCTTCGGGCTCGCGTGCCTGCTCGGCCTGCAGCGGCCGTTCTTCCCGCGCGCGCTCACCGCGTTGTCGCTCGCGGTGGCGATCGTGCTCGCGATGGGCATTCGCGGTCCGCTCACCCCCACACGCATCGGAGAATCGATGCAGGTGGAGTTCGAACGACGGAATGATGCGGCGATGGCGATGTTCCGCACCGCCGTCACGGAGCATCCGGCGCTCATGCAGCGCATGCCCGAGTCGGGCCCGCTGCTGAGCGAGTTCGCGCAACGGCTGCAGGAGACGACGAAGACGGGCGTGGAGCTGTTCCCATCGCTCCTCTTTCTCGAGTCGCTCGTCGCGATGGCGCTCGCCTGGACGACGTATCATCGCATCGCGCGCACGCGCCTCGGCGCGCCGCTGGGTCCACTGAAGGATTTTCGATTCAACGACCAGCTCGTGTGGGGCCTCATCGCCGGATTGGCGATCGTGTTCCTGCCGGCCCTCGGCTTCATCGAGGGTGCGGGTCGCAACCTGCTCGTGTTTTTCGGAGCGCTCTACGCCATTCGCGGATTCGGCGTGCTCTCCTGGTTCCTCGCGCCCGGCGTGCTCGCCGCGACGCTGATGGTCGGATTCGCCATGCTCTGGTGGCCCGTCCTCAGCGTGGTCGCCATCTCCGGGTTCGTGCTGCTCACGCTCGCTGCCTTCGGGCTCGGTCTCGGTGACACCTGGGCCGATTGGCGACGCCGCCCGCGTCCTACCACGTAATCAGAGGGTCATTCCATGGAAATCATCCTGCGCCAGGCGATCGAGAATCTCGGGCATCCGGGTGACGTCGTCACGGTCAAGAACGGCTACGCTCGCAACTTCCTCCTCCCGCGCGGCTTCGCCTACGAGGCGACCCCGGGCAATCTCAAGCGCATCGGCGCCGAACGCGGCCGACTGGAAGCCGCCGAGAACGACCGGCGCGGCAGCGCGAGCGAACTCGCGAAGCGCCTCGAGGAGGTGCAGCTCACTTTCTCCGCGCGCGTTGGTGAAGAAGGCAAGCTGTTCGGCTCGGTCACGTCGGCCGACGTCGCGGAACAGCTCGCCGCGCAGGGGTTCAACATCGAGAAGCGCCTGATCGACCTGCACGAGCCCATCAAGGCGCTCGGCGTCTATCGCGTACCGATTCGCCTGCACGCCGACGTCAAGCCGGAAATCCGCGTCTGGGTGATCAAGCAGTAACACCCGTAAGTCCGAGCATCGCGCACTGGACTGCCGTCATAACGGATGGTACCCGGTACCTGGTACCGGGTACGAAGTACCAGGTCCTGCCTGTTGACTGAAAGTACCCGGTACTCGGTACCAGGTACGAAGTACCAAGTACTGCTCCTCGCCTGAAAGTACCCGGTACTCGGTACCAAGTACCAAGTGCTGTTTTTTTACGATCGCCCCATCGCCTTTTCCGGAACGTCCATGTCCGCTCCAGCCACCCTCCCGTCGTACAGCTCGCTCGATCTCGCTCAGCGGGCGGCCACGATCCTGCTGGATCGGAAGGGGAACGACGTCGTCCTGTTGAGCCTCAAGGGCGTCTCGGACATGACCGACTACTTCCTCATCGTCAGCGGAACATCCGACACGCATGTCCGCGCCCTGGGCAACGCCGTGCTCGGCGACCTGAAGAAGGAGACCGGGGAGACGGCCAATCACGTGGAAGGCCTGCAGCAGGGACGGTGGGTTCTGCTCGACTACGTGGACTTCGTCGTGCACGTCTTTCATCCGACGCTGCGCAACTTCTATCAGATCGAACGTCTGTGGGCCGACGCGGACGTGATTCCCATCACCGCCCACGGCGCTCGCTGACCGACCACGCGCGCCTGTTTTCCGCCGTCGCGCAGGGATAAATTCCGATGGTGCGATCGACGCTTCTCGCGTTGGTGGTGGTGCTCGCCGCGTGCAACGCTGACCGGCCCGCCGACTCCGCCACTCGCGCCGCCCCTTCCGCCCAGGCATCGCGCGGACCCGACAACCTCGTGCTGCGCATCGCGCAGAAAGGGGGCACGGCGCGTGTGTACGCGTACCCGCGCCTCGACACCATCGTCTGGAGCGCGCCGTCGGCGCCCGCGCCCGCGCGCGTGCTCGCGTTCGACGACGAGGCGGGGGAAATCGCATACGTCGACAGCCGGGGTCTCCCGGCGCGCATCGACTTTCGTGAGGGCGGCGCGCGTGCGGTCTCGAAGACGAAGCTGAGTGCCATCACCTCCACCGACGGCTCCTCCATCTACGCCATCCTCGCCGATGGTACGGTACAGCGCTTCGCCGAGGGCGGCACGTGGAAATGGAAGCCACCACTCGCCGCACGCGCCCTGTTCCCGCAGTCGGACGGAACCCTGCTCGTGCTCGCGGAGCGGACGGGCGGATCCGTGGTGTGGCGGCTCCGGCCGCCCGCGACGGACATCGTGGACTCGGTCGTGCTGCCGAAGGTGGACCGCACGCTGCGCACGCAGGTCGGGGATCGTCTCTACCTCGGCGCGGATCGCGAGCTGACGGGCATTCGCACCCGCACCATGGAGCGCACCGCCACGATCACGATGGACGCGCCCATCGAGCTCCTGGCAGCGACGCCGAGCGGCGATCGCGTGTTCGTCATCACCACCGGTGATTCCGCGATTCACATCGTCGATCGCTACCGCGAGCGCGAAAGCGATCCGATCGAACTCGGCCGACATGTCGCCGAATTGCGCGTGGACCCGCTCGGCCGCTACCTGCTCGCGCGGCCGAGTGGCGAGGACTCGACGATCGTCATCGCGCTGGGCACGAACCGGGTGATCGGCGCGCTTGCCACGCAATGGCGCGCCGATCTTCCCTTCGTCGCTCCTGACGGTGGCATCGCGGTGGCGCAGGGGGCGGACGTCTTCATCGTCGATGGCGAAACGCTGCGTTCGGTGGCGCGGGTCCGCGGCGGTGCGGCGGACTTCTGGTATCCGTTCCGGTGGACGGGCTTTCGGCCCCGTGCCGCCGCACTCGACCAGCCGGTGGAGTTCGCCGGCCCGTCGGATTCCGCGCGCGCGGCTCAGGACTCCGTCGCCGCGCAGTCCGACAGCCTGACGCCGGCGCCCGTCGCGCAGGATACCGCCGCGCGCCGATCGCCCGGCTGGACCGTATCGTTCGCGGCGCTCCTTGTTCCCGAGCGCGCGGCCGAGCTCGCGGCGAAGATTCGCGTCGGCAACGAGTCGGCACGCGTCGTCACCGCGCTGCGAGACGGCTCCACGATCTATCGCGTCGTCCTCGGCCCGTATCCCACGCGGCAGGAAGCCGAGCGCGTGGGACGTGAGGCAAAGACGTCGTACTGGGTCTACGAGGACGGTCAGTGACCGCAGAGATGGATTGGCTCGCCGAGGGGCGTGCGCTGGGCGGCACGCTCGGCGGCTACCACGCCCTCGTCGTCGTCGGCGCGGACCGCATCGCCACCGCACTCGTCGCGCTCGGCATCGGGCAGGTGCAATCCGGACATCGGCGCGTTGCCGTGGGCGACCTCATCGGCGAAGCGCCGCCGCTGCAGTCGCTCGTGCGCGAGACCGATGCACACGGGCTGGTGGACAGCTTCATGTACGGCGTCTCGCTCAATCGCGTCGCCTATCCTGTCGCGGACGAGGGCGAGCTGTTCGTCATGCCGAGTGGTACGAGCCCCATCGACTACGAGGAGCTGTTCCTCAATCCGCGGTGGCGTCGGCTGGCATCGGGCTTCCGAGAAGTCGGCGCGCTGCTGGTGCTTGCCGCACCGGCAGACGCGCCGCATCTGCGACAGCTCGTGGATGCGACGGACGGCGCGGTGCTCGTGGGAGACGAGGTGCCGGGGAGTCTGCCCGTCGCGCAATCACTCGCGTGGATTCGGGAACGAAAGACGGCGCCCATGACGGTGGCGCCTGAGGTGCCGCCCGCGTTCTCGCCGCCCATGGGGGTGCTGCCCGTGCCGGAGTTGGCGCAGCGCACGCCGTGGCCGGCGTGGGCGGCGGGGATCCTCCTCACGGTTGGACTGCTGGGCGCCGGCGTCTGGTTCTGGCAGCGACCATTCGCCAGCGAGCGGCCGGAGCGACGCGGCATCGACGCGGCGTCCAGTGCGGCGACGTCCGTGACGGGTGGGTCGCTCGTCACCGACAGCGCGGTGCGAGCGCGCGACGCCCAACGCGACGCCGTGTCGCGTGACAGCGCCGCGCGAGCGGCGAATCTCGCGGTCGCCACCGACTCGTTTCCCGTGCTCGCCCCACTCAACGCGGCGGACTCCCTCAGTGCATCGGGATTCACGGTGCTGTTGGAGAACACCAACGGGCTCGCCGGCGCTATCCTGCAGCTCCAGAGCAAGTTTTCCACGGTGCCTGCCGCCAGCTATGGCTTGAGCCTTCGCAACAGACTGTTCGAACTGGTCGCGGGCGCGTATCCATCGCGAGCCGGTGCGGATTCGCTGCTCGTCGACTTGCGTGCACGCCGTCTCCTGCCGGCCGGCGGCGGCATGGTGACCGTGCGGCCGTACGCGTTCCTTGCCCAGGCCAACGTCGCGCCGGCGGAAGTGCCGGCGCGACTGCGGCGGGCGGTGGCGCAGCGCGGACAACCGGTCTACGCGCTGCGGCAGGCCGACGGCACCGCGACCCTGTACTTCGGCGCGTACGAGAATCCCGAGCAGGCGGCGCTCGCCGTTCCCGCCGTGAGAAAATCGGGTATCGCGCCCATGCTGGTATATCGACTGGGGAGAGTGTTCTAGTGCGGTTGACCAAGCTCGAGCTGCATGGGTTCAAGTCGTTCGCTGACGCAACGCAGCTCGTCTTCGAGCCGGGCGTGACGGCGATCGTCGGCCCCAATGGCTGCGGCAAGTCCAACGTCTCCGACGCCGTACGCTGGGTGCTCGGCGAGCAGCGCGCGCGACTGATGCGCGGTGCGAAGATGGACGAGGTCATCTTTCAGGGCTCCTCGGCGCGCCGCGCGGTGAACGTGGCCGAGGTCTCGCTGCACTTCGCGAACGACGAAGGCATCCTGCCCGTGCCGTTCAAGGAAGTGGTGATCACGCGGCGTCTCTCCCGCTCGGGCGACAGCGACTATTTCCTCAATCGCGCCCCCTGCCGCCTCCGTGACATTTCCGATCTGCTGCGAGGCACCGGGCTGGGATCCGGCACGGGCGTCGTGATCGAAAGTCGGATGATCGACGCGCTGCTGTCCGACCGCGCCGACGACCGGCGCGAGCTGTTCGAGGAAGCCGCCGGAGTGGGACTGTATCGCGACCGGCGACGAACGACCGAGCGCCGGCTCGACGAGACGACGGGTGATCTCCAGCGACTCGATGACCTGATCAACGAGGTGTCGAGTCAGGTGCGCTCGCTCGCGCGGCAGCGCAAGCGCGCGGAGCGACACACCGAGCTCACGGCGCGACGCTTCACCGTGGAGCTCACGCTGGCGGCACGCTCCATGGATGCGTGGCACGACGAGCTGGCGCGACTGCACACGCGGGTGGGCGAGCTGCGCGAGCTGCTCCCCGCCGCCGAAGCAGGAACGCTCGCCGCCGAGCGGGCACGGGATGCCGTGCAGGACGCGCGCGCCGCCGCGGAGGCACGCCGCAACGAACTCTCGCGCGCGGCGAACGCGCAGCGTGAGCAGGTGCAGAACATCCGCGCCGAGATGGCGGTGGCCGAGGAGCGGCAGCGCAACGCGACGGCGCGGCGGCAGCGCGCGGAGTCCGAAGCCTCCACCGGTGAGGAGAGTGGCGCGCGCATCTCGCTCGAGCGTGACGCCGCGGCAACGGAGCATGCCGAAATGCAATCCGGGCTGGAGCGCGCGGACGCGGAGCTCGCGCGGTATCAGGAGGCGGAAAACGAGGTGCGTCGAGTCGTGACCGACGTGCGCCAGCAGGTGGACCACGCCGAGCGTGAGCTTCGGGGCCTCCAGGATCGCGCTCGACGCATCGAGCACGATCGCGAACGGGCCACGCGTGAACTCGACGAAGTGCGTCAACGGAGCAGTGCGCTGGCCGGTGAGCGCGCCGTGCTGGATGACGCCGCGTTGCTCGCGCGCCGGGAGCACGACGAGTCGCGTGCGGAGGCCGACGCGGCGTCGGCTGCCGCGAGCACGACGGCTGCGCAGCTCGAAGCGGTTCGCGTGTCCGATCGTGAGGCACGAGAGAGCGAATCCATCGCGCGCGGAGTGCTCGTGCGCGCCGAAGAGGCATTGACCACCCTGCAGGGCCGCGTGAATGCGCTGGAGCAACTGGAACGCGATCGCGTCGGGCTCGCGCCCGCTGCGTCCGCGCTCCTGCGCGCCAGGCAGCACTTCGGCGAGGGCGCGGTGCTCGGCCCCCTGTCCGATTTCATCGGCGCCGATCAGGGCTCAGCGGCGCTGGTGGAGAAGTTCCTCGGCAACTCCGTGCACGCTGTGCTCGTGCGCGATGCCGCGGCGGCCGACGCGATTCGCGTCTGGCACGCCTCGGCGAATCCGGGGCCGCTGCTGTTGCTTCCGGTCGACGCGATGAGCGAAGACGCGGCGGGGACGCCGATGCACGATGCGCTCGCGCATCTGGTGAACGCGTCCGTGCCGGCCCGCGCGTGGGTGCGCAACCTGCTCGGCCACGTGCACGCCATGGACGACGGCCGCGCATTCGTGGACGCGCGAGGCGCAATGTGGTTGCCGGGCACGACGGCCGGGCCGGGTCCGCTGCGGCGGCGCGCCGAGCTTTCCGAGCTGCGTGAGCAGCTCGTGGCGCTCCGCGCGACGCGCGAGCAGGCCATGCGTGCGGCCGACGCGCGGCGCGAGGCGCTCGCGGCAAGCGAGCGTCTGGTGCTCGAGGTGACGGAGGCGGCGCGCGCCGCGCAGCAGCGCATGCGCGGCACGGCCGAGCAGCACACCGAGATCGCGCGGCGGCTCGCACGCGTGGAGAAGGAATCGGGAGAGGCGGCGGCGCTCGCGGCGCGGCTGTCGTCGCGCGTCTCGGAGCTCACTCAGCGCCTCACGGCGCTCGACTCGGACGCCGCCGCGCTCGGTGAGCAGGCCAACGGCATCGATGCGGCCATCGCCGACGCGCGCGGGCGCGCGACGACGGCGGAGCAGCATCAGGACGAGGCGCGCGAGCTTCGCACGAAATGGCAGGTGGCGCGGGCGGAAGCACGCGCACGCGTGGACATGGCGATGGATCGGGAACGGCGCCTCACGCAGGAAGCCGCCGCTGCCGCGAACCGCCTGGGCCAATTGCGCGACGAGCTGCGCGAGCTGACTCGCTCCGATGGAGTGCTGGCCGATCAGCTGGCATCGTGGTCGACTGAGCTGGCCTCGCGTGAGTCGACGCTTGCTACCGGCGACGCGAGTCTCGCGGACGCCGAAGCGAGTGTCCGCGAAGCGGACGACGCCTTCACGGCAGCGGATCACGCCCTGAGCGAGATGCGCCGACGGTCCAGCGCGGTGAGCGACGAACTGCATCACGCCGAGCTCCGGTTCACCGAGCTCTCGGGCCGCCGCCTGGCCATCCGTGAGCGACTCGAGACGGAGTGGAAGCGCCCGCTCGATGCGATGCTCGCGGACATTCCGGCAGTCGACATCGACGACGCATCGCTCCAGGCGGAGGCGTCGGAGCTGCGGCGCCAACTCGAGCAGCTCGGACCGGTGAACGCGCTCGCGATCGAGGAGCACGACGAGACGGCGCAGCGCCACGAGTTTCTCGTCGTGCAGCGGGCCGATCTCGCCGATGCCAAGGCGTCGCTGCTGCAGGCGATCAAGGAGATCGATGCGACGGCGCGCGACCTGTTCCTCGCCACCTTCACCCAGGTGCGCGAGAATTTCCGGACGATTTTCATCTCGCTCTTCGGAGGCGGCGAGTGCGACCTCCGCCTCGAGAATCCCGATGCCCCGCTGGACTGCGACATCGAGATCCACGCCTCGCCGCGCGGCAAGAAGACGCAACGCATCAACCTGCTGTCCAGCGGAGAGCGTGCGCTCGTCGCACTCTCGCTCCTGTTCGGCATCTTTCTCACGAAACCCAGCCCGTTCTGCCTGCTCGACGAAGTGGATGCGCCGCTCGACGACGCCAACGTGGGGCGATTCGTGCGCATGCTCAACCAGTTCAAGAGTCGCACGCAGTTCATCGTCATTACGCACAACCCGCGCACGACGACCGAGGCCGCCGATGCGGTGTACGGCGTCACGATGCAGGAGCCGGGCGTGTCATCGCTCGTCAGCGTGCGCATGCGCGGACCGGCCACGGAAGCCGAGCCGGTGCGGGTCGTGGCCGAACGGGAACCGGAGCCGGCCGGCGCCACGACGTGACGGCGACGACGCGTTCCTGATGCGCCTCACGACACTCGGCACCGGGACCGTCTCGCTTTCCCCCTCACGCGTCTGTGCGGGCCATCTCGTGCAACGCGGCGCGGTGCGCCTGCTGCTGGACTGCGGGAGCGGCGTGGCGCATCGGCTGGTGCAACAGGAGCTGGATTGGGCGGGCATCACGCACGTCGCCTTCTCGCACTTCCACACCGATCACATCAGCGATTTCGCGACGCTCGTGCAGGCGTGGCGATACGGGCAACTTCCCCCACGCTCCACCGAGCTCGTGGTGATCGGTCCGGTGGGCACGGTGGATCTGCTGCGCCGCATGGCGGACCTCCACGGCGAGTGGTTGCGACAGCCCGGCTTTCCCATCGTCGTCATCGAGCTCGTACCGGGCGGAACGCACGATCTCGGCAACGGCATGGCGATCGCCTGCACCAAGGTGCCACACACGGACGAGAGCGTGGCATATTCCATCAGCGCCGGTGGCCGGCGCATCGTGTACTCCGGAGACATGGGCTACGACCCGATGTTCGCCGAGTGGGCGCGGGGCGCGGACGTGCTGCTGTGCGAATGCTCGCTCCCGGAGGAGCTGGCGATCGATTCGCATCTCACGCCCGCGCGGTGCGGCGCACTCGCGGCGGCGGCGCTGCCGAAGCATCTCGTCCTCACCCACTTCTATACACCGGTCGAGCGGACGGACATCCGGGGCGCGATCGCCGCACACTATCCCGGACCGATCTCGCTCGCCGACGACGGATCCACTTTCGAGATCGAGGAAGGCTGATGCTGGTGGTCATGAATCACGATGCAACGCGCGAACAGGTGGCGCGCGTCGTCGAGCTGATCGAGGAGATGGGGTACCAGGCGCGTCCCATGCCGGGCGCGCAACGGACGTCCGTCGGCCTCGTGGGCAACGACGGCCGTGTGGATGGATCGCGGCTCGAGGCGCTGGATGGCGTGGCCGACGTGATCCACGTGTCCAAGCCGTACAAGCAGGTGTCGCGCGAATGGCGCCCGGAGAACACGCTCGTCACCATCGCACCGGGCGTCGTGTTCGGCGGCGCGCAGATCCCGATCATCGCCGGTCCCTGTTCCGTGGAGACCGAGGAGCAGATCGTGCTGGCCGCGCAGCAGGTACGCGAGGCGGGAGGCGCCGCCCTGCGCGGCGGCGCGTACAAGCCACGCAGCTCTCCGTACTCCTTCCAGGGACTCGGCCCCAAGGGACTCGAGCTGCTGGCACTCGCGCGGAGCGAAACGGGACTCGCCATCGTGACCGAAGCGCTCGATGATGAGGGCGCGCATCTCGTGGCGGAGGTCGCCGACTGCATCCAGATCGGCGCGCGCAACATGCAGAACTACTCCCTGCTCCGGACGGTTGGCCGCATCGGCAAGCCGGTGCTGCTGAAGCGCGGCCTGTCGGCGACCATCACCGACCTCCTGATGAGTGCCGAGTACATCCTGGCCGAGGGCAACACGCAGGTCATCCTGTGCGAGCGCGGGATTCGCAGCTTCGATCCGTCCACGCGCAATCTCTTCGACCTCACGGCGATTCCGCTCGTGCAGAAGCTGTCGCACCTTCCCATGATCGCCGACCCCAGCCACGGCACCGGCCTGCGCGACAAGGTGCTGCCCATGGGGCGCGCCGCGATCGCCGCCGGCGCGGACGGACTGCTGGTAGAAATGCACCCGAACCCGGAACGGGCATTGTCCGATGGCGGGCAATCGCTCCATCCCGAGCAGTTCACGCGGCTCGTGCGCGAGGCGCGCGCCATCGCCGACGCCATCGGTCGCTCGATCACGCCCGCGCCATCCCACGCGCCAGGGATCGCCGCCGGCTCGCGGGGGTAGAGAGTGTCCACCACACGCACTCTCGCATGGAGCACGGCATGATCCTCTCTCGTCGAATCGGCATCACCGCTGCACTCGCGACCTCGTGCGTCACCCTCGTCGCGGCTCCGCTCCAGGCCCAGGCCCGCGATCACCTCGATCGCGCCGTCACGGCATGGGCCAAGGTGAAGACCGTGCGCGCGACGTTCGAGCAGTCCATCGTCAACAGCCTCACCGGCAACACGCTCACGGCCACGGGCGTCTACCAGCAGCAGCGTCCGGGCAAGCTGGCCGTGACCTTCGACAATCCCGCCACGGATCGCATCGTGGCCGACGGGAAATACGTGTGGCTGTACCTGCCGAGCAGCGCACCGGGCCAGGTCATTCGCTCGGCGCTCGGCAGCGGTGGCACGGGCACGGTGGACCTCACCGCACAGTTCCTCACCGCGCCGAAAAAGCGCTACACCGTGACGACCGCCGGCACGCGCGTCGTGAGCGGGCGCGCCACGCACGCATACGTGCTCGTGCCACGTGCGTCACGTGATGCCATGTTCACGACGGCCACCGTGTACATCGACGACCGCGATGCCACGATCCGCCAGTTCGAGGTCAAGGACCAGAGTGGCCTGCAGCGCACGGTGCGTCTCACCTCGTTCCGCACGAACGTGCCGGTCGACGCGCGCGCATTCGCCTTCACGCCACCGCCGGGCACGCGGATCGTCGACCGCTGACGCACGCGCTCGACGCTAGGGTTTCTTCGCTCGTTCGAACAGGTCCGCCGGGGAGTCCACGCCCTGCAGCAGTGCGATCGCCTTCGCGAGCGTGGCATCCTCTCGCAGGCTCCGTGCGGCTTCCGCGCGAGGCCCGAACACGTAGCGCGCGATCTGCGACCCGAGCGCTCGCGTCACCAGCGGGGCGGCCGAATCGTAGACCGCGCGCGGCACAGTCACCGTGCGTGCCGAGAGGCGACGATACAGTTCAGCGCGCATGGCGGGGGTGACCACGAACTGTTCGTCTGGCACCGCACGCGACGCCTTGAGCGAGATGGCGTAATCCACCATCACGTCGCGAAACAGTCGCACCTTCGCACCCAGCGCCGCCTGGAGCGCGCGATCGGCCGGTGACGGCGCGAGCGTCGCGACCTGCACGTCCGGCACGATGCCGCCGCCGCCGAGCACCGTCCGGCCAGCGTCCGTGCGGAAGCGCGGTCGCGGCGTGGAATCCGGCGTGGTCGTCTCGTCGGCGCCGTCGTCGCCGACTCGCTTGGGGCGCGGCCGGTTGATGCTGCGTCCGCTGGGCGTGTACCACAGCGCCGTCGTGAGCTTCACGGCGCCGTCCTCCAGGCGGAACACGCGCTGCGCGCTCCCCTTGCCGTAGGTCGCCGTCCCCACCACGAGCGCGCGATCGTGATCCTGCAGCGCGCCCGCCACGATCTCGCTCGCCGAGGCCGTCCCGCTGTCGGTCAGCACGACGAGGGGCATCCTGCCGAACCGCTGCGGCGCATCGTCGGCGAGCGTGCGGTTCTCGTCCGCAGTGCGACCTCGCGTGGTCACGATCTTCTGGCCAGGATCGAGAAACAGGTCAGCCACGCCGACGCCCTGATCGAGCAGGCCGCCCGGATCGCCGCGCAGATCGAGCACCAGCGAACGCGCACCCGCCGTGCGCAGCGAATCGATGGCGCGTCCGAGGTCGGCCACCGCGGTCGTGCTGAACACCGTGAGGTCGACGTACCCGATACCGTCGCGCAGCAGCGATGCGTTCTGCACCGGGTTCACCGCGATCTCGGCGCGGATGAGCGAGAACGGAAGCCGCTCCGTCACGCCCGGCCGTTCGACGACGAGACGCACCGATGATCCGGGAGCACCGCGCAGCGACTTGAGCGCTTCTTCCTGCGTGAGTCCGTGCGTGGTCCGCCCCTCGATCTCGACGATCCGGTCGCCCGTCATGATGCCGGCTCGCTCGGCCGGCGTCCCGGGGAGCGCGCCGATGACGGTGATCCCGCTGTCGCGCGCGTCCATCTGGATGCCGACGCCGGCGTAGTGGCCACTCGTGCTCTCGTCCAGGCGCGTCAGGCGGCGCGGATCGAGGAAGGTGGAGTGCGGATCGTGGAGCTGTTCGATCACCCCTGACGCCGCGCGATGATAGAGCAGCGAGTCCGGCAGCTGCTCCACGTAGTCACGCCGGAGATGTTGCAGCACCTCGTCGAACAGGCGCGCCTGCGACTTCGCGTCGCGCGGCGCATCGCGTCCGCCGCGTTCCATGAGCCACCCGCCGGAGACGAGTGCACTCGAGAGAATGGCGGCGGCGACGATCGCTCTGGACTTCATGTGCCTCTCACAGGGAAAGTTCCGGGCCAGCGGGCCGACAACGCTGCCGAGACGCGTGCCGTGACGTCCTCCTCGCGCCCCTCGGCGTCGATGCCCACGATGGGGCCGCACTCCGGGTGGTCGCGCTGCCACGATGCATCGCCGAACGTGCCGAAGGCCGCGGCCACTCGGCGGTGGAAGACCTCGCCCATCGACTCCATCCGGTCGTGTGCCGTCGCGCGGCGTGCGGCGCGCGCCAGCCCTTCGGTCACGGGAAAGGTGAGGAGCAGCGTCAGGTCGGGGGCCAGCCCGCCGGTCGCGAAGCGATTCGCCGCGCGCACTTCGTCTTCCGGCAGCCCGTGGCCGGCGATCTGGTACGCATACGTGGAGAGGAAGAATCGATCGAGCAGCACGACATCGCCGCGCTCGAGTGCAGGACGGATCTCGCGCTCGACGAGCTGCGCACGAGATGCCATGAACAGCAGCGCCTCGGCACGATGCGCCACGTCCGACGCGCGATCCAGCAGCATGCGTCGCACCTCGGTGCCCAGCGGGGTGCCGCCCGGTTCACGCAGGCAGACGTGCGCCACCGTTCGGCGCGCGAGCGTGGCCGATACGCGGCGAAGCTGGGTGGATTTCCCCGACCCCTCTCCACCTTCGAAGACGATCAGCACGCCCGCGCCCACGCTCACCCGAGCGTGATGATCGAGCTCGTGGCGCCTCGCTCGATGCCGTCGACGATCCAGTCGTTCACCTTGCTCATGGTCTTGTCGAAGTTCTCCTGCGCCGACACGAGGCGCTGGTACACCGTCTGGCCCTGGACCTGGCCGAGCAGCCCATCGAGCTGCTGCTCCATTTCCTCGGTCGGCCGCTCACCACGCTGCAGCATCTGTTGTGCGTTGACGCGCAGCTGCTCCATCTGCTTCAGCAGGGCCACCGCCGCGGTGTCCAGCGCGAGCGCATCATTCGCGCGTTTCACCGCCTGATATTCGGGGCTCTGCCCGATCAACCGTCCCAGCTCCTTCGCCTTGTCCTCGATCATCCCTGCTCCTCCAATCGTCTGGCGACCACGAATCGTTCGCGGCCGGTGAGATCACGTTCCATGCGGACGTGCGCATAGGCGCCGTGCGACGTCAGCAGTTCCGCGGCGAGTGCGGCGCGCCGCGCGTCCACTTCGAGTGCGAGCAGTCCACCCGGTGCCAGGCTTCGCGCCGCGCTTCGAATCAGCGCCGCGGTGGTACCCATGCCGCCGTCGCCGCTGAAGAGCGCCACCGCCGGCTCCCAATCGCGCACGTCCGCGGGGAGCGACGTGGCTTCGTCGAGCGAAATGTACGGCGGGTTGGAGACGACCACGCCGAGGCCTCTCTCCGGCACCGCGCTGAGGAGCGAACCATGACGCAGCTCGACGGGCGTGCGACACTGGCCGGCGCAGCGCTCCACGTTCGTGCGTGCCACCGCGAGCGCGTCGAGCGAGACGTCGGTGGCGATGACGCGCGCGAACGACCCCTCGCTCGCGAGCGAGAGTGCAATGGCGCCCGACCCCGTGCCGACATCCACCGCCGTGCCGGCGCCGGCCGCATCGCGCGCGACGAGCCGCAGCACGAGCTCCACCAGCTGCTCGGTCTCCGGACGCGGAATGAGCACACGCTCGTCGACATCGAGCGTGAGATGGCGAAACGACGCCCGGCCCGCCGCGTACTGGAGCGGTGCACCGCGCGCGCGCCGTGTCGTTGCATCGATGGCGCGTCGCCACGCGTCCGCCGTCACCGGCTCGTTGCGCGCCAGCCGTGGCCAATGCCGCGGCTGGTCCGAAACGGCGGCGAGCAGCTCGCAGGCGCCCGACTCCGCGTCCGTCCCGAGCAGCGACGCGAGCCGCGCGCGCATCTCGGCCACCAGCGAGCCCACCGTCCGCACGGTGTCGTCGCCGATCGCCCGCACCGGATCAGCCACCGAGTCGCTCCTCCACGTCGGCCATCTTCAGCTCGTCGATGATGTCCTGGATGTCGCCATCCATGACGCCGGGCAGGTCGTGCGTCGTGTAGCCGATGCGGTGATCGGTGATGCGGCTCTGCGGATAGTTGTACGTGCGGATCTTCGCCGAGCGATCGCCGGTGCCCACCTGCGACTTGCGCATCTTGGACCGTGCGGCCTCGAGCTCGGCCACACGCAGGTCGAGGAGCCGGGCGCGCAGCACTTCCATGGCCTTCAGCTTGTTCTGGAGCTGCGACTTCTGGTCCTGCTGGCTCACCACGAGTCCGGAGGGAATGTGCGTGATGCGCACGGCCGAATCGGTGGTGTTCACGCTCTGGCCGCCCGGTCCGCTCGAACGGAAGACGTCGATGCGCAGGTCCTTGTCCTCGATCCGCACGTCCACCTCTTCCGCCTCGGGCAGCACCGCAACGGTGGCGGCCGAGGTGTGGATGCGTCCCTGTGTCTCGGTGGCGGGGACGCGTTGCACGCGGTGCACACCCGACTCCCACCGCATCGCGCCGAAGGCGCCATCGCCGGAGACCTTGAACACGGCTTCCTTCACGCCGCCGAGCGTTCCTTCGGAATGCGAGATCGTCTCGCGCCGCCAGCCGGCTCGCTCGATGTAGCGCGTGTACATCCGGAACAGGTCGGCGGCGAACAGCGCGGCTTCATCGCCACCGGTTCCGGCGCGAATCTCGATGATCGCGTTGCGATCGTCCAGCGGATCGTGCGGCAGGAGCGCGGGCTTGAGCCGCACCTCGAGATCGGCGATGCGGGCTTCGAGGCTCGCGACCTCGAGTGTGGCTTCCACCGCCATCTCCGCGTCGCCGACGACGACGAGCTCGCGCGCGTCGGCAAGCTCGTGCTCGGAGCGTTCGAGTTCAGCCGCCAGCTCGAGGACGGGCTGGAGGCGTCGGTGCTCCCGACCCAGTTCGGCGCTCTTCGCGGAGTCGCCGAAGGTATCCGGGTTGGACAGCAGCCGCTCGACCTCCGCCGCCCGGGCGAGAGTCTCGCCCAGCAGGTCGCGGAGGCTCAGATCCCTAGCTCTCCTTCGTCTCGGCCTTTTCGGCGGCCTTTGCGTTCGGCGACAGATACTTCTGGCGGAACCGCTCGACGCGGCCGGCCGTGTCGACGAGACGCTGCTTGCCGGTGTAGAACGGGTGACAGTCGGCGCAGACGTCGGTATGAATGCTCGCGATCGTCGAACGCGTCTCGAACGTATTGCCGCACGCACACTTCACGACGGCGGTGGCGTACTCGGGATGGATGTCGGTCTTCATTTTTTGAGCCCTGCCTGGCGTAGGAACTGATTCGGAAACAGCTGTAAAATATATCGACCTCGGGGCGTAAAAGACAAGCCGACAACAAGTTGCTGGTTTGACACCGTCCCGGGGTCCGCATAACCTTAGCCCGAATGCCTCGAACAGGTTCCCATGGCGACAGAAATGATCTCCCAGACCGCCGATTTCCTCGCTACCGTCCCGCTTTTCAGCGGACTCCAGCGTGACGAGATCCAGAAGTTCGCCGACCTCACGCGCGAGCGCTCCTATCCCAAGGGGAGTGTCATCCTGTTCCAGGACGACCCGGGCGACTCGCTCTTTGTGCTCCGCGGCGGACGGGTCAAGGTGGTACTCATCGGCGAAGACGGTCGCGAGGTCATTCTCGGCGTCCTCGAGCCCGGCGCCCACTTTGGTGAGTTGGCGCTGATCGACGACCAGCCACGCTCCGCCCATGTGATCGCCATGGAAGACGCGCAACTGCTCGTGCTGCGCCGGGAGGATTTTCGCCGCCGAGTGGAAGCGAATGCGAGCGTCGCGTGGGCCCTCCTCACGGAGCTGTCTCGCCGCCTGCGGCGCGCGGACGTGAAGATCGGCGGGCTCGTGCTCCTCGACGTGCCGGGCCGCATCGCGCGTCTCCTGCTGGACCTCTCCGCGGAGTCGGGGACGAACGCGATCGAGAAGCCGCTCACGCATCAGACCATCGCGCAGATGATCGGGGCAAGCCGCGAGACGGTGTCGCGCGCCATGAAGGAATTTCAGGACGCTGGCCTCATTACGGTGGAACGGCGAAGGATTGCCGTGGGAGATCGCGAGGCGCTGGAAAAGCGCTCCCAGGTCAGGATGTGATGCGTGTCACACCGTCGATGTGATGCGGTCGCGGGCGACGACGCACGCGCCGGCCCATACTGTGCCGTGTCCGACGGCGCGCGGTCCTAGATGAGTCTGACCCTGCGATTCTGGGGCACCCGCGGCTCGATTCCGAGCCCTGGCATCACGACGTCCCGCTACGGCGGCAATACGCCCTGCGTCGAGCTGCGCACCGCCGACGGCAGGCTCGTCATTCTCGACGCCGGCACCGGCATTCGTGAGCTGGGCCGTTCGCTCATGGCGAGGGCGAATGGCGATGGCGTGGAGGGTGACATCTTCCTCACCCACGCCCACTGGGACCACATCCAGGGCATCCCCTTCTTCGCACCGCTGTTTCACAAGGGGAACCACTTCACGATCTGGGGCTCGCGCAGTCTGCAGACGAGCATCGACCAGGTAGTGCGAGACCAGATGTCGCCCGTGGTCTTCCCGGTGAGCTTCGAGGAGCTCCAGGCGCAGATCGATTTCCAGGAGCTCGCGGAGGAGCGGCGCGCCGGCGTGGGCTACGATGTGGCGGCCATGGCCGTCCGGCACCCCGGCGGTGCGCTGGGGTATCGCTTCACCGAGCGTAACGAGAAGGGTGGTGGGCTCGTCTATGTCTCGGACAATGAACTGAGCGCGGTGGCCCGATACGACACGCCGGCCGAATGGCGCAGCAGCTTCGTGCAGTTCGTGCAGGGAGCGGCCGTCCTGATCCACGACACGATGTACAGGGCGGATGAGTACAGCAGCTTCGTGGGGTGGGGCCATTCGACGTACGAGGATGCCGTCGAGCTGGCGATCGAGGCGTCGGTGGACCGGCTGGTGCTTTTCCATCATCACCCCGAGCGAACGGACGACGACGTGGACCGGTGCGTGGCGAGCTGCCGCGAGATGGTGCAGGCGCGGGGCGCACGACTCGAGGTCCTCGCTGCTGCCGAGGGCATGACATTAACCGTTTGAGAGGACCCTCATGAATCGCATTGCCCGAGCTGTCGTCGTCGCCGTGGCCGTCGCTGGCGTCGCCGCCCCCGTGCGGTCCGTGAGGGCGCAGACCGATGCGCGTCCCACCGTCGCGATCATGATGTTCAACAACAACGTCTTCACGAAGGACGCGCGCGACTACGACGGCTTGAGCAAGGGGATCGCCGACTTCCTCATCACCGAGATGGCGAGCAACGTCAACATCCGGCTGATCGAGCGCGACCAGGTGCAGAAACTGATCGACGAGCAGAAGCTCGTCACCGGCGGACAGGTCGATCGCGAGACGGCCGTGCGCGTCGGCAAGCTCCTCGGCGCGCAGCACATGATCTTCGGCGGCTTCATGGCCGATCCCAAGGGCAATTTCCGGATCGACGCGCGCGCCGTTGGCGTGGAGCAAGGCGTGATCGAATACTCGGAGCGCGTGCAGGACAAGTCCGACAACGTGATGGAGCTGATCGGCACGCTCGCCCTGAAGCTCAACGCCGGCATGCATCTCCCGACCGGTTCGGGTCGTGGCGCACGCAGCGGCGAGGCCGACGCCATGGCAGCGCCGAGTGTCGGCGCCCCGGTGGCGCAGCAGGCTGGCGCGCCGACCGCGCCGCGCCGGCTCCCCATGAAGTACGCCGTGATGTACGGCAAGGCGCTGGACATGTCCGACCGTGGAGACAGGACGCGCGCGGTGGAGTTGTACGGCGCGGTGCTCAAGGAGTTCCCGGACTTCGAGCCAGCGAAGCGGGCGAAGGCTCGCCTCACGGCGGGCGGCTGATGTAGCCTCCGTCGAGCCAGACCCGCCGGCGCCCTCGCACGAGCGCCGGCGGGTTCTTCGTCTCCCGCCATGAAGCCACTCCTCCTCACTGCACTCGGCCGCACCATCTCCACGGCACCCCTCGGGCGTCGTGGAGACGACGTGGAAGTGCGCCGCATCCCCGCGCTGCCGACGCCCCGGGCGATCGACCTCGAGCGGCCGACGGTCATCGTGCTGGATCGCGCCCTGCTCGCGAGCGTCGGCGACGACGACGAGCGCGTGCGAGAGCTCTCGACCCTCGTCGCCCTGGTGGGCGTGGGTGAAGCGGGAGAGGCTGAGCCGCCCGATGATTTTCCGGTGGACCTGCTCACCAGCTACGTGGCCGGCGACGCCGGCGTCGGCGCGGTGTTCACGTCGCTCCGGGGCGCGTTCCGTCACGCCGGTGCGCTTGTCGCGGCGCGGCGCGCACGGCATCAGGCGGATGACCGGGCGCGAGAGCTCGCCGACCTCACGGCCATCGGCGTCGCACTCAGCACGGAGCGCGACCTCAGCGCGCTCCTCGAGCTCATCCTCACGCAGGCGCGTCGGGTGACGTCGAGCGACGCCGGCTCGCTGTATCTCGTGGAGCGTGACGACGCCGGCGTGCCGCGCAACCTGCGCTTCGCGATGGCACAGAACTATTCGCTGCCCACGCTCCCGTTCTCGTCGTTCACCGTTCCGATCGATCATGCGAGCCTCGCGGGCTACGCCGCCGCGACGGGCGAACCGCTGGTGATCGGCGACGTGTACCTGCTGCCCGACGACGTGAGCTACCGGCAGAATCGCAGCTTCGACGACGCCTTCGGATATCGCACGAAGTCGATGCTCGTACTGCCGATGAAGTCGCATCGCGACGAGATCGTCGGCGTGCTGCAGCTGATCAATCGCAAGCGCGTGCCCGACATGCGGCTGATGTCGGACGACGTGGTCGAGCGCGAAGTGTTGACGTACGATGAGCGCTGCGTCGAGGTGGCCGCCGCCCTCGCGTCGCAGGCCGCAGTCGCGATCGAGAATGGCAGGCTGTACGAGGACATCGAGCGCTTGTTCGAGGGCTTCGTGACGGCCGCGGTCACGGCGATCGAGTCCCGCGATCCCACCACGTCGGGACACTCCGGCCGCGTCGCGACACTCACGGTGGGCTTGGCCGAGGTCGTCGATCGCACGAACGACGGACCGTACCGGCATGTGAGCTTCTCGCGCGGCCAGCTGCGCGAGTTGCGGTATGCCGGCCTGCTCCACGACTTCGGGAAAGTGGGCGTGCGGGAGCAGGTGCTGGTGAAGGAGAAAAAGCTCTACCCGCACGATCTCGAACTCATCCGGCACCGATTTGCGTACCTGATCCAACGCGCCGACCTCGAGTTCGAGCGCACGCGCGCCGACCACGTGCTCGCGCGCGGGCAGGAAGGCTACGACGCGGTGCTCGCCACGCTCGAGGCACAGCGGGCAAAGCTCCACCGCGAGTTGCACTGCTCGCTGGAGGCGATCGCCCGCGCCAACGAACCGACCGTCATGCCGGAGGGCAGCTTCGAGGCGCTCTACAAGATCCGGGACAGGCGATTCGTCGACTTCGAGGGGCATGAGCGGCCACTGCTCGAGGAGCACGAGCTCCAGTACCTCATGATCCGGAAAGGCAACCTCGACGACGCCGAACGTCGCGAGATCGAGTCGCACGTCACGCATACCTACCGCTTCCTGGAACAGATTCCCTGGACGCGCGAGCTGCGCAACATTCCGCAGATCGCCTACGGACATCACGAGAAGCTCAACGGCCTTGGCTATCCCAATGCGCTCGACGGTGCGGCCATTCCTGTGCAGACGCGCATGATGACGATCGCGGACATCTTCGATGCGCTCACGGCCACCGATCGCCCGTACAAGCGCGCCGTGCCGGCAGTGCAGGCACTCGACATTCTCCAGCTCGAGGCGAAGGAGGGCATGCTCGACGCCACGCTGCTGCAGGCGTTCGTCGAGGCGCGCGTGTACGAGCAGGTCCCGCTGGGCAGCGCGGGCGACTAGCCTTCGCC
>JANLTI010000066.1:0-3647 GCA_031362845.1 Gemmatimonadaceae bacterium | reverse complement strand
CCATAGCCATCCTCGAAGTCGATTCGGAAATCCTCCACCGCCTCGCGCGCCAGCTTGTCGCGCACGCGCGCATGCACGGCGTCGAGCGACTGATGTCCGGCGATGCCGAGCATCTCGCCCAGCGACTGTGGCGTGGGCAGGTACTCGTCCATGGCACGACGCGCCACACCCCCGATCTTCGCCGCCGCATCCGCACCAAACAGTTGCGCGCCGCCGTACACGGTGTGCACGGGCTGGCGACCCGGTGGATCACCCGGATGCCGGCGCGCAAACTCGAGGTTCGCCTCGCGTAGGTCGGCGGTCACGTCGGCCAGCTTGCCCTGGTTCAGCGAGGGAAGAGGCGGGATACGTCGTGTCGCGTTCACGTCGGCCATGGGCTCCGCTCGGTCATCCGTTGTAGATCCTGCCGTTCTTCCTGCGATACAGTTCCAGCACGGCGCGCGCTTCGTCGCGCAGCACGTCGCGCACGATCTCGATGCCGCGATCCTCGAGGTATCGGTACGACGCGGGAAACACCGGGCCTTCCTCGAAGTCGAGCCGCGAGGCATCCTCACGTCCCGCACCATAGACGACTCGCCGCACTCCGCTCCAGAGTGTGGCGCCAAGACACATTGCGCACGGCTCGCACGACGTGAACAGCTCGTGCACCGGCAGGCCCGGCGCGCTGAGCGAGAATGACCCGACGACCCGCTGCGCCATCATGAACGCCACCATCTCGCCGTGCAACGTGGAGTTGCCCAGGCGCACGACGCTGTTCATGCCGACCGCCACCAGTCTCCCACTCGCCTTCTCGAACACCGCTGCACCGAATGGACCTCCCGTCCCATGCTCCACGTTCGCGCGCGACATGGCGATCGCCAGCCGCATCTTCGCGTCGTCGTCGGGATACACTGTGCCTCTCCTGGCCACGCTTGCCACCCACGACGGGTAATCCACCTGAACGACGACGGATGGTCCCTCGTGCGAGGACTGATCGGATCCACTCATGCGGGAAAGCTGCGGCGCCGGCGATGCGGGCGCGAGGGACGAGCTTATCTCGTCATCGACAGCCACGCGCGTCGCCACAGCGACGGCTCGATCGCCCACGATGGCTGAAGATCCGTGCGCCAGCGCTGGAGTGCACCGCTCTCGCCACGCACGACTCGTTCGCGCGTGACGATCGCGGGCGGCGGCGCGATGGCCGCCAGTCGCGCGAACACACGCTCCCGCGCCGCGGGATCAGCGCGCTGCAGCAGGTGCCAGAGTGTGATCGTGCTCCGTCCGTCGGTAGCCGCAAGCACGGCATCCAACGCGCCGATGCCTGCGGGCTCAGCGTCGTACGCAGTGATCGCATGGCGCAACGCAGCGCTCGCACGAACCGGAAATGGAAGCCCGGGCCCGCTGCCATTGCGCAACGCGGCCGAGTTGCCGGCGAGCACCGCGACGCGCACGTCGCCCTGTTGGAGCTCGACCTCGCCTTCTTCCACCGTGAGGGTTCCATTTCCCCGCTCGTCGACCGTGAGCGTGTACACACACCCGAGGTCCACCGCGAGGGCGCTCGCCGTCTGCACCAGGAAGTATCGCGGCGGCGCGTCGATCGACGCGTGCAGCGTGCCGCGCTCCAGGCTGAGCCGGTGTTCCGACGCACCCACGTCGAGCAGGCGAAGCCTAGACCCCGGACCCAGTTCGGCGCGTCCGATGCGCCCGATCGTGACGGCGGCGCTCGATCGCGCATCCGTCTCGACCACGCCGCCCGGTGCGACGACTCCGCGCGAGAGTGCGCCGTCTGCCGAGCGAATCACGGGCGCACCCTGCACCGTCGCGACCGACCACGGCGCAGCTGCGCGGCGGTGGGTGGCGTACCAGCCACCCGTCGCCACGACAATTCCCGCCGCAATCATCGCCCATCGGGTGACGCGAATGCGCGTCCGCGCGGCTGGGATGACATCGGAACGCAGCGGCGCCTTCACATGGGCCACCGGACGAAGCAGCGCCTCGAGTCGCTCGATCTCCGGATCGGGCGGGGCGCCCGGATCCCACAGATAGTCGTCAGCCATGTCGCGCTCCGAGCTGCTCCCTGAGAAGCCTGAGTCCATGATGGAGGTACACCCGAACGGTGCCGTGCGTGAGGCCGAGCTGCTCGGCGATCGCCTCGCCGCCCATCTGCTCCACGAGCCGCAGCGTGAGCGGCTCGCGATACCGCTCCGGCACGGCGCGCAACGCACGTAGCACGTCGTCCGTGCCGAGTCGGTCCGGCGCCGACTCCCCGCCGGCACCGGGATCGGCGTGCTGGTGCGACAGCTCCTCCGTGGGCTTCGCGGCACGGTAATGCATGCGCACCTCATTGCGCGCAATCGTCGCGATCCACGCGCCGAACGCCGCCGGCTCTCGCAGTGTGTGCAGCTGCCGGAGGGCACGAAAGAACACGTCCTGCAACAGATCCTGCACGTCGTCCTGCGGTGCGCTCGCGAGCAGCACTCCATGCACCATGCGTGCGTACCGCTCGTACAGCGCGCCGAACGCGGCGCGATCGCCGTCGCGCGCTGCCGACACGAGGGTGACCGTTTCCACGACCGATGCAGCGGTGGGCGACAGCGAATCAGGCACCCGTCGTCTCACTCGCATGGGGAAAGGATGCCGGCGCGACGCTCGATGTTAACCCGATAACATTCCGCCCGCTCGCGGCATCCTCGTTCCATGCACGCTCACGACGGGCGCGCATGCGCCGCCTCTCTTCGGCGGCTCGGCAATCTTCAGGAGCGTGGATCATGCGCATCAACGTCTGGACGGCAGTGGTGTCGGTCGCGGTACTCGGCGTCATCGCCACCGGCATGCCAGGCTCGCCCGTTCGCCTCGCATCCGCAGTGACGCATGAAATGGGCGGTCCTCCCGATAGCCTCGTGGTGGATGCATCGGCGTCGTCCATCCGGTGGAAGACCGTGCCGTCCGGCGGCGCGCGCGCCCGCGAAGGCACCGGTGCCTTCACGAGCGGCCTGCTCGTGATCCGCCACGAGAAGCTCACGAGCGGCGTGTTCGTCGCAGGCCCGGCGCGCAGCGATGCTCAGCGTCAGCCGCTCGCCACCTTCCGGTCGGCGAGTGCGACGCGAGTGGGGCCGGCGCGCTGGCGGGTACGCGGAGATCTCACGATGAACCTGGTGTCGCGTCCGATCGAGTTCGATACCGACGTGAGCTGGGCAGGCGTGGGGCACATGATCGCTACGTCCACCCTCACGATCGACCTCCGTCAGTGGGGCACGCCGTTCGGAGCCGCCGGTCGTGATACCGACCGTCCCGACGGCGATGTCCAGCTCTCGCTCACGCTGGACGCGCGACGCAAGCAGGCGAAGGTCGCGTCGCGCTGATCGCGAATAGTCAGCGTAGTGCGGCGAGCGCGCGGCGGAGCGAGGGAATCGCGCCGCGCAGCTCGCCCTGCGCATGCCAGCGCACGGCACCGGTCGAATCCACGAGATAGCTCTCCGGCACGCCCACCGTGCCGAACGCGCGGCCCACGGCGCCCGACGCATCGTGAGCCACGAGCACGCCTCCCGCGCGTGCAGACGCGAATCGGCGTACGCGCGTGTCGTCGCCCTCGTCCACCCCCAGGGCGACGACTCGAATGCCGCGTGACGCCAGCGCCGTGCGCAACGAATCGAGCGTCGCGAACTCGC
>JANLTI010000036.1:0-10182 GCA_031362845.1 Gemmatimonadaceae bacterium | reverse complement strand
GCGCGACGGATCGCCGCCGTGGCGCGATCGGCTACGATACGTGCCTGCGCAACGAGCGCCGCGGCGGAGTCTTCCTGTGCGGCGTATTTCGCATACGGCTCCGCGAAGACCGCGATGTGATAGTGCGCGGGCGATCGCTCGCGCGTCACGTCGAGCACGCCCGCACGCTCCATCGCCAGCAACGAGCGCTCAATGAATGCGCGACCGCCGGTATCTGCCGGGATGCGGAGGTCCACCGCCATGCCAGCGGGGTGGACGGAGAGCTTGTGCGCGTTCCGCGGTTGACCGTTAGCCGGGCGCGTCAGGCTGGTGACGACGAGCTTCGATCCGAGTGTCGCGCGGTAGCTCGCGGCAAAGCGCTCCAGGAACGCGCGCACCTCGGGCCGAGCGAACGCGTACGACACCTTGCTCAGGGTCAGATTCTCGTTCTCGAGGACGGGTACCAGCGCCCCCATGCTCGCCAGCTCACGCACGTCGCCGGAGGTACGCAAAAAGCTGTAATCCTCTTGCACCGCGATGGAATGCTGGTTTGCCATGGACGCAGGCGACCCAGCGAGCCCGTCCGCTCGCAAGCTCGCCGGCGCTACCGTGAGCGCCATCGTGAGCGCCACTGCAATTGATCTATGTAACACACTGCCTCCGCGACAAGTCGGGAACGACCGCATTGATCAGGTCGTTGATGCTCGTTGTGCGATTGGTGATACACCGCACATGGTCCGTCGTTCGGCATCTGTCGTTGCTTCAGCAGCATCAGGACTCAGGTCGAGCCAACACCCTGGCGCCATGAGTCGTATGCATGGACAGACAGCCGCGATCCGAGTGCCAAGCAAGGCAGGTCCCGGGCCAGAAAGTTCTGTCGAGCCCGCTGACGAAGTCCTGGCCCGCGGCTGGCCTGGTCGCTCCGCACGTGACCGGGTAGTTCCCGAACCGATTCCCGATGAATAGAAAGCGCACATTGGTCGTCATCGCGGCGGTCGTCGCCCTGATCGCGATTCTGGGCTTCGTCCTCCGCTCGCGAGGCGACGCCGCCATGTCCTATCGCACCGCCAAGGTGGAGCAGGGCAGCGTCGAGCAGACCGTGTCGGCCACGGGTCAGCTCAGCGCCGTGAAGACGGTGCAGGTCGGCACGCAGGTCTCCGGTCTGCTGGCAGGCATCTTCGCCGACTTCAACGATCGCGTCACGAAGGGACAACTGCTGGCGCGGATCGACCCGACGCTCCAGGAGCAGGCGGTGCGAGACGCGCAGGCGCAGCTCGAGCGTGCGCAGGCGCAATTGCGACAGGCGCAACAGGAGTTCAATCGCAATGCTCCCCTCGCACGCGAGAAATTCATCAGCGCGAGCGAGTTCGGAACGGTTCAGGTGAACCTGTCGGTCGCACAGGCGACGGTGAAATCCGCGCAGGTGACGCTCGACCGCGCGCGCCAGAACCTGTCGTATACCAACATCTACGCGCCCATCAGCGGCGTGGTCGTCGAACGAAATGTCGACGTGGGACAGACCGTCGCGGCCAGTCTCTCGGCACCGACCCTGTTTCTCATCGCGCAGGATCTGTCGCAGATGCAGATTCTCGCGTCGGTGGACGAGAGCGACATCAGCAGTATCAAGGAAGGGCAGCCGGTGAAGTTCACTGTGCAGCCGTACGCCGGGCGCACATTCGCCGGCAGCGTGGAGCAGGTCCGGCTGCAGTCGAAGACGACGGACAACGTGGTGAGCTACACGGCGGTGGTCACGCTCGGCAATGAAGACGGCAAGCTGCTGCCCGGCATGACCGCAACGGTGGAGTTCATCATCGGCTCGGCGACGAACGTGCTCACCGTGCCGAATGCGGCGCTGCGGTATCGTCCGACAGCCGACGAACTGGCTGCGTCGGGTCTTCCGCCCGAGGCAGGAACCGACACGTCGCGCCGGCGTCGCGGCGGCAACGGTACAGGTTCGCCAGCGGCGTCCGGCGGTGCGGGAGCGGGTGGCGCCGGTGGATTCGGTGGCGCGCAGGGTGGGGCGCCCGGTGGACAGACAGGCGGGCAGGGCGGTGGGAATCGCGCGCGCCGCGCGGGGGGAGCAGGCGGGGCGGGGGGCGCAGGGGGACCCGGCACGATCTGGACGATCGACGTCGACCGCAAGCTCAAGCCGATTCGCGTTCGCGTGGGACTCGCCGACACGCAGCGCACGCAAGTGTCCGCGGTCGGTGGACAGACGCTGGCGCCCGGGACGGAAGTCGTGGTGGGGACCAGCACAGGTGGCGCGGCGGCCAGCGCTGCGTCGAACAATCCGCTCGCACCGCAGCGGCAGCAATTCGGCGGGCCTGGCGGCCGACCCGGCGGTCCATGAGCGGGAACGGCAACAGCGCGGTCACCGGTCGTCCGGTGATCGAGGTGCGGGGCGTGACGAAGGTCTACGAGATGGGTGAGACCAAGGTCTATGCGCTGCGCGGAGTCGACCTGCAGGTGTTTCCCGGCGACATGATCTCGATCATGGGATCGTCCGGTTCCGGCAAGTCCACACTCATGAACATTCTCGGCTGTCTCGACATCCCGACCGGCGGGCGCTACGTGCTGGACGGCGTGCAGGTCGACGGGCTCGATCGCAACAGTCTCGCCGATCTGCGCAACCAGAAGCTCGGGTTCGTCTTTCAGGGCTTCAACCTGCTCGCCCGCACGTCGGCCATCGAGAACGTGGAGCTCCCGTTGCTGTACGATCGCAGTCACCGGTGGGGCGACACGAAGGCGCTTGCGGCGGCCGCACTCGAGCGTGTGGGTCTCGGTGACCGATTGGATCATCATCCGAGTGAACTGAGCGGCGGTCAACAGCAGCGTGTCGCGATCGCGCGTGCGCTCGTCACGCAGCCCACGCTGCTCCTGGCCGACGAACCGACGGGCAACCTGGACAGCCACATGACGGTGGAAGTCATGGCGCTGTTCCAGGAGCTGAATGCACAGGGCATCACCGTGCTCATCGTGACGCACGAGCCCGATGTCGCGAAGTACGGGAAGCGCATCGTCGAGGTGCGCGACGGTCACATCATCCGCGACCACCAGGTCGAGGATCGCCGCACGGCGGCGGACGACCTGAAAGTGTTGCTCGAGACGGAGCCCGATGAGGTGCCACCGCTCGCCACGGCGTTCACGGAGACGGCATGACCCAGTCGACCCTGCTCAAGCTCGCGTGGCAGAGCATCCTCAAGAACAAGATGCGCACCGTGCTGACGATGCTCGGCATCGTCATCGGCGTCGGGTCGGTGATCGTCATGGTGGCGGTCGGCAACGGCGCACAGGTGCAGATCCAGAAGCAGATCAGCAGCCTCGGCACGAATCTCATCCTCGTCCTGCCCGGCGCCACACAACAGGGCGGCGTCAGCCAGGGGGCCGGCACCTTCAACCGGCTCACGGTGGAAGACGCACAGAAGCTGAAGCTGGAAGGCACGATGCTCTCCGGCGTCTCGCCCGTGATCTTCTCGCGTCAGGTGGTGATCGGCCCCTCGGGCAACTGGCGCACGACGATCAACGGCGTGTCCGCGGACTACTTCGCGATTCGCGACTGGTCGGCGACCAGCGGCGAGACCTTCACCGAGGCCGACGTGCGGTCGGGGCGCAAGATCGCGCTCATCGGGGCGACGGTCGCCGCCAATCTTTTTCCTGGCGTCGATGCAACCGGTGCGCAGATCCAGATCGGTCGCGTGCCGTTCATCGTGGCCGGGGTGCTGGCCCCGAAGGGGCAGAACGCGAACGGCAACGATCAGGACGACGTCATCATCATGCCGTACACGACGGCGCAGAACAGGATGAGCGGATTCGTGCGGATCGGGCAGATCATGCTGAGCACCTTCTCACCCGGCGACATTCCGGCTGCCACCACCGAGATCACCTCGATCATGCGCGCCGCGCACAAGCTCGGTGAAAACGCGGACGACTTCACCGTCCGCAACCAGACCGAGATCGCCACGGCTGCCACCGCGACGACGTCGGTGATGTCGGGACTGCTCGCGGCCATCGCGTCCGTGTCGCTGCTCGTGGGCGGCATCGGCATCATGAACATCATGCTCGTGTCGGTCACGGAGCGCACCCGCGAGATCGGCATTCGCATGGCGATCGGCGCGCGCGGCTCCGACGTGCTGACGCAGTTTCTCGTCGAGAGTGTGGTGATGAGTCTCCTTGGCGGCATCGTGGGCCTCGCCGTCGGTATCGGCGGGTCCATGGTGCTCGGCCGCCTGACGGGGTGGAGCACCGCCGTGCCCACCTATGCGCTGTTCATCGCCGTCGGCTTCTCGGCTGCGGTCGGGGTGTTCTTCGGCTTCTATCCGGCGCGCAAGGCTGCGGCGCTCAATCCCATTCAGGCGTTGCGCTACGAATGACGTTGCCCTTCAGTCTCACCAGGACGTGCGCGGTCGTCTTCCTCATGATCAGCGCCGTCTCGGTCGCCGGCGCCCAGGATGCGCGCGAACGGGCGCCGGCGGATCGCGCCATCACGCTCCAGGAGGCGATCACGCTGGCGCTGGCGCAGAACAGCACGATCCGGTTCGCGCGCAACACGACCGCGCTCGACTCGCTGAACGTGCGCCAGGCGCGGAACGCGTTCCGTCCCAATCTCGTCGCATCGACGCAGACGTCGCAGGGCTTCGGCGCGGGCTCGCCGGGTCAGAACAACTTCTCGGCGAGCGGCGGCGTCTCGAGCGGCGTCACCCTGTTCGACGGTGGACAGAACACGGGAGCGCTGCAGCAGGCGCGCCTGTATCTCCAGGCGAGCGGTCAGGATCTCGATCGAAGCCGGCAGACGGTCGTCTTCCTCGTCGCGTCCGATTTCCTCGCCCTCATCACGCAGCAGGAGCAACTGCGTGTACAGCAGGAGAATCTGGTGGCGCAGGAGCAGGAGCTCGCGCAGCTCGAGCAATTCGTCCGCGCGGGCACGCGGCCGATCGGCGACCTCTATCAGCAGCAGGCGGCGGTGGCGGCCACGCGGTTCGCGCTCGTGAATGCGCGCCGAGGGGCCGAGGTGGCCAAGGTGGACCTGATTCAGGAGCTGCTCCTGGATCCGCGGCTCGATTACACCTTCGTCACGCCGACGACGCTGGATGCCGGCTCTGCGCCGGCGTTCGATCTCGATAGCCTCATCACGGTGGCGATCACGCAGCGCGTGGACCTTCGGGCGCAGGCGCTCCGCGTTCGCGCGGCGGAGCGGGAGATCCGGATCGCCGAAGGCGGCCGTCTCCCGCTCGTGACGGGAAACGCCGGATACAGCAGCGGATACAACAGCGCGAACGACGGCGCCTTCGCGACGCAGCTCAACGATCGGCGCGGCGGATCGTTCGGCGTGGGGGTGTCGGTACCGATCTTCGATCGCGGCGCGGTATCCATCGCGCGCCAACGTGCGCGCATCCAGCTCGATAATCAGCGCCTGATCCTGCGGGACCAGGAGCAGTCGGTGGCGCTCGAGGTGCGGCGAGCGAATCTCGATTATGTGGCGGCGGGCGAGCAGCTCGCCGCGTCGAACGCGCAGCAGGCGGCGGCGGCGCTCGCGCTGCAGGCGGCGCAATCGCGGTATCGCGTGGGCCTCGCGACGTTTGTGGAGGTGACGCTGGCGCGGGCGAGCCTGGTGCAGGCGCAGAGCGCGGTGGTGAGCGCGCGGAGCAGCCTCGTGTTTCAGCAGGCCTTGATGAGCTACTACACGGGTGTGCTGGATCGGAACGGGATACGACTGTAAAAGCGGGGCGCGTGGCCGCGTGTACGGGGCGCGTGGCCGCGTGTACGGGGCGCGTGGCCGCTGCGCGGCACGCTTATGGGGCGCTGCGCTTACGGGGCGCGTGGCCGCTGCGCGGCACGCTTACGGGGACTTCGACGGCACGGCTGTTTCCCGTAAGGCGGCGCGGAGCGCCCGCCGCCCCGTTAGGCGGCGCGAAGCGCCCGCCGCCCCGTAAGCGAAGCGCCCCGCAGTTATCAGTTCCCAGTGCCCCTTGACGTTCAGCCGTCCCATGTAAACGTTTTCACGACGTCGGAAACCCGATGCCGGGATCCGCGTTGCACGGCCCCCAGGGAGCGGGATGCACGTCACCATTCGAGATGTCGCTCGGCTCGCCGGTGTGTCGGTCGCCACCGTGTCTCGCGTCCTCAACGCCAGTGCGCCCGTCCGGGAGACGACGCGTGAGCGCGTGCTCGACGTCGCGCGTGACCTCCGCTTCTCCCCCAACGGTGCCGCGCGCTCGCTCAGTCGGCAGCGCGCCGGTGCGCTCGGCGTCATCCTGCCCGACATCTACGGCGAATTCTTTTCCGAGCTCCTGCGCGGCATCGACCAGGAGGCCCAACGCGCGAATCATTCGCTCCTCGTGTCGAGCTCTCATCATGATTGCCGTGGAATCGGCGCTGCCGTCCGCGCCATGCGCGGGCGCGTGGACGGGCTGATGGTCATGGCCCCCGACGTCAGTGCCCCGCTCCTGGCCGACGTGCTGCCCCGCGGGGTGCCGACCGTGCTGCTCAATGGACCCGCCATCGATGGTGATGCGTTCGTCCTCACCGTGGACAACTACGGCGGTGCGGTGGCCATGACCCGTCATCTCGTCGCGACCGGTCATGTCCGGATCGGGTTCATTGCCGGGGCAGAGCGCAATCATGATGCGAGCGAGCGGCAGCGCGGATATCGCGAAGGAGTCCGGGAGGCCGGCCTCGCGTATGACGCGGCGTATGACGTTCGCGGCGACTTCTCCGAGGCGGGCGGGTGGCGCGGCACACGAGCGCTCCTCGCGCTCCCATCGCCGCCGTCGGCGATCTTCGCCGCCAACGATGCGATGGCGGTCGGCGCCCTCAGCGCCTTGCGCGAGGCGGGCATCGTCGTGCCGACGGAAATGGCGGTCGTCGGCTTCGACGACATTCCCGTCGCACAGTTCCTCAATCCCCCGCTCACCACGGTGCGCGTCGGCATTGCCGCACTCGGCGAGCGGGCCGCCGCGCTGGTGCTCGCCGCGCTCGCCGAGCGATCGCCGCCTGACCACGCGCCTCGGCGCGATGTGCTGCCGGCGGTCGTCGTGGTCCGCGATTCATGTGGCGCGAGCGCCGGTGCGCCATCCCACCTCACACCACGGAGCGGTCATCCCGAGCGCTCCCGACTCGATCGCAGTAGCTGGTCATCAACCCCTGGAGGCATTCGGATATGAACACCCGAAATACCGTGCGATGGTTTGGACGTGCGTTGGTTGGTGTGGCGCTCACGGTGCTGAGCGCGAGTGTGGCCGTGGCGCAGAACGCGACGGGCGCGATGCGCGGCGTGGTCACCGGCTCGAGCGGAACAGGCGTGTCGGACGCGCAGATCTCGGCGCGCAACGTGGAATCGGGCGTCGTGCGCAACACGACGAGCCGTGACGAAGGTCTCTACGTCCTGCCCGGACTTGCGCCGGCCACGTACGACGTGACGGTTCGACGCATCGGGACCACCGCGGTGACACGTCGCGTCGTCATCCAGATCGGTGCGACCCAGATCCAGAACTTCTCGCTCACCGACCGTCCCACCCAGCTCCAGGGGGTCGTCGTGACGGCGGCACCAACGGTGGAGACGCGGACCTCCGAAGTGGCGACGAACGTGTCGGAAGCGCAGATCACGAAGCTGCCGACGGCGAGTCGCAACTTTCTCGACCTTGCGGCGCTGGCTCCTGGCGTGACGGTCACGGAAGACCGGATCAACAGCACGAGCTTCCGCACTTTTTCTGCGGGCGGACAGCCGGCGAGCGCGGTGAACCTGTTCATCGACGGTACGAGCTTCAAGAACGATCTCACGAGCGGCGGCGTCGCGGGGCAGGACGCGAGCCGCGGGAATCCGTTCCCGCGCAACGCGATCCAGGAATACCGCGTCATCAGCCAGAACTTCAAGGCGGAGTATCAGAAGGCGTCGAGTGCCGTCATCACCGCGACGACCAAGTCCGGCGGCAACGAGTGGCACGGCAACCTGCTGGTGGGCTACCAGAACGCGAGCTTCGTCAGTCTCGACACCTTCCAGCGCGCCGACCAGAAGAACAATCCCACGACGTTCCGGAAGCCACCGTACAACCGCACGCTCACCGCGATCAGCGCGGGTGGGCCGATCGTGCGCGACAAGCTGCACTTCTTCGGGTCGTACGAGGGCAACATCCAGAACCGCTCGAGCCGCGTGAACTTCAATGCGCCGCCAGCAGGGTTTCCGGCGCTGGACTCCGTGCGACTCTCGCAGTACAACGGCACATTCGGCTCGCCATTCCGCGAAAACCTCTTCTTCGGCAAGCTCTCGAACGCCATCAATGATCGCTCATCGGCCGAGTTCAGCGTCAGCCACCGGAACGAGACGGACGTGCGCGACTTCGGCGGCGGCGTCGCGTACGAGGCCGCCCTGAATTATCGGCAGAGCGTATCGGTCGGTCAGCTTCGCTACAACTACTTCGTCGGTCCGTGGCTCAACGAGGCGAAGGTGGACTACTCGCGCTTCCAGCGCGCGCCGGAGCCGAATAACGCCATCACGTCGCGCGTCTACCAGTACAACAACTCGGATCAGCGGATCGGCGGCTTTCTCAGCACGCAGGATTTCACGCAGAAGCGGCTGGGCTTCCGCGATGACCTCACCTACTCCGGCTTCCGGATGTTCGGTGAGCACGTGATCAAGGGTGGTGCAAACGTCGACTTCGTGAAGTACGACATCATCAAGGACAACGACGGCACGCCGAAGTTCACCTATCGCGACATCGCGAACTCGGGGAACGGGAATCAGGTCTTCAACTACAACACGCCGTACCAGCTCAACTACGGCACGGGCAATCCGAACTTCAACGCGAACAACAATCAGGTCGGGATGTACATCCAGGACGACTGGACGCCCGTCGAACGCCTCACCGTGAATCTCGGCATCCGGTGGGACTTCGAGTCGCAGATGATGAACTACGATTACGTGACGCCGAAGAACGTGGTGGACACGCTGACCCGGTACAACAGCCAACTCCCCACGCCGCTCGATCTCTCCCGCTACATCAGCACGGGGAATGAGCGCAAGCCGTTCTACGGCGCATTCCAGCCGCGCCTCGGCTTCTCCTACGGCGTCGACAAGGGGAACAAGACGACGGTGTTCGGTGGATTCGGCATCTACTACGACCGGTCGCTGTTCGACGTGTCGATCGACGAGACGCAGAAGATCACGCATCCGAGCTACACCGTGACCTTCGCGCCGCGCGGCGTGACGCCCGCCGGCGGGCAGGTGGCCTTCCAGGACTCGTATCTCACGGCGGACAAGGCGACGCTCGATGCACTCGTCGGCCGGTCCGGACAGCCGGAAGCGTGGCTCATCGATCGCGACGCGAAAGTGCCGAAGTCGCGGCAGTGGAATCTCGGGGTGCGCCAGCTCATCAACGAGTACGCGCTCTCCGCCACGTGGGCGTCCGTGCGCGGCGAGGACCAGCTCACCCTGAACTGGGCCAACTTCGGGCTGAATCCGAACGGCTCCTGCTGCACCAACTTCAATATCGGCGCGCACGGTTTCAGCAACTTCATCTATTCCACGAACGACGCGAAGACGTGGTACGACGCGCTGCAGATGCAGCTCGACCGCCCGTATTCACGTGGATCGCTGCAGGAGTTCGGGTGGGGTGGCGGCATCGCCTACACCTTCGCCAAGCGCGAGGTGCAGGGCGTGGACAACCTCGGCGACCTGTTCGCCTTCCCCAACACGCGGAACATTCCTCGGCATCCGACGAACGATGAAAAGCATCGCGTGGTGGCCAACTGGATCACCGATGTGCCCTACCTGTTCGGCATCCAGTTCTCCGGTCTCGCCACGTTCGGCGGCGCCTACACGCAGGATGTCGGCTGCCCGGGCCGCTTCTGCGGAGTCGGCTACGAGCGGGGCGGATTCAAGGTGCCCGGCACGTTCCCCTACCGGAGCGTGGACATGCGCTTCCGCAAGGATTTCCCGAACTTCGGCCGCTCGCAGAAGTTCGGCCTGACGTTGGACCTGTTCAACGCCTTCAATCGCGACAACTTCGGTTGCTACAATACTGGCAACAGGGCGGACGCCAACTTCGGAAAGCCGGGCTGTGTGGTGGCGGACGCACGGCGGTACCAGGTTGGCGCCGAGTACGACTTCTGAGGCATGACGCTGCGGGGCGAGCGGTCGGCGCCCCGCAGCGAGTTTCTTCCCGACGAATGACACACGGCGGAGTGGACGCATGACGCTGGCACGCCTGC
>JANLTI010000023.1:0-5435 GCA_031362845.1 Gemmatimonadaceae bacterium | reverse complement strand
CCGTACGTCATGAACGTGCAGGGCCACGCCATGTTCGCCACGAAGAAGATCACGCCCGGCGGACACTGGATGGAGATCGTCGCGATCGCGTCACGTCAGGCGGACGCGAGTGTCGTGCAATCGGCCGAAGCGTACACGCTGACCGCGCTGGCCCTCGCGGACGCCTTCATCAGTGCGTGGGACGAGAAATACCGCAGCAACCTCATTCGTCCGGAAACGACGATCAACGCGTTTCTCGACGAAAAGTGGATGCCGCTGCTCCAGACGCCGCCCTTTCCGGAGTATCCGAGTGGCCACAGCGTCATCTCCGCCGCGGCGGCGGTGGCACTGACCAAGGTGTACGGCGCCTCGTTCGCGTTCGTCGACTCTTCCGAGGTGCTGTTCGGCCTTCCCGCGCGCTCGTTCAGGTCGTTCGAGGGCGCTGCGGCCGAAGCGGCGATGAGCCGACTGTACGCCGGCATCCATTTTCGCCCGGCGATCGACAACGGCGTGGCAATGGGCCGTCAGGTCGGCGCGCTGGTGAATGCGCGGATCACGACGCGCGACTCCGCCGTGGTCGCCAAGCGGACCGTGGCCACCGTTCCCGGATCACAGCCCCGGGTTGGCGTTCCCTGATCGGGGCCGCTTGGTCTTGATGACGATGACGCCGTTCCCGCCGCGCGAGCCGTACATCGTGATGTCCGCGGCGTCCTTGAGCACCCTGATCGACTCGATGTCGTACGGATTGATGCCGGAGAGACTGCCGCCCGGCCCGGGCTGGAACTGAACGCCGTCGAGAATGTAGAGGGGCTCGTTGTTCCCGTTGACGGATGTTCCACCGCGGATGCGCACCACGATGCCGCCGTCGATGCCACGGCCCACGTAGACGCCTGGCGACCGGCTCATGAGTAGCTTCTCGATCGGGTCGCCTGGCGATTGCTCGATGTCTTTCGCCGTCAGGGTGGCGTTGGGATCCGGTTCGGTGCGAGGCGGAGGCGACTGGGCGCACGCCGCGAGCAGCGAGAGAGTCAGAACGCCGGGGAACAGTGCACGAACGAGTTGAGGCTTCATGTCAGACCCGTGGTTGGAGTCGCGTCAGCAGGTAATGGGCAGCATTTCCCGCGCCGAGTCAACCCGCGCCCGAGCGCGGGCTGACGGTGAGATTACCGTGGACTGGAGACGATGCATGACGATTCGCCGGTGGACCAGCGCGTGTGTGCGCGCCGTGACGTGCATTGCGCTGCTGTCGGTCGTGGCGATGGCGCAGCAGGCGCCGTATCGCGTGTCGTCGCCGGACGGCCGCAACGTCGTCCGGGTCGAGAGCCGCGACGGTGCGCTCCGGTACGGCGTGCAGCGAGACGGCCGCGCGGTGATCACTCCCTCGCGGCTTGGCTTCGCGTTCAGGGGAGCGCCACCACTGCGCGATTCGCTCCGCATCACGGGGCGCACCGAGCGTGCTCATGACGAGCGATGGACGCAGCCGTGGGGCGAGCTGGCGACGGTGCGCGACCATCACAACGAGTTGCGCGTCGACGTAGCGGAAACAGGGGCGACGGGACGGCGTTTTGCCGTCGTGTTCCGCGCGTTCGACGACGGCATCGGATTCCGGTACGAGATTCCCGACCAGCCCGGGCTGCGCGACTATGAAATTTCGGACGAGCTCACCGAGTTCGCGCTCGCGGAGAATGGGCGCGCCTGGTGGATTGCGTCCAACCGTCCGCGGCTCGATCGGTCCGAACAGCTCTACTCGGTGGGACCCGTGAGCACGCTCGATAGCGTACAGACTCCACTCACGATGCAGATGCCGAGCGGGCTGCACGTCGTGATTCACGAAGCGGATCTCGTCGACTATCCGCGCATGTTCCTCGCCGGTGCCACCATGGAGACCCGGACGCTGCGCGCGGCTCTCGCACCGTGGGCCGACGGCGTGAAGGTGCGCGGTCGCACGCCGCTCGTGACGCCCTGGCGCACGATCCAGATCGCCGATCGGCTGGCAGACCTGCACCCGCAGGTCCTGACGCTCAAGCTCAATCCGCCCTCGCGTATCGCGGACACCCGCTGGATCACGCCGCAGAAATACGTCGGCATCTGGTGGGGCATGCACGTCAACACCATGACGTGGAGCTCGGGGCCGAAGCACGGCGCCACCACGGCGAACACGCGGCAGTACATCGACTTCGCCGCGGCGAATGGATTGGCGGGCGTGCTCGTGGAGGGGTGGAACACCGGGTGGGACGGAAACTGGATCGCCAACCAGAACGCCTTCTCCTTCACGCAGGCGTATCCCGACTACGACCTGCCGGGGCTCGCGGTGTACGCGAAGACAAAAGGGGTGGGGCTCATCGCGCACAACGAGACGTCGGGTGGTATCGCGAACTACGAGCGGCAGATGGACGATGCCTTCCGGCTCTATCGCTCGCTCGGCATCACGGCCATCAAGACCGGCTACGTCGCCGATACCGTTGGCGGAGGGCACTCGCACTACGGGCAGTTCGCGGTGCGCCATCACCGCCGCGTGATCGAGACGGCGGCTCGGTACGGCATCATGGTGGATGCGCACGAGCCTATCCACGATACGGGCGAACGGCGCACCTGGCCGAACATGATGACGCGCGAGGGTGCGCGCGGCCAGGAGTACAATGCGTGGAGCGGCGAAGGAGGCAATCCGCCCGAGCACGAGTCGATCCTCTTCTTCACGCGCATGCTCGCCGGCCCCATGGACTTCACCCCGGGCATCTTCGACATCCTGATGAAGCGACCCACCGGCGTCGCCCGGACGGACGAAGAACCGCGCGTACGCACGACACTCGCCAAGCAGCTCGCACTATACGTCGTGCTGTACTCGCCGATGCAGATGGCGGCCGACCTGCCGGAGAACTATGCCGGGCAGCCGGCGTTCCAGTTCATCCGCGACGTCCCCACCGACTGGGAATCGACGCGCGTACTCGACGGACGAATCGGTGACTACGTGGTGGTTGCACGTCAGCAGCGCGGTGGGCGGGACTGGTACCTTGGCGCGATATCCGACGAGGAGGCGCGCACCATGGATGTGTCGCTCTCCTTTCTGCCAGCAGGCACGCGGTACGTGGCCGAGATGTATGCGGATGGTCCGGGCGCGGACTGGCGGACGAATCCGCTGCCGGTGACGATCAGCCGTCGCCCGGTGACGTCGGCGTCGCGGCTGCGCATTGCGCTCGCGCGCGGCGGCGGACAGGCCATCCGCTTCAGGGCTGTCCGGTAGATGCGGGTCGCGGCGCGCGCGGCGCTCGCCGCCGTCATTATTGTGGCGGCCGCCGCGTGCCGCCCTGCACGCCAGGCGCCCACGTTCTTCGAGCTGCTGTCGCCCGCGGTCACGGGCGTCACGTTCGAAAATCGGCTACCAGAGGATACCGCGTTCAACATCCTCAACTACCTGTACTACTACAACGGCGGCGGCGTCGCGGCCGGTGACGTGAATGGCGATGGATTACCCGACCTGTACTTCACCGCCAATCAGCGTCCCAACCGGCTGTATCTCAACCGTGGCAACTACAAGTTCGAGGACGTGACCGAGCGAGCCGGCGTGCCGGGTGTGGGCGGCTGGACGACGGGGGTGACGATGGCGGACGTAAACGGTGATGGTCGCCTCGACCTCTACGTGTCCGGGGTCAGCTACCTCACGATGCAGGGTCGGAACGTCCTGTACATCAACAACGCCGACGGCACCTTCTCCGACCGTACCAAGGAGCTGGGACTCGAGCACGTCGGCTACTCCACCCAGGCCGCCTTCTTCGACTACGATGGGGACGGCGACCTGGACATGTACCTGCTGAACCATTCCACGCACACCGAGCGCACCATCGGCCGGCGTCCGAGTCGCGAGGAACGCAATGCGAGGGCGGGAGACAAGCTGTTCCGCAACGACGCGGGCCACTTCACGGACGTCAGCGAGGCCGCGCACATCTACGGCGGCCTGGAAGGGTTCGGGCTCGGCGTGGTCGCCAGCGACCTGAATCTCGACGGCTGCCCCGATCTCTATGTCGCGAACGACTTCCAGGAAAACGACTTCCTGTACATCAACAACTGCGACGGTTCGTTCACCGAAACCATCACGACGGCCACGGGACACACGAGCCGCTTCTCGATGGGCGTCGATGCCGCCGACGTGAACAACGATGGACGTCCCGATCTCGCCGTGGTGGACATGCTGCCGCAACGCGAGGAGATCCTCAAGACGTCGGCGAATGCCGAGTCGTTCAACGTCTACAACCTGAAGCTCCAGGCGGGCTATCACTCGCAGTACGCCCGCAACACCCTACAGCTCAACCGCGGCGCGGGAACGTTCAGCGACATCGGATACCTGGCCGGCGTCTCGGCCACCGACTGGAGCTGGGCACCGCTGTTCGCCGACCTCGACAATGACGGCCTGAAAGACCTGTTCATCACGAACGGCATCTTTCGGCGTCCGAACGATCTCGACTACATCAACTACGTGGGGAACGAGGCGAACCAGGCGTCGCTGGCGAAGGGCATCACGCGAGACAACATGTCACTCCTGCAGAAGATGCCGCAGATCCCGTTGGCCAAGTTCGCGTTCCGGAACAACGGCGACCTCACTTTCACCGACGCCGCGGCGTCTTGGGGGTTGGCACAGCCCGGTTTCTCCAATGGTGCGGTGTACGTGGACCTGAACAACAGCGGCGCGCTGGACCTCGTCGTGAACAACGTGAATGCGCCGGCGTCCATCTATCGCAATCGCGCGCGAGAGGTCAACGGCAACCACTACCTCGCCATCCGGCTGAACGGTGCCGGAGCCAATACAGGCGGCATCGGCGCGCGAGTGATCATCCGGCACGGCGGCACGATGCAGACGCTCGAGCAGATGCCGACGCGCGGCTTCCAGTCGTCGGTCGATCCACGCCTGCACTTCGGACTCGGCGCCTCTACCACGATCGACACGCTCACCGTGATCTGGCCGGACCACCGGTTCCAGACCATGACGAATATCGCCGCGGACCGCCTCCTTACGCTGGAGCAGCGAGCTGCCTCGGGGAAGTATTCGTTCACTCCCGCGCGACCCACGTCCCCGATGTTCGCGGACGTGTCGGCGCGCGCGGGCATCAGCGGACGGCATGCCGAGGACACGTACTTCGATTACAATCGCGAGCCGCTGATGCCGCACCTCCTCTCGCGCGCGGGGCCGGCCCTCGCGGTGGCCGACGTGAACGGCGACGGTCTGGACGACGTGTTCGTGGGAGGCGCGAAGTGGCAGGCCGGCACGCTCTACGTGCAGCGACGTGATGGGCGTTTTCAGGCGACGGTGCAGCCGTCCATTGCGGCGGACAGCATTGCCGAGGATGTCGACGCAGCCTTCTTCGACGCGAACGGTGATGGCCATGTCGACCTCGTCGTCGCCAGCGGGGGCAACGAATTCTGGGGCGACGCTGATGCATTGCGCAGCCGCCTCTATCTCAACG
>JANLTI010000275.1:0-5964 GCA_031362845.1 Gemmatimonadaceae bacterium | reverse complement strand
GCCCGAGATCATCATCATGCAGGATTGGCTGCGCCGATACGGGCAGTTCGCGCCGGACACGGCCTCCTGGCACGACATGCGGATGGACGGCATGCTCACCGACGACGAGCTCAAGGCGATGAGCGAGGCCAAGGGTGCTGTCTTTGACCGGCTCTTTCTCGTCGGCATGATCAAGCACCACGCCGGCGCGCTCAAGATGGTGGACGACCTCTTCATGTCACCGGGCGCCGGCCAGGAAGTGGATGCCAATGTCTTCGCCAACGATGTCGTCACGGCCCAGACCGCCGAGATCGGCATCATGCGGCGCTTGCTGTCGCAGCTCCCCCCAAAGTGAAACGCCCCTCGTCCCCACCCTTGGAGTGTGTCCTGATGCGTATGATGCGTGGCTTCATCCTGCTGCTGGCGACTACCGTCGTGCCGACCATGGTGTCGGCGCAGACGTATCCGACCAGCACGGATCCGCGAAGCAATCTCAAGCCCGGCCGTTACGACGCGGGCATTGCGATCAGCAACATGAAGCAGGTGTCGTTCGTGAAGAAGCCGGCGGCATTCGACACGGCAACCGGCTTGAAATTCATCAACTCCGACCTGGCGTTCGGCACGAATTACGTCTATCAGGCCAACTTCGCCGGCTTCACGATCTGGGACATCACCGACCCCGCCAACCCGGTGATGGCGTCGGCTACGAAGTGCATCACGTCGCAGGGTGACCCGACCATCATCGGCCACCTGCTCTTCCTGTCCGCCGAGGGCGCGGGCAATCGCAATGATTGCGGCGACGGTGGCGTGCAGGATCCGAAGGACCACATGGCCGGCGTGCGCATCTTCGACGTGTCCGACCCAAAGGCGCCGAAGCTCGTCAAGAACGTGCAGACCTGCAAAGGCTCGCACACGCACACCCTGGTTCCCAGTCCGAAGGATCCACGGACCGTCTACCTGTATGTGTCGGGTCAACAGGCCGCGCGACCGGACACGGAGTTGGCGGGGTGCAAGAACGGCACGGACCCGGCCGACCCGACGAACTCGCTCTTCCAGCTCGACATCATCAAGGTGCCGCTCGATCACCCCGAGCGCGCCGAAGTGATTCCCGGGGCGCGCGTCTTCACTGGCCTCGATGGCGGCGGGGAGTGCAAGCAGTTCTGCGAGCCGGTAGACCCGCGCCGGCAGGCGGCCGGCCGTACACGTCCGGCGCCGGATCCGGCGATGCCAACCGGTCCCCGCAATTGCCACGACGTGACGGCGTATCCGGCGATGAACCTGCTCGCGGCCTCCTGCTCCACGCACTCGATTGTCGTCGACATCTCGAACCCCGAAAAACCGTTCCGCGTCGACGCGCTCACCGATACGAACAACTTCCAGGGCCGGCATACGGCGGCGTTCAGCAACGACGGGAAGAAGCTCATCCAGACCGATGAGTGGGGCGGCGGCACGGGCCCCATGTGCCAGGCGTCGAGCATGATCGAGCTCGGCGGCAACACGGTGATCACGCTCGACGCGAAGAAAAAGCAGACGCAGCGTGCCTACTTCAAGCTGCCGTCGGCGCAGGCGGCCGAGGAGAACTGCGTGTCGCACAACGGCGGCATCATCCCGGTGCCGGGTCGCGACCTGTACGTGCAGGGGTGGTATCAGGGCGGCGTGAATATCATGGACTTCACCAACCCGGACACCGCCATCGAGATCGGGTATTTCGATCGCGGCTCCATCAATCCGCCGAAGCTGATCGACGGGCCGCAGCCACCGCCGAGCACACCCGCCGTTCGAGGCGGAGGCAACACCATCGGCGGTTCGTGGGGCGCGTACTACTGGAACGGCCTCATCTTCTCGTCGGAGCTCGATCGCGGCATGGACATTCTGGAGTTGACGCCGAGCGCACAGCTGTCGGCGAACGAGATTGCCGCGGCGAAGCTGGTGCGATTCACTGATTACAACCCGCAGAGCCAGCCGAAGATGACGTGGCCGCCGGCGTTCGTCGTCGTGCGGTCGTATCTCGACCAGCTCGTGCGGAACGGCGGGCTCGCGTCGGAACGAACGGCAGCGATCTCCTCTGCGCTCGACATGGCGGAGATGAAAGCTGGCGCTGCTCGTGCAACGGCGCTGAACGCACTCGCGAAGCAGGTGGACAGGGATGTCGCCGGTGCGAGGGATGGTGCTCGCGTGCGCACGATGGCCGGCGAGATCCGGCGTCTCGCGGCGACGTCGAGGTAAGTCGGCGACCGAGTCATGAACGACAAGGGGCGCCCTGATGAGGGGCGCCCCTTGCTGTCTGCGTCCAGGTAGCAATCCCCGACATGGTATTCCAGAGGAGCCGATCGCGCGCGCCCCATAGCCTTGACTGGCATGGCTTGCCTGTGTATATAACCATGACGTTATGGAAATAATTCGTTATACAAGAGTCGAACGCCTCGACCTGACCTTCGCGGCTCTGGCCCACCCCGCTCGCCGCGCCATCCTGGCGCGGCTGGCGACGGGGGAGGCCACAGTGACGGAACTCGCCGAGCCGTTCGAGATGAGCCAGCCGGCCATCTCCAGGCATCTGAAAGTGCTCGAGCGCGCCGGCCTCATCTCGATGGACGTCGATGCGCAGCGGCGTCCACGCAAGCTCGAACCGAAGCGATTGGAGGAGGCCGTGGATTGGATCGAACGGTACCGCGAGATCTTCGAACAGAACTACCAGCGCCTCGATGCGTTGCTTGAAGAACTCCAGGCCAAACCGTCCAGACGCAAACGAACAAGAAAATAGCGCGGACATGCCGGCGCGCTGTTCGCTCGTTCGTCCTCAGGGCGGCGCGCAGTCACGATGGAGCACCAGGGAGAAAACCATGCCGAAGCCCGCAGAAGTTGCCTTGCCGAGTGATCGCGAAGTTCGCGTCACACGTGTGTTCAATGCGCCCCGCCAACTGGTGTGGGATGCGCATACCAAGCCCGAACTCGTACAGAAATGGCAAGGCCATGATGGCTGGGACATGCCGGTGTGCGACATGGATGTTCGCGTCGGCGGCAAATACAAGTGGCAGTGGAGAAGCCGCGAAGACGGCGGGCAGTTCGGCTTCTTTGGCACGTTCACCGAAGTCAACGGCCCGTCGAAGATGGTCCACGCACAGTACTACGACCCTGGCGACATGAGCTTCGCCATGCCAGCTGGCGATCCCTGCATCGTGTCACTTGAACTCGGTGAGCCGAACGGCGTCACGACGCTCGTGTGCAATTTGACGTTCGCGTCGAAGGAAGCGCGTGATGGCGCCGTCTCCACGGGCATGACCGACGGCATGGAGCATAGCTACACCCGCCTCGACGACCTGGTCAACGCTGCAGCGTGAAGACGGAATTGATCACCGTGACCGGAAACCCCCGAACGTGGATTGCGTCGTGTGCCATGCGATGGCGTTCAGCTGTAGCCACCATGGCAGAGACATTTGGCCGGAGACTGAGCGGTTGCCGCGCGCGCATCCACACCATGTCTACGCGCTTCGCGTTTTGCTGGTGCCACAGGCATGACGGGTGGGACGACTCTTGCTCCGAATCCGCCGTCGCGCGATCATTCGTGCGCGCTGACGGAGCGCATCCGGTCCGCGGACAGGGATCGTCCCATCCGTTGCAGGCGAATCATCCCGACAATCCATCACCTTCTTTCGGGCCCACCAGGCGGACGGGGCCACAACGAAAGGAGGTCATATGTCCAGAAGCAAGGCCGCCCAGGTGGGCGGTGACGTCCGTCCGCTTCCCTCGCGCCCGAGCCTGGAGCTCGAGCACAAGCGGGCCAAGACGCTTCTCCGCCAGTTGCGCGCAGGCGATCCAGACGCTCTCGCGCGCGCGCGCGCCCGCCATCCCGCGATCGACGCCTCGCGTCCCGATTCGATCGCCCTCGCCGACGCGCAGCTGATCGCCGCACGCGATTACGGGTTCACGAGCTGGCCCCGCCTCGTCCGCTATTTCGAAACGATCGAGCACGGGCTCGTGCCGCGCGGGGAGCTCGAGGATCGCGCCGGATTGGACGCGTGGGTACGCACGCTCGTCGTCGAGCACCGCGAGCGGCGCGTCTCCGCGGCCCGGCAACTCGTCACGTACGTCCCCCGCTTCTACGGCATGCGCGTGTCAGACGTATTCGATGCGGCCGTGACGGTCGATGATGCACGCACGGTCGTCGCGCGCGAACGGGGATACACCAACTGGGAAACGATAGTCGAGGAGGCGGCAAAGCCCAGACGGGAGCAGTGGATGGAGGACCCGATAGCGCTGGCCGGGCGCGCCATGCGGGTCTTCGACCTGGAAGAGCTGGGTCGCGTCATCGAGCGGCATCCCGCGCTGCGGACACCGTCGCCGGAGGATACGAGGAAGAACTACGACGTCGTCGTCAGCGCCATTCTTCAGGAGCGCCGGCTACCATCGGATGATCGGCGTCTCACCGAGTGGTTGGCGGCTCACGGATTCGACGTTCAGCGGACGTTGAACCGGATGCTCTGCGGGCACATGGGGATCTCCGCGGACAAGGTGCGCTATCTCCTGGGCCGCGGTGCCGACCCCGACTGGGTGGCCCCAAACGGCCGTTGCGTACTCGAGCACGCGCTCGCCACCTACTGGAACGCCGAGGCGGTCGACGTCCTCGCGGCGCGCGCGCGCCACCCGTCGGCGCTGTGGATCGCCGCCGGACTGGGCGACGTCGACGGGGTAGCCCGCTTCCTGAATCGTGACGGGAAGCCGACGGAAGCCGCGTATCGCTCGCGTCCCGACTTCTCCGTCGGCTTCTTTGCCCCGCCGCCGCTTCCCGAACCTGACGACGAGGAGATTCTCGTCGAGGCGTTCATGATCGCGATGCTCAACCGCCGCACCGCGGTCATGGAGTACATGGGCAGACGCGGCTTCCCGGTGGATTCTCTTGCGTGGGGATCGACGCCGATCTCGTTCGCCGTGGGGAACGCGCTTCCGGAGCTGGTGGAGTGCCTGCTGCGCTGCGGGGCGAGCCTCGATCTCGTGGGATACCGTCCCGAGTCGACGCCCCGGCAGATGGCTCGCGACTACTTCCGGCCGAACAATCCCGACAGCCACCGGGTGCTCGAGCTGTGCGGCGGCGATCCCGCGGCGCTGATCGCCGAGCTGGACGCGCGGCCGGCCCCGGAGCCGCAACTGACGAGTCGTGTGAGGAAGGTGCTGGATCTGGCCGGCGATGACGCGGCGCGGCGTCATGAGACACAAATCGCGCCAGTAAACGTCCTCGTCGCAATGCTCCGCGTCGCGCACGCGATGCCGATCCAGATCGCGGGCACAGCGGGCGTCGACGGCGAGCGGCTCCGCGCCGCCCTCGAAGGTCGACTGCTCGCCGAGGACGACCTCATCCCGCGCGAGCCTCTCGTCCTCGACGCCACGTCGCAGGAGTTCATCGCTCGCGCAGTCGCGCGCGTTCGTGAGCGGAAGATCGAGCATGTGATGCCGCACGATCTGCTCTTCGCGATGCTGGAGCCCGACGACGGCGAAGCCGCCACGTTATTCGCATCGTGCGGCGGCGATGTGTCCACGCTCCGCCGGATGTTGTCCTCTTTCTGACAGCGCCGCGAAGGCGCCCGACGACGAGCTGGACTTGATGGGGCTGCTCCGAGTCAGCGCGCGCGCCGGTAGTGCATGGCGACCGCGCCGCCGCGGAGCGGCTTCACTGAGATCAACTCGAGCCGTCGCGTGCGCAGTAGCCCGCTCTGGTACAAGGTCGGGCCGTGGCCGGCGATCCTTGGGTGGACGAGGAACTTGTACTCGTCGATCAGATCCAGCCGGTCCAGCTCAGTCGCGAGCTTGCAGCTACCGAGCAGCACGCCGGCCGGCGTCGCGTCCTTGAGCGTCTGCACGCCGGTGGCCAGGTGGCCGGCGATGTGGTGGCTGTTGGTCCACGAGAATTCCTTTCGCGTCGACGACACCACGTACTTCGGCTTGTCCTCCAGCTTGACCGCCCAGTCGCGCATCGCCGGCGGTGCCTCCTCG
>JANLTI010000251.1:0-3836 GCA_031362845.1 Gemmatimonadaceae bacterium | reverse complement strand
TGTCCGCGAAGCAGCAGGCCCTGATGATCCTCGACCGGCAGTTGCAGGCGCAGGCCAGCGTGCTCGCGTTCTCGAGGTTGTATCTGCTGAGTGGCATCGCGCTGATGCTGTCGCTGCCGCTGCTCCTGTTGTTCCGGTCAGGGAAGTCGCGGGGACTGGGTGGGGCGGACGTCCACTGAACGCTGGAGCGCCTGCGGCTGAAGTGGTGTGAAGCCGTCGTTCAGGAGCGCCGTCCCCTCTACAGCCTGTGCCGGGGCATGGCGTCTCGATCGGGTGCCGGATCGTGACCCAGGGCACCGCTGGGCAGTCAGTTGTACATGACCGCTCACCTGCAGCGATGCCCGGGCCGGCGGTGAGCGACGACGGCTCCCCGCTCGCGCAGCCACGAGCCGAGGAGTTCGACCGGCTGATCCAGGAACTTCTGCCGAAGATTCGCCAGCTGTCGCCGCACCTCTCGGAAATCGACCTTCTGCGCGCAGCAGCGCGAGTTGCGGAAGGCCGGATGAACGACGAGGAGACGCTCGTGTGGGGCGGGAGGCTCTGATGTCGATGCGACCGCTCGGCAAGCTGCACCACATCGAACAGATTCCCACGCCGCCCGCCGTTGCTCGCGCGCAGCGGTTTCTGGACCTCGTCGAGTCCCTCTCGCTCGCCCATCAGCACCTCGTCCCGACCATGTCTACATGGTACTTCCGGAACATGATTATCCGGATGGCGGAGCATCAACTGCTGTACGAGGACTATCGCGACGGCATGCCGGAGCAGTATCTGGCCCGTTCATTCGATCAGGACCCGACTCGCAGCGATCGCTCGGGGCCTGACGAATAGCTGGCGCAGCGCTCGAGCCCGGATGCTCGGCGACTGACGAGCGGGCGGGATGGACAACACAATCGCCGAGCCGCAACTTCCGCCGCGGCAAATCCGTGACTCGACATCGAGCTCGCCAGGCGTGCAGTCGGCAGCCTGGAACTCTCGGCATCGCTCTCGGCACACTGCCCTGCATTCACACTCATGGAGGCTTGCTTGACGCGGATCAGGTCATCGCTCGTCGTCGCACTGCTGTGCGTTGTCTCACTGCTGTCACCGGCCATCGCACTGGCACAGTCCTCCACCGCCGCGAAGACGGGCCGCGTCCAGGTCTTTCTCGACTGTCCCGCATACCTCTGTGATTTCGATTTTCTCCGCACCGAGATCACCTTCGTCGACTACGTGCGCGAGCGCACGGCCGCGGACGTGCACGTGTTGGTGACGACCCAGAACACCGGCGGCGGCGGGACGGAATACGCGATCAATCTCGTGGGCCAACGGCGGTTCGCCGGCAGCCAGGATACCCTGGTCTACAACGCCCCGAGCGACAACAGCCAGGACGCCACTCGGCGCGGCTTCGCTCGCATTCTCAAGCTCGGCTTGGTGCGCTTCGCCATCCGCACGGATGATGCGGGAAAGCTGGGCGTGACGTTCGACGCGCCCGCTGCCGGCGCGGCGGCCGCCGCTCCGGTGCGCGACCGGTGGAACTACTGGGTGTACAGTGCGAGCGCGAACGGCAACACGAACCGGGAGCGACAGCAGCAATTTTCGTCGCTGAGCGGACGACTGAGCGCCGACCGCGTGACTGAGAACTGGAAGCTGAACTTCAGCGGGAACGAGAATTACAACGAGAGCAAGTTCAGGCTCGACGATACGACCCAGTTCAGCAGCATCCGGCGCACCTACGGGCTCAATGCATTGGTGGTGAAGAGCTTGTCGGCCCACTGGTCGGCCGGCCTGCGCGCGGGCGCGTCCTCGTCGACGTTCCTCAACCAGAAGCGCGCCTTCCGCTTTACCCCGTCGGTGGAATGGGATCTCTTCCCGTACAAGGAATCGACGCGGCGGCAGTTGCGCGTGGAGTACGGCATCGGCGTGCGAAGCTTCCAGTATCAGGATACGACGATCTTCGACAAGACGAAGGAGACGCTGCCCTTCCACGCTCTCTCCGTTTCCTATTCGCAGAAGCAGACGTGGGGCTCGATCAGCAGCGGCGCGAGCGCCAGCTACTACCTGAACGATGCATCGAAGCGCAACAACTCGGTGTTCATGAACACCGACCTGCGGCTGTTCAAGGGGCTCAGCCTCGAGTTCTACACGAGCTACAGCAACATCGCCGACCAGATCTACCTCAAGAAAACGCCGTCCACCACGGGTGACGTGCTGTTGCAGCAGCAGCAACAGGCGACATCGTACAGCTTCTTTTTCTTCGGTGGTCTCCGCTACTCGTTCGGTTCACTGCTCAACAACGTCGTGAACCCACGGTTCGGCGGATCGGGCGGGGACTCGTTCTTCTTTTTCTGATGTCAATCGGTTGGAAGGACGTACTATGTCATGAGATTCTTCATGCGTCGCTCAGTGATCATCCTTGCGGCAACTGTCGTTGTCGCTCTCGCCTGCCGCAATCCGGGTGAGCCGAGCGCTCGATCGACACCAATCGTGTACGTGCGCAACCAAACGAACCGGATGGGGGAGGACGAGCTCTATCTCACGAATGAAGACGGCAGCGTGAAGCGGCCGTTGGTCACTCAGCTCGGATACAAGTTGAGGCCGACATGGTCACCAGATGGCCGACGCGTCGCTTTCTCGGACGAGTCACACATTTTCATCGTCAATGCTGACGGCTCCGGGTTGAAGCAGCTCACCAGCGGTACCGGTCAGCGCTCCGGGCCAGCGTGGTCCCGAGACGGCTCTCGCCTCGCCTTCGTCAACGCCGGGGGGCTTGCCGTCATAGATACCGATGGTGCCAACTTCCGATTGCTACCGAACACGGAGGGTACTTATACCGGCGGTCCCTCATGGTCGCCCGACGGATACCTGGTCTTCGCCAGGGTATTCCCAAAGAACGGAATCTGGCGCGTCCGAGCTGATGGCACCGATCTCAAACAACTCACCAGCGGTGTCTGCAACGAACTCAATCCTCGTTGGTCGCCCGACGGATTACGTCTCGCCATCCAAACATCATGCGGATTAGTCATCGCGGATGCGAGCGGACTCAATCGACGGCAGTTGACGACCAGTTCTGTGGATGCGTCACCGTCCTGGGCCCCCGATGGTCGCCGCATTGTGTTCCACCGATCGGGAACTACGTTCCTCGAATTACGGATCGTCAACCTGGAGGACGGTTCGACTACACAAGTGGCGCGTACCGGTCCGATCGAGTGGCAGCCGGATTGGAATCAAGTCCCCTGAGCCACAGTATCGCTGACAGCACGCGAGGGTTGGTCGATGGAGTCGCTGTCGATCGGCTCCTCATGACGCCGCGTCAGTCGCTTCCCAGTCGCCTGGGGCGATGCACGCTTACCACTCGTCGTCGTGATCTCAAGCACGTTGCGCGGTGGCGTCCTTGGACCACACGGGCGTCAGAGACGTGATCTGCGGAGGACCGGCCAGCAGTGGTTCGACCTCTTTCAGATACGCCGCATAGCTGCTTGTGCGCAGGAAAGCCTCAGACGCCTCGACGCTCGCATATTGCTGGAACGCATAGATCGAATCCGGGTCGGCGTTGTCGAGACAGTAGAAGTATGCGGTATGACCCGGATTTGACATGATGGCCGGGGCCATGTGTCTCCGCCAGATCTCGCTGACTTCGTCGCGTCGTCCGGGCTTGGTCCTGTGCCTGATGATGAGTGCGAACATGGTCACTCGGATGCGAGTGTATCATTCGCCCGTCGCTGCCGGAGCACTTCGTACAGCGCGATCGCGACACTCGTGGAAAGATTGAGCGAACGCACGCGAGGCGACAGGATGGGCATCGCGACGAAGCGATCACGATATCGCTCGTGCAGCTCGGGTGGAAGACCACCAGTCTC
>JANLTI010000240.1:0-34684 GCA_031362845.1 Gemmatimonadaceae bacterium | reverse complement strand
CCATCGAACCGGATGCGACTCGCACGCGCGGATTGGCCGAGATCGGCGACCATCTCATGCACGAGATGGAACCGATTCTGGATGCATTCGCCGCCCAGCTTCGCGCCGAATCGCTCATGCCGGCGGCTCCCACGCTCCGCTATTCACAGCTCGTGGATCACACCGGCGCGCTCCTGGCCGACATCGCCACCGCTCTCATCACGCTCGACGAATCGCGCGGCTCTCCCTCTGCGCTCCTCCACGATTCGGCGGACATCCAGCGATTTCTCGCCGACCGACACGGATTGCAGCGCAGCCGGCTGGGATGGAGTACCGCGGCGCTGGTTCGCGAGAACGAGATTCTATTGGCGGAGATCGAACGCGCGATCCATCGGTGCATGACTGATCCCGCGTGTGCGCCGCAGGTGGACGAGGCGCTCATCGTGATCCGCCGGCTGCTCGAACAGGGCACCGAAATCAGCCGGCGCGCGCTGGAGCGCTCGGCACATCAGGAAGAGCGACGCACCGATTGACGGATCGGTGGAGCGACACGCCGCCCACCCGGCCGTCGCGCGGCGGATGGGCTGTCAACGAGGGCGCGCTTACTCCACCGTCACCGACTTCGCGAGATTGCGCGGCTGGTCCACGTTCAAGCCGCGCTTCGCGGCGATGTAGTAGGCCAGGAGTTGCAGGGGGATCGCGGCGAGCACCGGATTGAGCATGTCGATCGTCTCGGGAATCCGGAACTCGTAGTCGATCTTGCCGTCGAGCGACGGTTCCTCGCGACTCGTGATCGCGATCACGCGGCCGCCACGCGCCTTCACCTCCTGCACGTTGGACACGACTTTCTCGAACACCGAGTCGTGCGGCGCGATGAACACCACCGGCATGTCCGCGTCGATCAGCGCAATCGGGCCGTGCTTCATCTCCGCCGCGGGATAGCCCTCGGCGTGGATGTAGCTGATCTCCTTGAGCTTGAGCGCTCCCTCGAGTGCCACCGGGAAGTTGTAGCCGCGGCCCAGGTACAGGAAGTTGGTCGCGTCGGCGAACGCTTCGGCAATCGTCTCCACTTCTGGCGCGCGATCGAGGATGCTCTGGATCTGTTCGGGCAACGCTTCCATCGCCTGCGCGATGTCGCGGCCCTGCACCACCGACATGTTGCGCAGCCGGCCCAGCTTCAGCGTCAGCAGGGCGAGCGCGATCACCTGGCTGGTGAACGCCTTCGTGGACGCGACGCCGATTTCCGGACCCGCGTGCAGGTAGATGCCGCCGTCATCCTCGCGAGCGATCGTCGAGCCGACCTGGTTGACGAGGCCCAGCGTCTTCGCACCGCGGCGCTTCGCCTCGCGCATGGCCGCCAGCGTGTCCGCCGTCTCCCCCGACTGCGAGATCACGACGCAGAGCGTCTTGTCGGTGACGATGGGATTGCGATACCGGAATTCCGACGCGTACTCCACCTCGCAGCGGATGCGCGCGTGCTCCTCGATCATCAGTTCGCCGATCAGCGCGCTGTGCCAGCTCGTGCCGCACGCCGTGAGGATGATCTGATCGAGGCCCTGCAGCTCGTCCATCGTGAGGTTGAGCCCGCCGAGCTTGGAGAACCCTTCCTCCGTGACGAGACGGCCGCGCATCGTGTTCGTGATGGTCTGCGGCTGCTCCATGATCTCCTTCAGCATGAAGTGATCGAAGCCGCCCTTCTCGATCTGGTCCAGATCCCAGTCGATGCGGCTGACCCCCTTCTTGACGGTCTGCTGGTAGAGATCGCACACGGTGTAGCCGTCCCGCGTCAGCACGGCCATCTCGCCATCGTCCAGATAGACCACCTGGCGCGTATGCGCGAGGATGGCCGCCACGTCGCTCGCGACGTAGTTCTCGCCTTCGCCGATCCCGATCAGCAACGGGCTGCCCTTCCGCGCCGCGACGATCTTGTCGGGATCATCCGCCGAGATGACGGCGATGCCGTAGGTGCCCTCCACCAGCGCGAGCGCATCCACCACGGCATCCTCGAGATTGTCGTCGAACGCCGCCTCGATCAGGTGAGAAAGCACTTCCGTGTCGGTCTCGGACACGAACACATGGCCGGACTTCTGGAGCATGGCGCGCAGGGGACCGTAGTTCTCGATGATCCCGTTGTGCACTACCGAGATCTTCCCCTTGCAATCGTGGTGCGGATGCGCGTTGCACTCGTTCGGCGGTCCGTGCGTCGCCCAGCGCGTGTGCGCGATGCCGATCTTCCCCTTGATCGGGTGATTGGCGATCGCCTGCTCCAGCATCGCGATCTTGCCTTTCGCCTTGCGGGTCTCGACCCCGTTGCCGTTCATCAGCGAGACGCCGGCCGAGTCGTACCCGCGATACTCCAGGCGCTTGAGTCCGTCGACGAGCAGGGTCGTCGCCTGTTTGTCGCCGATGTATCCGACAATTCCGCACATGTGATACGATCCTCGATTGAGAGAGCGTTCCTTCGGCGCCCCGCGCGTCAGCCGCCCAGCGCGTCCAACGGCACGCGCGACCTGCGCACCAGTTCACGTGCGCCCGCTTCGTCCGGTGCTTCCGCGATGACCCGGACAATGGGCTCGGTTCCCGACGGTCGCACATGCACCCACCGGTCGGCCCAGGCCAGACGCAATCCGTCCTGTCCGTCCGCCACCGCATCCGGGAACGCGGCCGTCAACGCCGCATACACCGCATCGAGACTCGCGTTCGGACGAGGGAGCTTGTCCTTGACGATGACGTAGCGAGGCAGCGCACCCACGATCGCCGACAGCGACCGCTGTTCTTCCAGGAGTAATTGCAGGACCAGGGCCGCGCCGATGGGTGCATCACGTCCAAGGTGCACTTCGGGCAGAATGACCCCTCCGTTCCCCTCGCCGCCAATGGGCGCGCTCAGCGTGCGCATCCGCACGGCAACGTTCACCTCGCCCACCGGGGCCCGCACGGCCTCGACGCCCGCAGCGCGCGCGGCGTCCTCGACCACCAGGCTCGTCGAGAGGTTCGTCACGAGCGGTCCGCGGCGATGCCGCAGGACAACGCGCGCGGCAAGCGCCAGCGTGTAGTCCTCACCGATGGCGCGCCCGCCGTCGGCCACGAGCGCCAGCCGATCCACATCCGGGTCGACGGCGAATCCCACGTCCGCACCGCTCTCCTTCACGAGTCGCTCCAGCTCCCCGAGATTCTCGGGGATGGGCTCCGGCTCGCGTGGAAAGCGGCCATCCGGCTCCATGTTGATCGCGACGACCTCGCAACCGAGCTTCTCCAGCAGCATCGGCATCACGGTCGCCCCCGCGCCCCGCACGCAATCCAGCGCCACCTTGAACTTCCGCGCGCGAATGCCAGCCGCGTCGAGGTACGGAATCGCCAGCACGGACTCCACATGGCGCGCTGCCACGCCGTCATCCTGAATCACTCGCCCAATGCGATCCCAGCTCGCGTGCGGTGTGCCCTCCTCCACCAGCGCGCGCATGGCCGCTCCCTCGGCGGCTTCCAGGAACAGGCCGCTCGCGCCGATGAGCTTCAGGGCATTCCACTCGATGGGATTATGGCTGGCGGAGAGCATCAGGCCGCCGGCGGCATGATGGTGCTCCACGGCGAGTTGGCAGCCGGGCGTGGTGGTGAGGCCGATGTCGATCACGTCGCACCCCACCAGTTGCAGCGTGCCCACGACGATCCGGTGGAACATGGGGCCCGACACCCGGCTGTCACGGCCGACGACGATCTGCCGCGACGACCCGCGCGCGATGGACCAGGCGCCGAACGCCGCGGCGTATCGCGCCACAACCTCCGGCGTGAGCGCCTCGCCCACCCGTCCCCGAATGCCGGACACGCTCACCATCAGGCCCGCCGTGCCACCCTGCGACATGCCCCCTCCCTGGGTTAAGGCCGAAAGCTACCAGTGACCGCGACACAGACAAGCGCGGACGGCTCGCACGCACACGCGTGTGACCGAGACTTGCAGGGGGGCGTCTGATGACGAGCGCACGACGTGCCCCGCGTCGGCCCATCCGCCCTTCCCCTCCGCACCCTGCGCGCCGCTCCTCGCCTTCCCGTTCGGCTGAAGATGGCCGCCCTCGCCGGCGCCGCCGTCTTCCTGACACTCGGTACCCTGCTCGCCCCCACGTACGGCCGTGTGCGCACCGCTCTCGCGCGCGCGCAAGGTGAGCGCCTTGCCGCCATCGCCAACGGCGCGGCGGCGAAGCTGCCGCCTGATTTCGTGGCGGCCATGGGCACCACGCGTCGCGACAGTCTCGTCGTCCCCGCGCTCGCACGCGACGTCATCCGCCGCTCGCGCATCGAGAACAACGACGCGCTCGGCGCCGGCAACGAGTTGATCGCGCTCGACGTCGTGGTGCGTGAGCGCAACGGCGCCTTTCGCTACGTGCTGCAGAGCGAGCGCATGACCACGGCCGGCGACGTCTGGTCCGCGGAAGACCTGCTGACCGATCGGGTGGCGGCCGGACGGGGCGGTGCCACCGGCGTGTACCGCGTGGATGGCGACCAGATCCTGTCGGGCGCGGTGCCGATTGTCGATGCGGCCAACAAGGTGGTGGGCGGCGTCGTGGCCACCGGCCGCGCCGATGCGCTGCTGTCCGACGCGCGGCGCGCCGTGATCGACCTCGCCATCTACGCCGCGCTCGCGTTCTCGCTCGCCGTGGGCATGGCCTACCTCGCCGCGAAGCAACTCACGAGCGGCATGATCGATCTCTCGGGTCAGGCCGCGCGCGTGGCGCAGGGCGACCTGCGCGAAACGCTGGCCTTCCAGTCCGACGACGAGGTGGGACAGCTCGCGGGCTCGTTCCGTGAGATGACTGCGGGGTTGCGCATGCTCGTCACGGAACTGGACACGGGCGCCGGCGACGTCGCCGCCACGGCCGAGGAGCTCGCGTCGAGCGCGCAGGAGATGACGGCGTCCACCGAAGAGGTGTCGGGCGCGGCGAACGCCATCGCCGACGCGGCGGCGTCCCAGACGCGAGGCATCGCGGTCGCCTCGGAGGCCTCGAGCCGCGTCGCCGCGCGCGCCGTGTCGGTGGCGTCGCATGCCGAGCAGGCGCGCAACGCCGCCGATGTCGCGCAGCGCACGACGCGACGCGGCACCATTGCGGCTGACCAGGCCCTCGCCGCAATGGCGGAGATCAGCGCGGTCACCGGCGCCGCCGTCCCCGCCGTCGTCGAGCTCGGGGAGAAGTCGCAACGCATCGGCAAGATCACCGACGCCATCGGCGCGATCGCGCGGCAGACGAACCTGCTCGCGCTCAACGCCGCCATCGAGGCGTCACGCGCGGGCGAGCATGGTCGCGGGTTCGCCGTCGTGGCGGACGAAGTCCGCAAACTCGCTGGCGAGAGCGCACGCGCGCTCGACCAGATCCGCAAGCTCGCCGCCGAAATCCGCACCAGCGCGGTGAAGACCGAGGAACAGATCCTCATCGCCAGCGATCGCGTCACGGCTGGCGAAGCGGTGATCCGGGCCAGCGCCGAGGCGCTCACCCAGATCGATCGCGAAATCACGGGCGCGCGCGCGGCGGCGGACCGGATCGTCGAGGTGGCGGAGGCACAACGTGGCGAGGCCGAGTCGCTCGCCAGCGAGATCGAAGCGCTCGCCGCGACGGCGGAGATGAACTCCGCCACCGCCGAGCAGGTGAGCGCGGTGGTGGAGGAGCAGTCGGCGGCGATGTCGAACATCGCGAGCTCCAGCCAGCACCTCGCCGAGGTGGCCGAACGGCTCAAGGGTTCGCTGCGCCGGTTCGAGCTGTAGCACCACCGTGCCGGTAAGTCCCGCATGAGCAATCCGCTCGCGCTGCTGCCCATGGCCATGGCGGCCGGGGGCGGGCGCGTGAACGAGCACGACGCAGGGCAGCTCGTCGCCGCCGGGTTCACGCTCCTTCAGCGCAGCGCGCCGCTCGTTCGCGCGTTGAGCGGACGCCGCGCCGCGATCCTCTTGCCCACCTCGGCCGAGTACGTCACCGCGCTCGCGGCGAGCGACGGACGCGGCGCGGTGCTCGTCAATCCGCTCGCGTCACCCGCCGACATCGCTCTGCAGTGCTCGGACGCCGGCGTGGGCGCCATCTTCACGCGGTCGTCGCTCGCGTTGCGCGTTCCCGATGGCATGACGATCGTTCTCCTGGACGACGCACCGCGCAGCGCGCGCGTCATTGCGCAGGGCGTCAGCCGCACCGTGGATCTCGGGTCGCACCACGGCCTCTCGCTCGTGGGAGAGCGCGACGCCGCAGGGCGCGACGAAGAAGCGGTCGTCGTGTACACCTCGGCTCGGCGCGGCACGCCACTCGGCGTGGTGCTCACGCACGCCAACCTGCTGGCGAACGCACGCGCCAGTGTGCAGGTGAGTGGTGGCACGGCTGGCGATCACGTGCTCGCGCTGCTGCCGTTCTCCAGGCTGTTCGGGCTCACCGTCACTGGCGTGGCACCGCTGCTGGCCGGCGCGCGCGTGACAACGATGGATCGCGTCCATCCCGATCGAGTGCTGGAGGCGATCGAACGCGGGGTGACCCATCTCGTCGGCGTGCCCGCAATCTTCCGGGTCCTGCTCCGCGCGATCGAGCGCCGTCCGGCGGCGGTGGCCCGGCTCGGTGCGCTGCGTGTCTGCGTGTGCGGTGGAGGCCCACTGCCCGCCGACGTGCAGGAGCGGTGGGCCAACGCGACCGGTGTGGAGTTGCGGCAGGGGTACGGCGTCACCGAGGCCGCGCCCGTGTGCCTGTTCAACGACGTCGCGCATCCGAATGTGCGCGGCACACTCGGACGACCACTCCCTGGGGTGGAGATCGTCATCCTGCCGGCGACTGCATCCGCGACGTCGTCGAGCCGTGTGGGGGAATCAGCGACGACGCCGGTTCCGGACGGCGTGATCGGCGAGATCTGCGTGCGCGGTTCGAATGTCTTTCGCGGCTATCTCCATGACCACGCTGGCCGTCGCTCGCTGCGGGACGGGTGGCTGCACACGGGCGACCTCGGCTTCCGAGACGCCGACGGCACGGTGCGGTTGCGCAGCGCGAGTCGGCACGACGATCAGCGGCGAGGCCACGCGACGGCCGGCTGACGCCTTCGGACCCGTGACTACGCCGTGATGCGCGACGGGCCGGGCGCGCCGCGCTGGATCACCGGCATCCCGTACGGAGCCGTGGAGCGGCGCACCACCGTGAGACGGCCTGCGTCCGAGGCGCGAGCCAGGGCAAGGACGACCTCGGGATCGAACTGCGTGCCGCTGCAGCGATGCAGGTCCCTGAGCGCGTCGGCCACGCTCAGTCCGTCGGGGCGGTACGGCCGATTGCTCGTCATCGCGTCGAACGCGTCCGCCGCCGCCGCAATGCGCGCCTCGAGCGGAATCGCCTCGCCGACGAGGTGATCGGGCACACCGTGCCCGTCGAACCGCTCGTGATGTGACCGCACGATGTTGAGCGCCACCGGCGTCTCGGCGAGCAGCGGTGCGAGGATGCGCCAGCCCACCACCGGATGCGTCATGATGTGCTCGTACTCCAGGTCGGTCAGCTTGCCGGGCTTGTTCAACACGTCCTCGCGCACCCCGATCTTGCCGATGTCGTGCACGTGACCGCCGAGCTCGATCTGCCGGAGCATCTCGCCATCCAGCCGGAGCTCCCGGGCGATGACGGCCGAGTACATGCTCACGCGCACGGAGTGACCGCGCGTGTAGGGGTCCTTGAGTTCGAGCACCTCGGCCAGCGACTGGATGCTCGTCATGAACAGCTCTTCCAGTCGTCGAGCCTGGATGGCCACCTTGTCCTGGAGGCTTCGCTGGTAGCCGCGGTTCTCCAGCACCAGTCGTCGGTTCTCCATCGCTTGCGCGACGCGCGCGCGCACCTCCTCGAGGTGGAACGGCTTGGTGAGATAGTCCATGGCGCCGATCGCGAGACAGCTCACGGCGACTTCCACGTCGGCCACCGCGGTGATCATCATGACCGCGACATCGGGCCATCTCGCGCGCGTCTGCCGCAGCAGCTCGAGCCCGTCCATCTTCGGCATCCGCAGGTCGGAGATCACGAGCGTCATCGGATGTCGCTGCAGGAGCACGAGGGCTTCCTCTCCATTGGATGCCTCCACACAGGTGAAGCCCTCCGTCTTCATCAGGTGCACGAGCACCTGTCGCAGGCGCGGCTCGTCATCCACGACGAGGCAGTAGGGAGATTCGGTGATGGATTCAGCAGTCATCGTTCGCCTCGTGACCTGACATTCGCTCGGCACCATGCGCGGCGTCCTCGCCACCCACTCGCCCCTCCGTTACCTTCGTTCGCACGACTCGACATGGAGCAGTATCGGCATGACGCGCGTTTTCGACGACGACCTCGAGGCCGGGTTCGCTACCCGGGCCATTCACGCCGGGCAGCGTCCCGAGCCCCTTGCCGGCGCCATCATGACGCCGGTCTACCTCACCTCCACGTACGTGCAGGAGGGGCTGGGCCAGAACAAGGGCTACGAGTACGCGCGAGGCAAGAATCCGACGCGGGAGGCGCTCGAGCGCAACGTCGCGGCCCTGGAGGGCGGTCGGCACGGGTTCGCCTTCGGGTCGGGGATGGGGTGCGTGACCTCGATCATGATGCTGTTCAAGGCGGGCGACCACATCGTGTGCAGCGAGAACATGTATGGCGGCGTCTTCCGCCTGTTCGACAAGCTGCTCGCCAACTACGGGCTGACCTTTTCGTGGGTGGATACGCGCGACCCGCAGCGGATCGCGGATGCGATGACGCCGAAGACGCGGCTCGTGTTCGTGGAGACCCCGTCCAACCCCCTGATGCGCATCACCGACTTGCGGGCCGCCGCCGACATCGCGCACAAGGGCCAGGCACTACTGCTCGTGGACAACACCTTCTCGTCGCCCTTCTTCCAGCGACCGTTCGCGTTCGGCGCGGACATGATCTACCACTCCACGACGAAGTACCTGAACGGGCACTCGGACATGATCGGCGGCATCGCCATCCTGAACGACGACGACCTGGCGGCGCGCCTGCAGTTCATCCTCAACGCGGCGGGCGCCGTGCCGGGCCCCTTCGACGCGTGGCTGGCGCTACGCGGAACCAAGACGCTGCATCTGCGGATGCCGCGCCACGACGAGAACGGGCGGCGGATCGCCGCGTGGCTCGCGAACCGGCTGGGCGAGGACCGCGTCATCTACCCCGGGCTCGCGTCCCACCCGCAACACGCGCTCGCGAAGGCGCAGATGTCAGGGTTCGGCGGCATGATCTCCGTCGAGCTCGGAACGAAAGAGCAGGCGAACAGGGTGCTCAGCCGCTGCCGCCTCTTCTCACTCGCGGAATCGCTGGGTGGTGTGGAGAGCCTCATCAGTCACCCCGCGTCGATGACCCATGCGAGCGTGGAGCCCGCGCGCCGCGCCCAGCTCGGTATCACCGAAGGGTTGATCCGCCTGAGCTGCGGCGTGGAGGACGTGGAGGACCTGCTGACGGATCTGGAGCAAGCGCTCACTGGCGTGTGAGACCGGCTGGTGAGACGTGAATGGTGAGGCGTGAGTGGTGACTGCACTTCGCCGTTACGATTCACCGCTCACGATTCACGTCTCACACGGTTTTGCCCCGTTGACACTTCCGGCCCGCGCCTCCGTAGTACGGAGTATCACCGTCCAGGAGCGCGCTCGTGCCGATCGTCCTGTCCCAGATTTCCTCCCGCACGTGGGAGCATCCCGCCGATCGCGCCGCGCTCGACACCCTGCGGGCGATCCCCGGCTTCGACGAGGTCGTTCGAAAGACCGCCGGCTTCATCAGCGAGCGCGGCGTGCGGCAGCTCTTTCTCGCCAACGCCGTGCAGGCGGGACCGGCGCAGCGACCGCGCCTGCATGCGCTGCTCGTCGATGTCTGCGGTACGCTCGACTGGCCAACCGTGCCCGAGCTGTACGTCACGCAGTCATCGACGGTGAATGCGTTCGCCATCGGCTTCGAGCGGCCATTCATCGTCATCACCTCCGGCGCGCTCGAGTTGCTGGACGGCGACGACGAGCGGCGATTCCTGCTCGCGCACGAGCTGGGGCACATCATGAGCGATCACATGGTGTACCGCACGGTGGCTCACGTCATCCTCACGATCGGCACGCTGGCCCTGCTCCCCGTGGGTCTCGCCCTGCTGCCGTTCCAGCTCGCGTTGCTCGAATGGCACCGCAAGAGCGAGCTGTCCACGGATCGCGCCGGCCTGCTTGCCGTGCAGGACGTCGCCGTGGCCCAGCGCGCGTTCATGAAGCTCGCCGGAGGCCAGGAATTCGGTGATACGGCGAGCGTGGAGGACTTCATGCGCCAGGCGGCGGCGTACGAGGCTGGCGGCGATGGGTGGGACCGCATTCTCCGCATCATCAACACCGCCTTCCGCGAGCATCCCTTCAACACGGTGCGGGCGGGAGAGCTGGAGCGCTGGCGCACCGGTGGCCAGTACGACGCCATCCTCGCCGGAACGTATGAGCGGCGGGGTGACGCGGGTGCGTCGCTCAGCGACGACTACGCCGACGCCTCCACGTATTACTCGGCCCGGGCTCGTCGGGCGATGGACGATGTGAACGACGCCGTGCGCCGCGCCGCCGACGCCTTCAGGGACGCCTTCCGCGGACCCGGCGCATCGCCCGGCGCGTCCACGGCGGACCCGATTCCGCCGGTCTGACTCCTACCGCGCGCCCGCGATCAGTGCCTTGAATCGCGGGTGCGCCTGGAGCGTCGGGTCCTTCCACCAGAGCGAGCTTTTCGTCGCGAAGCCCTTCCGATGTTGCGGATTGGCGGCGAGATAGCTCTCGAGCAGCTGCACCGCTTCGTCGTAGTCCTTGAGAAACACCCGCGCGATCGCCTCGTCGCCCACGAGCTCGTGCTCCGGGTCGATGTCCGGCGTGCCCCGCGAGCGCAACAGCACCGCACGCGCACTGTCCTTCAGGCCGGCGCGCGCCAGCACCGACGCCGTGATGATGCGGGCGTGCCGAACCAACCTGGCGGTGTCCTTCGCGGGCGTGAGCACACGCATCGAATCGACCAGGCGCCACGCCTTGTCCGGATCCGGCGACAGCGATTTCGTCGTCAACATCCAGAGCTGGCACTCGACGAATGCGACGTCGCTCGGGAAGCGCAGGTGTCCCTCGGCGCACCACTTGCCGGCCTCGGGGAACTGTTCCATGTCGTGCGACGTCCAGAACAACCGGCGCAGCACCTCGCGCGCGTTCGTCAGATAAGCGTCGGCGGCGTATGCCTTCTGTGCGGCATTCAGCGCATCCTGGACGTTGTGCTTCTTGTACGCCAGGCTGCTGAGCGTCACCCACGCGCCCGCCTGCGACGGGTTCTGGTCCACCGCGGCGCGCAAATCTTCCTCCGCACGCCCGAGCGTGCGATTGTACTCCGCCCCTTCGAGAAGCATTTGCAGCTCGATGCGGAGGTACTGCAGCTTGCCGCGATACTCGAGCGCGTCGGCCGAGCGCGGGTCGACGGCCAGCGCCCGCGCAACGTGAATCATGCCGCTGTCGATTGACGTGGCCGCGAGCGCCGGCTGCGCCTTTTGCGCGCGAGCGCGATTGTAGGCGATCGTTGCGCGCGCCACGGGTGGCCGCACCCAGGTGGGATCGAGTAGTTCGGCGCGCACGAGCTGGAGCTCCGCATCGCCGAGCAGCTGCTCCGCCTTCGCCGCAAACCCGGCAGCGGCGACCGAGTCGGCATCCTTTCGCAGCTTCTCCGCTCGCTGCACCAGCGTCCACGCCTCGGAGTTGTTCGTGCCCAGCCGCGACTCCTTCAGCCTGATCTCGTCACCAAGATGGCTGCGGAGGAACTCGGCCACCTCGGTGGACAGGCGCGCCTGCGCCGCGATGGCGTTCGCCGTGTCCGCCTCGAAGCTCTTGCGCGTGATCTCCGTGCCGCTCACCGCGTCGACGAGACGCACCGTCACCTGCGCGCCATTCGACGACGGCTCCACTTCTCCGCGCACCACCGTGCCGATCTTGAGCGTCCGCTGGATGGAATCCTTCGCCCCGTCGTACGCCACGCCGCGGAACGGCCGAACGCCATTGCGCGATACCACATCGAGCGCCGGCACCCGGGACAGCTCGTCGATCAGCGATTCGGTGAGACCGTCGGCCAGGAAGCGCAACGATCCGTCCTTGCTGTCGTCAGCGAAGTACAGCACGCCAATGTGCCGTGCATCCGTGTCGCGGTTGACGTCGCCCGCCGACAGCGAGGTGGCCGGCCCGAAGAACGCTCGCGCGGCGACCACGCTGCTGGCGATGACGAGCACGCTCGCCGCCACCCCCATCATGCTGCGTCGGCGGTTCCACCCGCGCTTGCCGTGCGCGGCGCGGTAGGCCGCCGTGTACATCGGCGTGCTCTTCGCGAAGGTCGACGTCATGCCGGGATTGCCGTTGAGCAGCGCATCCTTGAACTCGTCGACGGTCGCGAAGCGATCGGCCGGTGTCTTCTCCAGCGCGTGCACGATCACGGCCTCCACATCTTCCGGCACGCTCGAGCGCACGACACGGATGGACGGCACCGCCTGCATGGTGTGCCGCGCCATGATGGCCATGGCGTTCGGCCCCGTGAACGGCACCTGCCCCACGAGCATTTCGTACAGCACACACGCCAGCGCGTAGACGTCGCTGCGTCCATCGACCTTTTCACCCGTGAACTGCTCGGGGCTCATGTACGCCGCCGTGCCGATGGACATCCCGGTCTGTGTCAGCTTCTCGGCGCCCACGTCCTGCACCAGGCGCGCGATGCCGAAGTCCGCCACCACCGCGTGCCCACTCTGGATGAGAATGTTTTCCGGCTTGATGTCGCGGTGCACCACGCCCTGCGAATGCGCGTACGCCAACGCATCGGCCACTTCACAGGTGATCGCGATGGCCTCCTCGATGGGAAGCTGTGATTCGCGATCGAGACGAGCGCGCAACGACTCGCCCTGGATGAACGGCATCACATAGAACAGCAGTCCGTTCGCGCTACCCGAATCGTACGCGGGCAGGATGTTCGGGTGACTGAGCCGCGCGGCGATCTGGATCTCGCGACGAAACCGCTCACCGTCGATGGACGAGGTGAGCTCCGGGCTCAACACCTTCACGGCGACGTCGCGACCGTGTGGTACATCTTCCGCGAGATACACCACGGCCATGCCGCCCCGTCCGATCTCGCGGATGACGCGATAACGGGCGGGGAGTGCAATCTGAAGCTCGTCGAGCGGCACCTGCGTCACCCCCCAGCGTCGTGAGGCCCGTAAACATATTACGCTTTCCGGGCCGCTCCGCCAGAGGCGCGTCGGCGCCGCTCCCCCGGCATGGAGCGCGACGTGGGCCATCGGCGCGCGGCTATATTGCCCGCCATGCGCGTCCTGATCGTCGGTGGGGGAGGTCGCGAGCACGCGCTCGCGTGGCGGCTTCGCCGGGACGATCCCGGCCTGACGGTGATCGCCGCCCCCGGCAATCCGGGGATCGCCGAGCTCGGCGAGTGCGTGCCGGTGGCCGCGACCGACCTGGGCGGGCTTCAGGCGCTCGCCACCGAACGGCGTGTCGACCTCACGATCGTCGGCCCGGAAGCGCCGCTCGCGGCCGGGATCGTCGATCGGTTTCGCGCCGCCGGCCTGCCCATCTTCGGCCCCACGCGGGCGGCGGCCGAGATCGAGACGTCCAAGGCGTTCGCCAAGCAGCTCATGCTGGACGCGGGGGTACCGACGGCGCGCGCTGAAATGCACACGAGGCCGGCGGAGGCGCGCGCGGCAGCGCGGCGCTTTGGCGCGCCGGTGGTGGTGAAGGCGTCCGGACTCGCGGCCGGCAAGGGCGTGATCGTCTGCCCGCGCATCGAGGACGCCGACGCGGCCATCGAGAGCATGCTCCAGGGCAACCGGTTCGGCGCGGCCGGCTCCGAGGTGCTGATCGAGGAATTCATGGAAGGCGAGGAGCTGTCCGTCTTTGCGATCACGAACGGCACCGACTTCGTACTCCTGCCGGGCCTGCAGGATCACAAGCGGCTGTTCGCGGGAGACCGTGGACCGAATACCGGAGGGATGGGTGCCTACGCGCCGGTGAGCCTTCGCACGGAGTCATCGCTCGATCGGCCGGGTGACGATGGGTCGGTTGCGGCGGCCGCGATCGTTCGCGCGACGCTGGATGCGATGCGCGAGCGAGGGCGTCCATTCACTGGCCTCTTGTACGCGGGCCTCATGTTCACGCCCGACGGTCCGCGCGTCGTCGAGTTCAACTGTCGGTTCGGCGACCCGGAAACGCAGGCGCTCATGCCCGTGCTCCATGCGCAGCCGTGCCTGCTCGAGCTGATGCGACTCGTTGCCGAGGGGGAGTCACTGCCTGCCGCGCGAGCGCGCGCCGATGGAGCGTGCGTGACGACGGTGCTTGCCGCCGCCAACTATCCGGACACCCCCCGCACGGGCGACGTGATCACCCTGCCCACGGACCTCGACGACGGCGTGACGATCTACCATGCCGGTACGGCGCGCGATGCGGCAGGCCGGCTCGTCACCGCGGGCGGACGCGTGCTCGCCGTGAGCGCCGTCGCGCCCACGATCGCCGAGGCGCAGCGGAAGAGTCTGCACACGGCGACGCAGGTGACCTTCCAGGGGAAGCACTACCGGACCGACATCGGGTGGCGCGAGATCGGCCGGCAGGCGGAGCGGAGTGCCCGAGCTCCCTGAGACCGAGACGATCGCCCGCGATCTTCACCGAGAGATTCGTGGACGGACGATCGTCGACGTCGTGGTGCGTCGCGCGGACGTTTTGCGCGAAGTCGACGCCCTCGCGTTCGCTCATCGCGCCACGGGCGCCCGCATCGAGCGCTGCTGGCGTCGCGCGAAGCTCGTCGTCCTCGACCTCGGCACGACGGACCGCCTGGTGGTGCAACCGCGATTCACGGGCGCCCTCCTGCTCAGCGTCGGGTCGCTGCCGCCGCGGGAGGCCGCCTACTCCACGCTGCATTTCGTGCTCGACGATGGGCGCGATCTGCACTACCGTGACATCCGCCGGCTCGGGACCGTCTCGCTCATGAACGAGGAGCGGTTCGCGTCGTACAGTGGCGGGCTGGGCGTGGAGCCTCTTGACCCCGCCTTTTCCGCCGAGCATCTATCGGTGCTTCTTCGGGGGTCTCGGCAGGCGGTCAAGAAGGTGTTGATGGATCAGCGCATGGTCGTGGGGCTCGGCAACATCTACGCGAATGAGGCTTGCTGGCGCGCCGGGGTCGACCCGTCGCGCTCCGCACGCAGCCTCGGCGCTGACGCGGTGACACGGCTGCATACGGGCATCACGAGCGTGCTCACCGAATCCATCGCGGCCCGCGGTACCTCATTCCGCGACTATCTCGACGCATCGGGCGAGCCGGGCGACTTCGCGCGTTCGCTCGCCGTCTACGGCCGGGGAGGATTGCCCTGCCCTCGCTGTCAGGCTCCGCTTCTGGAAACCCACGTGATCGACGGACGAACCACGGTACTGTGCGCGCGCTGTCAAAGCTGAAGGCACAGCTCCTCACGCCAAAGACATCGGACGCGCATGTCGCGACGATGCGCGCCCACGTGCGCGCCACGGCGAAGGACAGGCCGGGCGTCTATCGGTGGCTGTCGCCCGATGGCGAAGTGGTGTACGTCGGCAAGTCGAAGCGTGTGCGCACGCGCCTCCTGAGCTACTTCCGGTGCGAGTCCGACGAAAAGGGCGCCCGCATCGTGCGCGAGGCCACGAGCGTCGAATGGGAGTACGCGCCCAGCGAATTCGCCGCCCTGATCGAGGAGCTGCGGCTCATCAAGCGGTACCGCCCGCGCCTGAACGTCGCGATGAAGCGCGATGCGAGACACTTCGCCTTCATCAAGCTCACCCGCGGCGTTGCGCCCAAGCTGCTCGTGGTGCGCGGCGCCGGCGCGGACGACGCGCAGATCTACTATGGCCCGTTTCACGGGGCGCAGCGCGTGGGCGAGGCGGTACGCGAACTCAACGATGCGCTCGGACTGCGCGACTGCCGGCTCGACCAGCCGATGCACTTCGCCGACCAGCCCGAGCTGTTCCAGATCTTTCCGCGCACACCCGGCTGCATCCGCCACGAGATCCGGAAGTGCCTCGGGCCGTGCGTGGGCGGGTGCACGTCGCGCGAATACGACGAGCGCGTGAAGCTTGTTCGGGGCTTTCTCGACGGCGCCGATGACGGACCGATGGACGTGTTGCGGCGGGACATGCAGTCGGCGAGCGAGCAGCTCGACTTCGAACGCGCGGCCGTGTTGCGCGACAAGCTGCAGCGGCTGGAGGCGTTGCGCGAGCAGTTCATCCGCTTCCGCTTCGCCATCGAGACGCTCTCGTTCGTCTATACGGTTCCCGGACACGATGGCGACGACCGCATCTATCTCATCCGGCGGGGACGCGTGCGCGGGGAGTACGCCCTTCCGCGCAGCGAGGAGGATCGCGCGCGTCTCCATGCGATGGTGTCGGACGTCTTCAACCCGACGGAGCGCGAGACCGCGCAGGTGCCATCGCACGAGGTGGATGAACTGCTGCTGCTCTCGTCGTGGTTCCGGCGCTTCCCGGCCGAGCTCACCAAGTGCGTCAGCCCAGTGCCACCAGCACCACCTCCGCGCGGCCGTCGGCAATCGTCATCCGCGCCACACTCGGCTGCAGCTTGAACCGCCGCGCACCCGCCGCGCCGGGATTCACGACGATACGATCATTCATCGTCGTGATCAGCTGCCGGTGGGTGTGGCCGTACACGATCACCTGCGCCGCGTAGGCGTCGAGCAGCGCGGCGGGCGTCGGGCTACCGACCTCGTGGCCGTGGCTCACGTGAATGGTCACGCCACCGATCGTGCGCTCGATCGCGTCGGGCATCGTTGGCTGACCCGGTGCATCGGTGTTGCCGCGCACGGCCAGCACCGGCGCAATGCGCGAGAGCTCGTCCAGCACCTCGTCGCCGCCCACATCGCCCGCGTGCAGGATGAGCGACACGCCGGCGAGCGCGTCGTGCACCTCCGGACGCACGAGCCCGTGCGTGTCGGAGATCAGTCCGATGACGTACACGGCGGGCTCCGTCACGCCTTGCGGCCCGAATGGATGGCCGCGATGCCGAGCGTGAGCGAGGTCCACGTCACGTCGACGAATCCCGCCGCCACCATGCGCCTGGCCAGCTCGGGCTCGGCCGGAAAGTGCGCCACGGACTGGGGGAGATAGCGGTACGCCGTCCGATGGCCGCTGATGATGCCGCCGACGAATGGAAGCAGGCGATGGAAGTAGAAGTGATACCCGACGCGCACGAGGCGCCAGCGCGGCGTGGTGAACTCGAGGATCACGAAGGTGGACCCCGAGGCGAGCACGCGATGCACTTCCCGCAACGCATCATCCAGCGACGCGACGTTGCGGATGCCGAAGGCCACCGTGGCGCCATCCATCGACCCATCCGCGAGCGGGAGGCGCTGTGCGTCGGCCGCCACCGGTGCCACGACATTCGCCGGGGCCTTTCCGGTTCCCGCGGTCAGCATGGGCACGGCGAAGTCCGCCCCGACGATGAAGCCGTGAAAGCCCGGTTGGCGCGCGAGCTGTGCACCGACGTCGAGGGTGCCGGCACAGACGTCGAGATAACGGCCCTCGGGGGCCCGCCTCCAGTCCAGCCGCTGCAACGCGCGCCGTCGCCACCAGCGGTCGACGTTGAAGCTGAGCAGGTGATTCAACAGGTCGTAGCGCGGCGCGATCTGCTCGAACACGGTGCGGACGTACGCGCGCTTGTCCGCTCCGCCCTCCGCCGCCGCGTCCGCGCGGCGTGCTTCGACATCTGTCTCGTGCATCGGGGAAAGCTGACCGGCAGCGGGAGCGTGGGCAAGCGTATCGTCGCGCGCCGCGGGGCATGCGTGCTGGTTTGCACCGGTGGCGACGGGTAGCTTTCCCGCTGCCGCGCGTCACCGCCGATCGCCTCGCCCGCGGCGTCCCTGTCACCATGTCGTGCTCCGAACCCTCGACCTCGCGAACCTCCCGGACGCCGATGTCGTGGCCCTCGCGCTCGAGGGTCGCGACGCGGCGCATCGTGAGCTGATTTCGCGGTACGAGCGGCCGGTGTTTTCGCTGGTCTTCCGCATGGTGCGGGATCGCGAACTCGCCGAGGATCTCACGCAGGATACGTTCGTCAAGGTGCTGTCGCACCTGGATCGCTACAACGCCGACTTCAAGTTCTCGTCGTGGCTGTTCAAGATCGCCAACAACGTCGCGATCGATCATCTGCGCCGGCGCCAGCTCGAGACCGTGAGCATCGATGGCTCGCCGCACGCGATGACCGCCGACGCCGTGGAGGCCTCGCGATTCGACATCGCCGACGGCACGGAGAACGCGCTCGACGAGATGGAAGCGCGGGAACTGGGGTCGGCCATCGAGCGTGCCATCGCGACCCTGCGCCCCGAGTACCGCTCGTGCATCATGCTGCGACATGTCGAGGGGCGTTCCTACGAGGAGATTGCCACCACGCTGGACCTCCCGCTCGGGACGGTCAAGACGTACATCCATCGCGCCCGGCATGAGCTTCGCCGTGCGCTGGAGCACACCCGGGAATGAGCAGCGACCCCGCTCCGGATCCTGAAACCGGGACCACGCCAAAGCCGTACTGGGCTACGAGACCATGAATCACAGACATCTGCTCCCCAACGAGATCGACCTCCTGGTCGATGGCGAAGCCGGATTCGGCGTCGCCCCCCTTCGTGCACACATCCTGGAGTGCCGCGAGTGCGACGCGCGGCTGACGGATGCGCGCATTGTGGTCGATGCGCTGGAACGCCTGCCGCACCTGGCTCCCGATTCGCGGCTGGCTGATCGCGTCATGGCACAGGTGCCGGTGTTCGTGCCGGCACATGTCGTGGCCCGCGACACGATCACGCGATGGATGCCTCGCTCGGCGGTCGCCCGCGTCGCGGCCGTAGTCGCCGGGACCTCCGCGGCGGCGAGCCTGACCTTCGCCATGCTCTGGCTCGCGACGCGCGGCGATGCGGTGGTGTTCATGGGCGGTCTCGTGAGTGACAGGCTGAGCGCGGGCGTCGCCTCGGGCCTGCGCGCGCTGACGCTCGCGCTGCTCGGTCCCTCGGCGCTGGCCGCCATCGAGACCACGGGATCGGTGGGTGCATCGCTGCTGGTGTTCGGCTTCGCGCTCACCGCCGTGGGAACCGTACTGGGTCTCCGGCGGCTCACGCTGGCCGGACGGCGCGCGTAGGATGCGCGCGCTCCGCCACCTCCTCGTCGCGCTGCTCGCACTGCTGTCCCTGCCTGTCGTCCGTCTGCTCTCGGCACAGGACGCCGCGCGCACGGGCGTGGCCCGTGACCTCGCGCGGTTGGGCGCTCGCGAATCGATTGCCGACCTGCCCGTACCGGATAGCGTGACGATGGGCCCGCGCTCCATCGCCGCCGGCACCACCGTGCGCGGATCGGTCGTGGCGCGCGGACCCATTGTCGTGGCGGGCCGAGTGGAGGGCGCCGTCGTCAGCCTTGGCGGAGACGTCACCATTCAGCGCGGCGGTGTGGTCACGGGTGACGCGCTGTCCGTGGGCGGGCGCGTGATTGCGGACGGCGTGGTGGGCGGAGAGATCCGCGGCATGAGTGGTCTCCCTCGCGACATCGCGCCCAGTGCCAGCGTCATCGACGCGCGAGGCCCGGCGCAGCGCACGTACGACGCGATGCGGGTGGTCGCCGGCACGTTCGGGGTGCTGCTGCTCGTGGCGCTCGGCGTGCTCCTGTTCGCCGGCTCCAATCTCGACGAAGTCGTGTCGACGATGGAGCGACGGTTCGGACGGGCCTTCTGGGTCGGGCTCCTTGGCCAGCTCCTCATCCTGCCTGCGCTCGTCGTGCTCGTCGTGGCCCTCGCGCTCACGGTCATCGGTATCCTGTTGATTCCGTTCGCCATCGTGGCGTACGCCATCGCCGTGGCCGGACTCGTCACACTTGGTTTCCTGGCCGTCGCGCGACTCGTGGGCGGCGCGGTGTGGCACTCCTCGCGTGACACCACGGTTCGCTCGCGTGCGCTCGCGGCCCTCGCCGTGGGACTCGCCATCTTCTTTGCACTCTGGCTCACGGGTGCAGCGCTCACCTGGTCGCCGCTCGCGGCCACGATCGCGCGCGCCGTGGCGCTCGCGGCCACGTGGGCGGCGATGACCCTGGGACTCGGGTCGGCCATGATCTCGCGCGCCGGCACGCACCGCAGGGTGGCCGCCGGCACGAGGCCGGTGGAGCTCGCGGCGTGGCAGACGCCGACGCCACTGACGGGCGTGATCGGCGCACGACGTCCCGTCGCCAGCGCAGGAGAACGTGCATGACCTCCATGTCCCGGGCGCTGGTCCTGTTGTTCCTCGCGATCCCGTCGCACGCAGCGATGGCGCAGGACGGTCCGCTCTGGCGCACGCTCGACGTCTCGCGGCAACTGCGCGATTCGCTGCCGAAGCGCGTGCGGCTGCACTACGACGCCGGCACGCTGGACGTGCGCGGCACCGGCGATCCGCTGTTGTACGCCATGCACCTGCGGTACGACGAGACGCGTGCCGAGCCGATCCACCGATTCGACGCGGCGGAGCAGCAGGTCGTACTCGGGCTCCGCTCGCTCGGCCGGGGCATGCATGTCTCCAGCGGAGACGATCGCGGCGGATCAGGCGAGTTGACGCTGGCCCTCCCGCGCATCGTCCCGCTCGACGTGGAGTTCGAGCTCGGTGGAACGAGGTCGACGCTCGAGCTGGGCGATCTCTCGCTCCGCTCACTCCGGCTCGAGTGCGGCGCTACGGACGCACAACTGCTGTTCTCGCGGCCCAACCGCGTCGCGATGCGCGAGATGCAGGTGGACGTCGGCGCAGCCGACTTCGTCGCGCTGCACCTCGCGAACGCCAACGCCGATCATATTCGTGTGCGCGGGGGCGTGGGCGTCGTGGATCTCGAATTCGGCGGCATCTGGACGCGAGACCTCGAGGTCACGACGCGCCTCGCCGTGGGAAAGCTCATCCTGCGCATTCCGTCGGACGTCGGTGTGCGCCTCGAGGTCCAGCGCGTCGCGGCGGGATTCGATCACGACGGGTTCGTGAAGCGCGGCGACGCCTGGTACTCCGACAACTGGGACCGCGCGCCGCACAAGCTCCGGCTGCGCGCCGAAACGGCATTCGGCAAGATCGAGGTACAGCACGCAGCTCGGTGACCTTGACGTCCACGGCCGAGCTGACAGCTACAAGCTGTCAGCCTGAGAACTGAGTACTACGGCACCGCAACGGCGTTCCCGCAGTTCGTCACGATGACGCCCTCCTGCCGAGCAGTCTCCCCGCGCCCCCGCCCACGATCAATTCTGTCAACTCACAGCTTGAAGCGGTCAGCTCGGCCGTGCACACTCACGACTGCAGTTGAGAGACACGAGCCATGAGCTGACCATCCACCGCCGAGCTGACAGCTGGAAGCTCTCGACCTGAGAAGTGAGTACGGCGGCACCGCAACGGCGTTCCCGCAGTTCGTCACGATGACGCCCTCCTGCCGAGCACTCTCCCCGCGCCCCCGCCCACGATCAATTCTGTCAACTCACAGCTTGAAGCTGTCAGCTCGGCCGTGCAAACTCACGACTGCCCCGCTGTCGCTGACGACTGACTTGGCCCATGCCTTGCCCGGTGCGTGGTGCACGAACTGACCACTCACCGCTCGCAGCCATGATCATTCAGGGGTATGTCGTCGCACCGCTCGTGAAGCAGACCATGCGGGAGATCGTCGAGGATCGCATCCCCTCGCTCGCCGCCGAGACGGCGTACTACTTCTTCTTTTCCCTCTTCCCGCTCCTGCTGTTCCTCACGCCGCTGCTCGGCGTGGTGGGCAACGGTCCCGTGCTGATGGAGTCGCTGCTCGCGCGGATGTCCGCCACCCTGCCGGCCGACGCGCTCTCGCTGCTGCGTCGCACACTCGGCGAGATCATCACCGGGAGCGGCGGTGGCGGCGTGATGACGCTGGGCGCGCTGCTGGCCGCGTGGTCCGGATCCAACATCTTTGGCTCGTTGATGACCGCGCTGAACGTGGCGTACGACGTCACCGAGACGCGCCCGCTCTGGAAGCGCGTCCTGCTCCGGTTGGCGTGCGTCGTCATCGCGGGGGGCGTCGTGCTGCTCGCGACGGCCATCTTCCTCGACGGCGAGCGACTGGCCAGCTGGATCGGCGAGTCGATGCAGCTCGGTCAGGCGGGCGTCACCGTGGTCACGATGCTGGAGTTCGTGCTCGCGTTCGTGCTGCTCGTGGCGCTCGGCGTATTGCTCTTCCGCCTGCTGCCCAACGTGAAGCAGCGCTGGGGGCACCTCATCGTCGCGTCGCTCGTGACGACCGTGCTGTGGATTCTCGCCACGCTGCTCTTCCGGACTTACGTGCAGAATTTCGCGTCGTTCAACAAGACGTACGGCACCATCGGCGGCGTCATCGCCCTGCTCTCCTGGATGTACTACACCACCTTCGTCGTGCTGTGCGGTGGCGAGTTCGCGTCCGAGCTGCACCACGGCACTGGCGCGGTGGGTCCCGAGAAGGGAGCGACCTACTTGGGGCGTATCGTGTCGGAGAGCGGACCGGGTCACGCCTCCATGTCGCAGTCGACACGGCAGACGGGCGCCGATATTCCGCGGACGCCGGCCTGACACGCGCTGGACGGACGCGAATGACACCCGAGGGGTGTCACCCCTGCGGGAGCAGCACCACCTCGCTCCCTCGCGCGAGCGACAGATGCTCCGCGGCACTGCCATCGCGCCGGGCAATCTCCACCAGTCCGCTCGAGCCCACCAGCGCCACGAGCGCACCCGGCTCGACGTCTCCGTAGGTCCGCGCGAGTGGCAGCCGATGCGCGCCCACGACGAGCACGCCGCCGCGACGCGCCATCAGGTTCGTCACCGCATTGCCGAACCGGTCGATCGTGATGACGAGACCGGCAATCGCGCCGTCGGCTCGCCGCGTCGCCTCGGGCGTGCGACGGACGACCGGGTCGCTGCACGGGCCGCCGAGCGCGTCGAGGGCGATGCCCTGCGCCAACTCGGCCGCCGCCGGCGCGAAGACATCGCGGCCGTGAAAGGTGGGCGCTGCGGAGGCAGCAACCGGGAGCGACACGCAGCGCATGCCGGCGTGCAGCAGCGCGGGAGACAGCACACCGTTGTCCGGTCCCACGAGAAAGCGATGTTCGCTCTCCACGGCGAGCGCCGCGCGGTTGCCGCCGACACCCGGATCGATCACGACGACGTGTACCGTTCCCGGAGGAAACTTGCGCCAGTAGCGCGCGAGCGCGAGTCGCGCGCCATCGATGTCGTGGGGCACGAGATCGTGCGCGATGTCGACGAGCGACGCCCCCGCCGCGCCCGTTGCCAGCACCCCCTTCATCTCGCCCACGTACCCATCCGCCGTGCCGAAGTCGGTGAGTATCGTGATGATGCGGCTCATCGTTCGTTCCTCATGCGACGGAGCTACTCTTCCAGCGACCCGAGCGCCAGATGAGCATCATGGCGACGGCCCGGGCCATGGCGGTGATGGAGATGGTCCACCAGAGCCCCGCGCTCCCGTAGCGCGCCGCCGCCCAGGCGGCAACCGGAATGCGGCTCGCCGTGATGGCGGTGGATGCCGCCATCGGCATCATCGTGTAGCCGGCGCCGCCCAGCGCGCCCTCGAGCACGATCTCGGCGCAGATGCCAAGCTGCGAGATCGCCGCGATGCGCAGATACTTCGCCGCCTCGGCAATCACCGCGGGATCGTTGCTGAAGATGGACGCGAACCATTCCGGGGCGACCAGCTCCATGATGCTCGCGACGACGCCGATGGCCGTACAGAATCCGACGGATATCCAGCCCGCGCGCTCGGCGCGATCCGTGCGGCCTGCCCCGAGATTCTGGCCCACGATCGCCGCCGTGGCCGCGCCGAAGCCGACGCCGATCATGAACAGCCAGCTCTCCACGCGATGCCCGATCCCCAGCGCGGCGAGTGCCGGCGTGCCGAACTGCGTGGCCGTGCGCGTCACGAGCACATAGATCAGCGAGAACACCACGCCGGTGACCGCGGTGGGCAGTCCGATGCGAGAAATCGTGGCGAGCGTTCGCCAATCGGGGCGGCCGAATTTCAGCACGCCTCGCCGGCCGACGATCGCGAGCCCGAGACCGAACGCGACTCCACGGGTAGCGATGGTCGCAATGGCGGCACCCGACATGCCGAGCGCTGGCACCGGTCCCCACCCTACGATGAGCAGAGGATCGAGCACGAGCGTGACGGCGACGGACGCGCTCAGCAGCAGGAACGAGGTGCGCGTGTCGCCCGCGGCGCGGAACGCGGCATCCACGGCAAAGAAGCCGAAGATCAGCGGTGCCCCGAAGAAATAGGTGCCGAGATATCGCATGCCGAGCGCGGACACCTCGGGCGGTGTGTGCATCATCGCGAACAGCTGCGGCAGGAGCGCGAGTCCGGCGATGCCGCACACCGTGCCCAGCACCAGCGCCAGAACGAGTGCGTCGCCCGCGATGCGCGCCGCATCAGCGCCGCGTCCTTCGCCGTACCGCCGCGCCGCTACGGCGGTGAGTCCCACACTCACCATTTCGGCGATGGAGACGAGCAACCAGATCCAGAAGACGGCGGTGGAGGCGGCGGCCAGCCCCGTGGCACCGACCCGCGTGCCGATCCAGAACGTATCCACCGAGAAGAACAGCGTCATCAGGAGCGACGACGCCACGGCGGGGAGTGCGACCCGCGCAATCGTGCGCGGCAGCGGATCTTCGACGAGGTGCGCGGCCTCCCATTCGTTCGTGACCGCAACCGGCGCGAGTCCCTCGTGCGACTCGATCGGCAGCGATCCGCGCGGCGTCACGGAATCAGGCGGCCGGAACGGCGCCGATCGCCTCGACGATGCGATCCGCAATGCTGGAGAGCGCGCGAGCGGCAGAAGACGATGCGTCCGCGACGACGATGGGCCGGCCGTCGTCGCCTCCTTCCATCACCGGTGGGTAGAGCGGTATCTGGCCGAGCAGCGGCAGCTCCACCATGGTCGCGAGCCGCTCGCCGCCACCGGATCCGAAGATCGCGGTCGGCTTGCCGCAGTGCTGGCACTCCAGCCAGCTCATGTTCTCCACGATGCCGAGCACCGGGACCCCGACGCGCTGGAACATCTTCACGCCCCGCAGGGCGTCGCCCACACTCACCGCCTGCGGCGTGGTGACGATCACGGCGCCATCCACATTCGTCGCCTGCACCAGCGAGAGCTGCGCGTCACCCGTGCCCGGCGGCATGTCGACGATGAGATAGTCGAGCTGGCCCCACGCGACGTCCTGGAGGAACTGGTTGATGATCTTCATCACGATCGGCCCGCGCCAGATGGCCGGCTGATCGGGCTCGATCATCATGCCGAGTGAGATCAGCTTCACGCCGTGGGCTTCCAGCGGCATGATCTTCTCCTTCACCACCGGCGGCGCGCCGGACACTCCCATCATGCGCGGAATGTTCGGTCCGTAGATATCGGCGTCCATCAGGCCAACACGCGAGCCGCGCTTGGCCAGCGCCACGGCGAGGTTCACCGCGACGGTGGACTTGCCGACGCCGCCCTTGCCCGACGAGATGGCGATGACCTTTCCCAGATTCGCGAAGCGCTTGGGCGTGGGTGCGGACGATCTCGCGGCAGAGGCGGGGGCCTGATCCATCACGGGCAGGCTGCGACCACGCGGAGCGGGCGCGGGCGTCGACGCGCCGCGCACGTCCAGCTGGATGTCGGTGACCCCGGAGACGGTCTCGATGGCGCGGCGCACCTCGCGAGCGAGGGTGGGGTCGTCGTTCGCCTCGAGCTGGAGCGTCGCGCGGACCTTGCCGTCGACCGTGGTGGCGATGTCGCGCAACTGCTGGCTCTCGTACACGCCCGCGCCGGTGCGGGGGTTCCGAATCTGGCCAAGGGCTTTCGCGAGTCGTTCCTGCAGCGTCGTCGTCATGGGGTGGAAGATAGTCGCATGGTGGAGCGCAGCAGCGTGCGTGCGGCGTCCACCACCTGGTCCCGCACGTCGCCGAGGGATCCGGTCACCAGTGCGCCCGCGGCCTTCGCATGGCCGCCACCGCCGAACTGACGGGCGAAGGCGTTGACGTCCGTGTCACCGGTGCTCCGGAACGACACCTTCACCTTGCCGTGGCCGAGGTCGCGGAAGAAGAGCGCCATGCGCGTACCGGCGATGGATCGCGCATGCTCCACGATGCCGTCGAGATCCTCGGCGCGTACCGTGTGCTTCTCCAGGGCGTCGGGCGCCATGGAGAGCCACGAAAGACCGACCGCCTCATCCACCTGGAGCGTGGCCAGTACGTCGGCCATCAGCCGCACGCGCCCCGCCGGCGCGGACGCATAGATGCGCGTGTACATGTCCTCCGGATCCACGCCGCAGGCGAGCAGTTGCGCCGCGACGGCAAGGCAGCGCGGGCTCGTGTTGCTGAATCGAAAGCCGCCGGTATCGGTGAGCATGCCCGTGTAGAGCGACCGCGCAATGGCCGGCGTGATGTCCCAGCCCATCACCACGGCGACGTCGTACACCAGCTCCGCCGTCGCGCACGCTGACGTATCCGACACCACGTACGAACCGGCGGGTTCGTCGGAATCGATGTGGTGATCGATCACGAGCTTCGGCACCGTCAGTGCCCGCACCGATTCGGTGAGCACGCCCAAGCGCTTCACGTCACTGATGTCGAGCACGATGAGGAGGTCGATGTCGCGCAGCGCCTTCGACCCGCGCGACGTCTGGTCGTCCACGTCGTCGCCGAGCAGGAAGTCGAACATCTCCGGCCAGGGCGTCGGGTTGACGATGCGGGGGACGAGCCCGTGCGCCGCGAGCATGCGCGCGAGCGCCGTCTCCGATCCGCATCCGTCGCCATCGGCATTGAGGTGCGTGCTGATCGCGACGCGCCGGCCGCTGGCGAGATGCGGCGCGATGGCGTCAATGGCGGCGCGGCGTGCCGGCGGAACGGAGAGGAGATCGATTGACACGAGCGCGGGGCTGGGGGATACGAGAAGCGGCGTCCCGAAGGACGCCGCTCTCGAATCTAGTGCCCGTCGGGGTCAGTCGCCCATGTGGTGCTGGGTGTCGCCGCGGCCGATGTGCGAGTGCTTCTTGCTGTACACGAAGTAGATGACGAAGCCGATGGCCAGCCAGATGATGAGGCGGATCCAGGTGTCCTTCGGCAGGCCCGCCATGAGTCCGAAGCAGCTCAGGATGCCGAGGATGGGCACCAGCGGAACGAGCGGCGTCTTGAACGCACGCGGAATCTCGGGCGACCGTACGCGCAGGATCCAGACGCCGGCGCAGACGATCACGAACGCCAGCAGCGTCCCGATGCTGACGAGCTGGCCGAGCAGTCCGATCGGCAGGAGACCAGCGACGATGGCGGCCACCGTTCCCGTGATGATCGTGGTGATGTACGGCGTCTTGTACTTCGGGTGCACCTTGCCGAATACCGGCGGGAGCAGACCGTCGCGCGCCATGGAATAGAACACGCGCGGCTGGCCCATGAGCATCACCAGCACCACCGACGCGAGACCGGCGAGCGAGCCCACCTCCACCGCGTACCGCAGCCAGGCGAGCGACGGGCCCGCGGCGGCGACGGCGACGAGAATCGGCGCGGGATCGTTGAGCTTGGAGTAGTTGACCATCCCCGTCATGACGAGCGCCATGAGGATGTAGAGGATGGTGCAGATGAACAGCGAGCCCAGGATGCCGATGGGCATGTCCTTCTGCGGATTCTTGGCTTCCTGCGCCGCGGTGCTCACGGCATCGAAGCCGATGTAGGCGAAGAAGATGACGCCGGCGCCGCGCAGCACGCCGCTCCACCCGAACTCACCAAAGCGGCCGGTGTTCTCGGGGATGAAGGGATGCCAGTTGGCCGTATTCACGTACATGAAGCCGAAGCCGATCACCAGGAAGATGATCGCCATCTTGATGAACACGATGATGTTGTTGAACCGCGCCGACTCCTTGATGCCGATGACGAGGATCCACGTCATGAGCGCCACGAGCACCATGGCGGGGACGTTCAGCACCGCGCCGGTGTTCGAGAAGTTGTTCGCGGCATCCACGGCGAACGGCGCATTGGCGTAGGCCGCCGGGAAGGTGATGCCGAACTCCTTGAGGAACGGCACGAAGTTGCCCGACCACCCCACGGCCACGGTCGCGGCGCCGAAGAGATACTCGAGCATGAGATCCCAGCCGATGATCCAGGCGACGAACTCGCCGAGCGTGGCATAGCCGTAGGTATAGGCGGAGCCGGCGATGGGGATCATGCTGGCGAACTCGGCGTAGCAGAGGCCCGCGAAGCCGCACGCGATGCCTGCCGCCACCATGGAGAGCACCACGCCGGGGCCGGCGTACTGTGCAGCGGCGTTCCCGGTGAGGACGAAGATACCGGCGCCGATGATCGCACCGATTCCGAGCAACGTGAGATTGGTCGCCGACAACGTGCGACGCAGTCCCTGGTCACCCTCCTCCGCGGCCTCGCGCTGGAGCACCGCAATACTCTTTCTGGACCACAAACCCATCGTGGGAGTCTCCGCCGTCGGTGTACTGGAAGTAGCTGCGATTGTATACAGAAATCGGACGCGACAACTTCGTCGCCGGGAATCACGTTGTCAAGAATGCATGCGCTACAGGCTGTAGTTCGGTGCCTCGCGCGTGATGGTCACGTCGTGCGGGTGCGACTCGCGCAGGCCCGCCGCCGTGATGCGCACGAAATGCGTGCGCGTTCGCAATTCCTCGATCGTGCCGCAGCCCACGTAGCCCATGCCACTGCGCAGTCCACCCACCATCTGGTAGAGCACGTCGGCCACGGGGCCGCGATACGGCACGCGACCCTCGATGCCCTCGGGCACCAGCTTCTTCGGCGACAGCTCCCCCTCCTGGAAGTAGCGGTCCGCGCTGCCGTCCTGCATGGCGCTCAGCGAGCCCATGCCGCGCACCATCTTGAACCGGCGTCCCTCCAGCAGGAAGGTCTCGCCCGGACTCTCCTCCGTGCCGGCGAGCATGCTGCCCATCATGACGCTGCACGCGCCGGCGGCGAGGGCCTTCACCGCGTCGCCCGAATACTTGATGCCGCCGTCCGCGATCACCGGCACGTCGCCCGCCCCCTCCACTGCGTCGAACACCGCGGTGAGCTGCGGTACGCCGACCCCGGTGACGACGCGCGTGGTGCAGATCGAGCCGGGCCCGACGCCCACCTTCACCGCGTCCACTCCGCGCTCCACGAGCGCGCGCGCACCCTCGCGCGTCGCGACGTTCCCCACGACGAGCTGCGTGTCGGGGAATGCCTCGCGCACGCGGCTCGTCGCCTCGAGCACACCGTCGGCGTGGCCGTGCGCCGTGTCGATGATCAGCGCGTCGACGCCGGCGTCGATCAACGCCCTGGCGCGCGTGAGGAAATCCCCCGCCGCCCCGATGGCCGCCGCCACGCGCAGCCGCCCGTGCGAATCCTTGTTGGCCGTGGGATACTGGCGCCGCTTGTGAATGTCCTTCACGGTGATCAGCCCCTTCAACCGCCGTTCGGCGTCCACCACCGGGAGCTTCTCCACGCGATGCTTCGCGAGGATCCGTTCCGCCTCATCGAGCGTGGTCCCCTCGGGCGCCGTGACGAGCCGATCCTTCGTCATCGCCTCGGACACCGGCCGGTCGAGACTGCGCTCGAACTGGAGATCGCGATTCGTGATGATGCCCACGAGGCGCCCGTCGAGGTCCACGATCGGCACGCCGCTCACCTTGAATCGGGCCATCAGGTTGCTCGCCTCCCGGAGCGACGCGGATTCGGGCAGCGTGTACGGATTGAGGATCATCCCGCTCTCGCTGCGCTTGACGATGTCCACCTGCATGGCCTGCCGGTCGATGGACATGTTCTTGTGCAGCACGCCGATGCCCCCCGACCGCGCCATCGCGATCGCCATCTCCGCTTCGGTGACGGTGTCCATCGCCGCCGACACGAGTGGCACATTGAGCTCGATCTTGCGCGAGAACAATGATCGGGTGGAGACGTCCTTCGGGTGCGTCACCGAGTGGCGCGGCGCCAACAGGACGTCGTCGAAGGTGAGCGCGACATCGTCGCGCACTCGCGAGGCCCCATTGCGCGACGGCCCGCTCTCCGCATGAAGCGGAGCAGCGGGCCGGCCGGTGGAATCGGAACGAATTGTGGTCGCCATGGCGAAACGTAGACGCGCCCGAACGGTGGCGCCAGTCAGCCGCTAGCCGCGGCCGATCACCTTGAGCCGCCGGCGGATGCTCCGCGGCAGGAAAAACGCCGCCGCCGCGAGCGCTTCCTTGAGGTTCAGGTCCGCCAGATCCTCCAGCGATCCATTCCAGTGCGCGATCACCACGTTCCGTCCCGCGTTGGCGACGAGCCGCTGGAGCGCCATCACGAGCACGAAGACGTCGTCGACCTCGCCGATGAACGGGATGAAGTCGGGAATGAAATCGACGGGAAGGGCGATGTAGGCCATCGCACCGGCCACCAGCAGCTTGTCGAGCCCGCTCACGCGGCTGTCGGTGATCAGTCCGCCGAGCAGGCGGAAGTAGGCCGGCAGCTGCTTCATGTAATACATCACGGTGCGCTTGGCGCCCGTCCGCGGCGACTCGGCGGCCGCGCGCGCCCGCGTCGAAGTTCCGCTGGCCCCCGCGCCCGTGGTCTTGCTGCGCGCTCGGCCGCCCGTCGTCGTTGCCACTCGCGTGCTCCGGTTTTCTGGTGTGAGCCGGCTCGGCTAGTTGCCCGCTGCCGGCGGAGTGCCGCCGGGCGTCCCGCCCGGACCGGGCCCTCGGCCCGTCTGCCCCCCAGTCGCACCAGTCGTGCCGCTCGGCGTGGCCGATGCATCGGTCCCGCGCGACGGCGGTGGCGCGTTCGCGGCCGTGGTCGCCGCGTCCACGACGCGCGAGGTGGCCGTCATGAAATCGTTGGCGACCGACTTGCCCGCCGCCGCCGCGCCGTTGAGCACTCCCATTGCCCGGCTCATGAGACCCATCGTCTCGGCCACCGCCGTTGCACTCACCTTGCCGGCGCGCAGCTTTTCCTCCATGGCGTCGGCGAATCGCGTCAGCGGGTTCGCTGCCGCGGCGGCCGTCGCCCGGTCGGCATACTTCGATTCCAGGAACTCCACGTAGTCGAGCAGCTGGTAGCCGCGCTCGTCGGTGAGGGAGTCGAGCTTCTGGAGCAGCTTGTCGCGCAGGTAGCTGTTCATGTGCGCACGGGATGAAGGAAAGGCGGGCCGGCATGCAACGAAGGGCGGAGACGCGATTCGCGTTCCGCCCTCAATCTACGGCTCGCCGCCCGCCGTGTGCTCAGCCCGTCCACCTCGAGCGCTTGCCGCGTGCATCGATGTGCAGGTAGGGCGTGCGGTAGCGACGCGACGTGTAGATCCCCAGCCCGCCCACGAGATCGGGATGCGCGCGCTCCACGCGGTCCACGGCGAGCATGACACGAATCTCGTCGGTCAGCGTGATCTTGCCGTCGCCGTTCGCGTCGATCTGCACATCGGCCGCGTCGCCGTACTGGTGGCGACTGTCGCGCGCGGCGCGGCGGACCTGGAGGTTGTGCGATGGCGAGCGGAAGCCGGAGTGCACGTCGATCTCGAGCTCGGGGCGCGAGGCGCCGCCCAGGTCGGAAAGCACCAGCTCGAGCTTGTCGAGCAGGCGCGGATTCAGCACGACGTACTTGGGCCACACATTGTTCTGGTCGTCGTGCGTCACGAAGTCGGCGAGCTTGAGGTGCGTGCTGAGCGGCAACTCCAGCAGCTCGGGCCGTACTTCCACGAAGCCCAACGGCACTTCCTCCCGACCGCGCGACCCGCCGATCCGCTCGGACAGGTAGGTGCCGATGCGGTAGCCGTTGAGCCAGTTGCCCAGCTTGCGATCGAATGGCACCATGACGGCGAGCGTGGGCTCGTGCACGATGGTTCGTGCCGAATCGCGCCCGATGGCGATGTGATAGAATCCCGGAATCGTGGGGGCAACGGGGCGCTCCGCGGTGAGCGGACGCGGCTCACCGATGGCGACCGAGTCGGCGATCGTCACCCACTGGTAGGTGAGCGAATCCGCGTTGCCGCCGATGGCGAGCGGAAATTCGATCGGTTCGCCGGGCAGGCTGAATCGCACCTTGACCTCGCCGCTGCGGCCGAACGCATCAGCGGTGGGCGTGGCGGACGGGCGCTCGAGCTCCGGTGCAATGGCGGCCGAGAGGTTGGCGAACGACGAACCGGTGACGTCGCTGGAATCGCGGAAGAGCTGCACCGCGCCGAATCCCGAGAGCGTGAGGAGCACGACCGCGCTGGCGCGATGGCGCGAGCGACGCGCGCGAGCCGGCGCCGCGCGACGCCGCTCGACCGGGGTAGCCGGCGCGGGGGCGGTCACAGCAGACCCCACCGGGCGCGATAGCCGCGCACGTCGACGTGCGCGAACGGACCATGCGAGGACGTGGCCTTGTAGACGCCGACGCCGCCCGTCACGTCGGGATGCCGGCGCTCCACCCGTTCCGCCGCGTCGAGGATGACCTGCGCGTCGCGGTGGTTCACACGCCCGTCGCGATTCAGGTCGTCCATGCGGCCATCGCGATCGTTGTCGACGAAGACGTCCGCGGCGTCGCCGTACATGTGCCGGCTCATGCCGGCGCGGCCGCCCGTCTCACCGCCCGTCGCGTTGTACTGCGGCGTGCGAAACCCGCTCATGACGCTCATGTGCTGCACCGCATGTCCTTCGCGCTGGAGCTCGGCGATCACCAGCTCGAGCTTGTCGACGAGATCTTCGCGCAGCACCAGATACTTGGGCCAGGTAGCCTGCTGGTCGTGCGTCAGGAAGTCGCTGAGGCGGAAGTGCTGGCTCACCGAGGTGTTCATGTTCTCGGGCGTGACCTCGATGAAACCCGAGGGATTCGCATAGGCGCCGCCGTACGCTTCGCCCTGTTCGTTGGGCCAGAACCCGATGCGGTACGTGCCGATGCGCCCGTCCTGCTTCTCGGTGAAATCGCGGATCGTGATGAGCGCGAACCGTGAGCTGCCGGTGCTGTCGGTGACGTCGTGCACGCCGAGGGCGCGGACGGCCGTGTCGCCGAACAGGCGAGTGAAGAAGGTGAGGTGCTTCGAGGAGCGGGGCACCTGGCGCGCGAGCAGCTTGCCGCTCCGGCCGCGCAGCGAATCGATGGTGGCGAGGAGGCGCTCGCTGTCGTCGTGGGCGCGGGTCGTCGCGTCGTGCAGGGCGGTAATGGGGGCAGTGAGCGCCGCGGTGACCCCGGAGGCGACGGCGTTCGCGGCTTCGGCCGTGCGCGCTGATCCGTCGGCGCGTCGGGCCGCGAGCAACGACCCCGCAATGGCAACGGTGAAAAACGCCAGGGCGCGGCCGATGCGACGGCCGCGGGACACGATCTTCGACATGGATGGACTGCCCTCCCTGGCAACCAGACGGACGTTGGCCCTGCGCCAACGTCTCGTAGCTATCAGCCCCCGGGGACCAGCGGTGGGGGCGCGACTCGACTCACGGAGCCTTCGCGGGGAGCGAAGGATGCTGCGGCAACCGTGATCAACCTATTCAAGAAGGTGACGATTGGAAGCGGCAGAGGCAACGGAATAGGACGACAAACCTGACCGATTGGCCAGTACCTCCGCTCGCCGCCTCCGACACGTATTGCTCAGGCCGCCGCTAGTAGATGTAGATGGGGGTGCCGACCTCGACCATGTTGTAGAGCGTCTCGATGTCGGCGTTGCGGAGCCGGATGCACCCATGACTGACCGATCGGCCAATGGTCTCCGGCTTGTCGGTGCCATGCAACGCATACCCATCGCCCAGCACGAGACGGTGCGTTCCCAGCACGCCCTTGTACTTACGCTGATTCGTGCCGAACGGAGGGATGAGCAGATTGCCACCCGCCACGATCTCCCGCCCCTCCTTGCCCTCCCCCACCGCCTCTATACGCCCGTCCGGATATTTGCGCACGATGTCGGCGCCCGACACCGTGATCTCGGAGCCGTCGCCCGCGGCGATGGACTGCCCGCGGCTGAGGCGCACGATGCCGAGCCCACGCTTGCGCGCCTGCTCCACGAAGTGCCAGTCGGGCGGGATCCAGGAGGGATCCGTTTCCTTGGCCTGCACGACGAGGCGACCGCGCGGCGTCTCGAACTTCCACTGCGAGCCCCCGCTCCCGCCCTCGAGCACCTTGCCGCTCCCCGTGGCGACCTCGGTGGTGAAGAGGACGCTGTCGCCGAGCTTGTACCAGACCCGGTGGTCCTCGATGCTGACGACGAGGTAGGCCTTCGTCGTCGGCACGGCGGTCGTCGCGCCGGAGGCGACGTTCGCCAGGCTGTCGTCCAGTGCGCCGCTGCTCTTCCGCACCTCATCCAGCAACTGGAGGTTGTCGTTGAACACCATGCGGTTCACGTCGCGCTCGTGCCGCACGAGCGCGGTGCGCGCGAACAGCGCCGTGCTCGCCACCATGAGCAGGAGCACGGACCCGAGCAGTCCCCAGGCCAGCATCCCGCCACTTCGAAAGAATCTCACCACGCCCACGTCTGCCTCCGGTGCCCCGCGAACGGGACGTCAGTAGAAGTACACTGCTACCCCAGGCCGCAGATTCGGTGCGATGGCCTTGAGATCTGATGCGCGAACCCGGACCGCGCCGGGCATCACGTAGGCCGACTCGTTGAGCGGGCCCACGCTCGGCAGCGAGTAGATCACGGTACCGCCATCGAGCGCGATGGCCGCGGGCCCGAGGGCGCCCTTGAGCCCCGACTCCACGGGGGCGATGCCGCGATCCTGATACACCCATCTCGGCGCCTGC
>JANLTI010000236.1:0-6117 GCA_031362845.1 Gemmatimonadaceae bacterium | reverse complement strand
GGGGCGGGTGCGGCGGGCGGCGGGGAATTGGAACGAGGCCATGGGGTGACTGCACGGGCAGACTACCCTGCCGTTCGCCCGTCATGCAACCGACCCTTCCGAATCCCACTCCGCACGCCGGACGCCTCTCGCCCCACGACGCGCCGCTCGCCTTTCGCCGCACGCCGCCGCCCCTGCCGCACGCCGTACGCCTCTCGCCACACGACGCGCCGCACGCCTTTCGCCGTACGGGAAGCGCGTGCAGCTCGCCGTCCCTGTCGGGTTTCTTCCCTCTCGCCACTGCCGCCACACGGTATCTTTGGGCGATGCCCTCCGCTGCAGCGATCGTGATCGACGCGAACCGTCCTGTCGTGGAGGCGGTGGGATTGGTGCGCGTGTTCGGTGGGCGCCGCGCCGTGAACGGAGTCGACTTCACGATCGGCGCCGGCGAGTGTCTGGCGCTGTTCGGTCCCAATGGCGCCGGAAAGACGACGCTGCTGCGTCTTCTCGCCGGACTGCTCGCGCCCACGGACGGCGCCTGTCGCGTGGGTGGTGTGCGTCTCCGGGAGGGCCGCGCCGCGCGCGCGCAGGTGGGACTCATCTCCCACGCCAGCATGCTCTATGGCGCGCTCACGGCGCACGAGAACGTCGAGTTCGCGGCGCGCCTCTACGGCGTGCGCGATCCCTCGGGCGCCGCGCGCCGCGCGCTCGCCGAGATGCGCGTGGCCGACCGGGCGAATGCGCCGGTCCGCGCCTTGAGCCGGGGACTCCAGCAGCGCGTGTCCATCGCCCGCGCCATCGTGCACGCCCCTCGACTGCTGCTCTGCGACGAACCGTACACCGGGCTCGACGAATCGGGGAGCGCGGCGCTCACCGCCGCCCTCGCCGGCCGGCGCGACCGCGGCGCGGCGCTGCTGCTCGTCACGCACAATCTCGGCGAGGGACTCGCGCTCGCATCGCACGCCGCCATCATGCGGCGGGGACGCTTCGTCCGGCACGAGGCGCGCGCTGCGCTCGATGTCGCGGCGTATGCCACGGAGTATCGCGAGCTGGCCACCGCCGATGCCTGACCTCGTCACCAGCCCGCTCGCCGTCACCGTGAGCGCCAGCGAACCATCCGACCTGCCGGGCGTGCTACACGCGGCGTGGCTGATCGCGCGGAAGGACCTCGCGATCGAGTTCCGCACGCGCACGGCGTTCTTCTCGTCCATCGTTTTCGCGTTGCTCGGGCTCACCATCTTCTACTTCGCGTGGGACCCCACCGCCGTCGCCGCGATCGACATCGCGCCCGGCGTGCTCTGGGTGATCTTCACCTTCAGCGGGCTGCTTGGACTCCAGCGCTCGTTCGGCGTGGAACAGGCGGACGGCGCGATGGACGCGCTGCTCGCCGCGCCGGTGGATCGCGAATCGATCTATCTGGGCAAGGCGCTGGCGAACGTGCTCTTCGTCGCCGGTATCCAGTCGATCGCGCTCCCCGCGCTCGCCCTCTTCTACAACGTCCCGCTCGGCGGCATCTGGCTTCCGCTCGCCGGCATCGCCGTGCTCGCCGCGGTAGGCATCGTCGCGGTGGGAACGCTGTTCAGCGCGATGGCGGTGAATACGCGGCTGGCCGAGCTGCTCCTGCCCATGCTGTCACTCCCGTTCTTCCTGCCCATCGTCACCGCCGCCGCACAGACGACGGCGCGGCTCGTTGCCGGCCGGCCCGCGGCGGAGGCGTGGCCATGGTTGCGCATCCTCCTCGGCTTCGACCTCGTGTTCGTCGTCGCCTGCGCCGTCGCCTTTCCCTACACGCTCGACGAATGACCGAACGCTCAACTCGCGCGCACCCCGACTGGTGGATCGTCCCGGTGGCGCTCGCCGTCGCGGCCGCATACATCCGCGTCATCTGGTTCACGCCCACCGAGGCGACGCAGGGACTCGCGCAGAAGATCTACTATCTGCATCTCCCCGCAGCGCTGAACGCGTACATCGCCTTCGCCATCGTTGCCGTGACGTCGGTGGTGTATCTCTGGTTGAAGGATCCGCGCGCCGATCGCGTGGCCGAGAGCTCGGCCGAGGTCGGGCTGTTGTTCACCACCGTCGTGCTGACGACGGGGCCGATCTGGGGCAAGCCGGTGTGGGGAACGTGGTGGACGTGGGACGCTCGGCTCACGCTGACGCTGTTCCTCTGGTTCATCTACGCGGGCTACCTGGTGCTGCGTGGTGCGGTGACGGAACCCGGAATGCGCGCCCGCTACTCCGCCGTCCTCGGCATCCTGGGCGCGCTGCTCATCCCTTTCATTCACATGAGCGTCTACCTGTTTCGCACGCTGCACCCCATGCCGATCGTGCTCAAGCCGGACCGACCGTCGCTGCCGCCCGAGATGCTGACGACGCTGCTCATCAGCTTCCTCGCTTTCTTCTTCGCGTACATCATGCTCATGCGGTCGCGCTACGGCCTCGCGACGGAACGTGCGGAGCTGGCCGAACGCGAAGGCTCGTCCGGCGGAGCGCGCTGACATGGCGGATACCGGGTGGTACTTCCAGGCTGCCTACGTCGTGGCGGGCGTGCTCTATGTGCTGTACGCGGCGACCCTGGTGACGCGCCGCCGCGCGGCGCGGGCCCGCCTCGCCGCACTCGACCGCGGCGACGACGCGTGACGTCTCGCGTGCGCCCGGCGGCACGGGGAATCGTTCATCTCGTCGGCGCAGGGCCTGGTGATCCGGGACTGCTCACCGTCCGCGCCCGCGAGCTGCTCGCGCGCTGCGATGCGATCGCGACCGACGCACTGGCGAATCCGGCCATCGTGCGTGCGGCGCGCCTGGAGAATCCTGGCGTCGAGATACACGACGTCGGAAAGCGCGGCGGCGGTCGCGACTCCGCGAACCAGGACAGCATCAACGACCTGTTGATTCGACTCGCGCGCGACGGCAAGCGCGTGGTGCGACTCAAGGGAGGTGATCCGCTGGTCTTCGGGCGTGGCAGCGAGGAAGCGCAGGCGCTGGCCGCGGCGGGCATCGCGTTCGAGCTGGTGCCGGGCGTGACGGCGGGAGTTGCCGCGCCGGCGTATGCGGGCATTCCCGTTACGCATCGCGGTGTGGCGACGTCGGTCACCTTCGTCACCGGTCACGAGGATCCCGCCAAGGCCGCGTCGCAGACCGATTGGTCGGCCCTCGCCCGCGCGGGCGGCACCATCGTGCTGTACATGGGCGTGAAGTTGCTGCCCCGCATCGCGTCGGAGCTCATTGCGGGCGGCATGTCACCGGACACGCCGGCAGCGGCCATCCAGTGGGGCACGTATCCGCGTCAGCGCACGGTTACCGGCACCATCTCCACGATTGCCGAGGTGATCGCGCGCGAGGGACTCGGCGCGCCGGTGATCACGGTGATCGGTGCGGTGGTCCTGCTGCGCACGGAGCTCGCCTGGTTCGATCGCTTGCCGCTCTTCGGCCGGCGCATCGTCGTGACTCGTGCGTCCGCGCAAGCCACCGGTCTTCGTGACGCGCTCGCCGCGCTCGGCGCCGACGTGCTCGAACTGCCGGCCATGCGAATCCAGCCACTCGACGCCGCGCCATTGGCCGAGGCGGTGCGGCGACTGGACCGCTATCGGTGGGTGGTGTTCACCAGCCAGAACGCCGTGGCGTTGACGTGGGCGGCGCTGCGAAACGCGGGTCTCGATTCCCGCGCGTTCGCTGCCTCTCGCCTGGCGTGCGTGGGGCAGTCCACGGCCGATGCGCTGCTCGCGCACGGACTGGCGGCTGACGTCGTGCCGGCGCGATTCGTGGCCGAGGCGGTGCTGGAAGCGCTGGCCGCACGTGACGACGTCCGGGGATCGCGGGTGCTCCACGTCGCGGCGGAGGGCGCGCGCCGCGTGCTCCCGGACGGGCTACGCGCGCTGGGGTGTGCCGTCGATGTGGTGCCGGCCTATCGCACCGTCAGTGGCGACGATGGTGCCGACGTGTTGCGCGGGGCGCTCGACCGTGGCGAGGTGGATGTCACGACGTTCGCATCGGCGTCGGCCGTGCGGGGGTTCGTGGACGCGGTCGGCCCTGATCTGGCGCGCCGCGCGCCGGCGGTGTCCATTGGGCCGGTCACGAGCGAGGCCATTCGCGGTGCTGGCATCGCGCTCGCGGCGGAATCCGCCGTCGCATCCATCGCGGCGCTGGTGGACGCCGTGGTGACATCGATGAAGGATGTCTCGTGACCGAGCCGCAGCCACGCAATCCGCTGCACGGCGTGACGCTGGAGGCGATGCTGGAGCGGCTCGTCGCCGTGCACGGCTGGGACGGGCTGGCCCGACTCATCGAGATTCGTAGCTTCACGCACGACCCGAGCATCAAGTCGTCGCTGAAGTTCCTGCGGAAGACGCCGTGGGCGCGAGCCAAGGTCGAATCGTTGTACCTGCGGACACGATGATTGGCCGCACCATTCTTCCAACGAGGAGCGCATGGGGACCGGAGCGATGATCGCAGCAGCGGCGGCAGCGAAACGTCGGCGGACGAACGCGATCGTCGATGCGTTTCGTCTTGCGGATGCCACGGCGCCGACACGCGCCGCGTCGACGGAGGGGCTCGGGTTGGGCGGCTCACGCGAGCTCGATGACCTCGTCACCAGCGGCGTGATCGTCGCCGGCTCGCGAGCGGGCACGTGGTACCTGAGCGAGGCCGCGTACGTGCAGCGGCGGGATGCTCGGCCGGCGCGAGCGCTCCGCGTGCTCGCCCTCGTCGTCCTGGCGCTCACCATTCTGGGTGTCGCGCTGCTGATCGGGCTCGTGGAGCGGCAGCAGTGACGCGGCGGAGCCACCGGCCATCGGTGCGTGCCCCGTGCGCGGTCTCGTGAGCGGCTCGTCGCCCACACCGATCGTCAAGATCGGTACGCGCGTCTCCGAGCTCGCGCTGCGTCAGGCGCGCATGGTGCAGGCTGCGCTCGAGCAGCAGGGCATCGTATCCGAGCTCGTGACGTATCGGACCGTCGGCGACAAGCGGCTCGATGAGCCGCTGAGCGCAATCGGCGCGAAGGGGTTGTTCACGAAGGAGCTCGAGCACGATCTGCTGAAGGGCAAGACGCAGATCGCCGTGCATTCCCTGAAGGACCTGCCCACGGAATCGCCGGACGGGCTCCTGGTCGCGGCGGTGCTGGAGCGCGAGGATCCGCGTGACGCGCTCGTGGTGAACGGGCGCATCCTGGCGCAATCGCTCGATGACCTGCCGCGCGGCTCGCGCGTTGGTACATCGAGCCTGCGCCGGCGGGCGCAGCTGCTCGCGGCGCGCCCCGACATCGAGGTCGCGGACCTGCGCGGCAACGTGCCGACGCGCTTGAAGAAGATCGACGAAGGTCGCGTGCACGCCGCCATTCTGGCGGCCGCCGGTCTGCACCGGCTCGGGGCGCGGCAGCACATCACCTGCTATCTCGACGTCCCGGCGTGGCTCCCCGCCGCGGGCCAGGGAGCGATCGCGGTGCAGGTGCGCACGGACGATGAACGGATTCGCGCGGTGGCCACGGTCATGAACGACGCGCCGACGATGCGTGCCGTCGTGGCCGAACGCGCGTTTCTCGCGGCGCTGGAGGGCGGGTGTCAGGTCCCGATCGGCGCGCTCGCCATCCCGGGGGCCGACGGTGTCGGCGTCCTGCACGGGATGATCGCGTCGATCGATGGCACGCGGATGGTGCGTGGCCAGATTGCGCTCGACCCCGATGATCCCGCGCTCTGCGGCATTCGTCTGGCCAACGAGCTGCGCGGCATGGGCGCGTCGGAGATTCTGGAAGGGCTTCGGCGGGCCGAACATCTGCCATCCCCGCAGCCGGAATGAGCACCTGACCTCCATGCCAGCGTTTCCCGAATACCGACCCCGCCGCCTGCGACGCACGGCCGCGCTTCGCAACCTCGTTCGCGAGACACGGCTGTCTGCCTCGCAGCTCGTGCTGCCGCTGTTCGCGCGCGCCGGCACAGGGGTGCGCCAGCCGGTGCCCTCGATGCCGGGTGTGAGTCAGACGTCGGTGGACCAGCTCCTGATCGATGCCCGCGCCGCGGCCGACCTGGGAGTGGGCGGTGTGCTGCTGTTCGGCATTCCGGAGCGGAAGGATGCCGACGGCTCGGCGGCGTGGGACGATGAGGGACCGGTGCAGCAGGCCGTGCGGGCGCTCAAGCGCGAGCTGCC
>JANLTI010000216.1:0-22847 GCA_031362845.1 Gemmatimonadaceae bacterium | reverse complement strand
CAGGACGCAATACCGGAGTGGACGGCTCACGCGCGAGCCTTTCTCAGCGTGACTCGTACCCCGCTGGAGCTTTCCATCGTCGCCGATGAGGTGGCTGTGCCGCTGCACGTGGAGGCGGCGCGTGGCTATCGTGCGCTACGCGTTGAAGGCCCGCTCCCGTTCGAAATGGTGGGGGTACTCGCCGCGGTGGCCGGACCGCTAGCTGCGGCCGGTGTACCGCTCTTCGCGATCGCCACGTTCGATACCGATTACGTGCTCGTGCGCGAGGATCTGCTCGCTCGTGTCGTCAGCATCCTCACAACGGCCGGTCATACTGTTCAGCTGGAACGAATTGCCTCACCGCCCACCTGAGATGCCGCTGCCGCAGTGGAGTGCACGGTTGCGCTTTCGCTCCGCCCTGCGACCCGACGACCGATGAAGCCTCTCGAGCGGCTCGGGGAGGCGCGGACGCCGAATGGGACGCTGATCGCGCTGTATCGACACGATGGCGCGTATCTCATTCGCGCCGATGGCGTGGAGCTCATGTCCACACGCCGACATCTTTCCGAGGACAGGCTGGCCGAAGTCGCCTGCGCTCCGATCCGGGAGGTGCCGCGGGTACGAGTGCTCATCGGCGGGCTTGGGCTGGGGTTCACGCTCCGCGCGGCACTCCGGCAATTGCGCGATGACGCCGAGGTGGTGGTAGCGGAGCTCGTGGCGGAGGTGGTCGCGTGGAATGCCGACCCGCGATATGGCCTGTCTGTCGACGCCATGAGTGATCCGCGCGTGCGCGTCGTGCATGACGACGTGATCAACGTGCTCCGCGCTAACCCCGGCTCGTTCGATGCGATCATGCTCGATACCGACAACGGTCCCGAGGGGATGCTCATGTCCGAAAACGCACAACTGTACGCCACGCGAGGCATCGGGGTCACGTGTGCCGCCCTGCGCGCTGGTGGGACTGTCGTGTACTGGTCGGTGGGTGACGACCCGAAGTTCGCGAGCGCGCTGCACGCGTCGGGGCTGGTCGTCAGCACGCTCCGCGTTCGGGCACACGAGACGACGGGGCCCATGCACACCCTCTACGTAGCAACGCCACGCGGGTGACTCGCCCGCGTATGACCGGTGCGTTCCCCGTTGGCGTGCGCACGGTGGCCGCGTTCGACGCCGAGCCCTACGGTGTGAAGAGGCCAGGATCGTGGAGCGTACCATTCCACGGACGCAGCCACACGGTACCGTTCCACGCGTGCGCCAGGTACTTGTTGACCGCGTCCCTTTCCGCCGGCGCGTACTGGCTGCGATGGCACGCGAACTCCTCGCGCGCCGCCGCGAGATCCCGTTCGTCGAACGCCACGCGCACGGTGAGCAACGCCTCCGCCATTCCATTCACGGTCGGCTGCGCGGGTGGTGCGGTGCGAAGACGCTCGGTCGGTAGCGACGCGTACAACAGGTCCACGTTCGCGTAGCGAGCGTCGCCCTGTACGATCTGGGTCGCGACATCTCCCACCAGCCGGTGGTCGGGATGCCCGGTGCCTCCCTCCGGACCGAAGGTGATGATCGCCGCAGGCGTGAGCGAATCGATGATCGCCGCGAGCGCCGACCGCAGCTTGCCCAGCGCATCGAACGACGCGAGGCCTCCGTCCGGTAGACCGAGTAGATGGAGCTGTCGCACGCCCAGCCGCGTCGCCGCGCAGCTCGCCTCCTTCGTGCGTGCCGCTGCAAGCTCGGATCCGGCAGGGATTCGGGCAAAGTCGCGAACGCCCTTGGATCCATCGGTGGCGATGACGAGATGGGTCTCGCGACCTTGCCGCGCGAGCCGGGACAACAGGGGAGCGATGACGCGCTCGTCATCAGGGTGCGCGAAGACGGCGACGACGGGTCGCCTGTCCTGCGTCTGCGCCGAAAGCGGAATGACCGCGGCCAACGCCACGGCAGTGAAAGCGTGAATGGAGATGCGCATGGGGTACACTGCGGCCCGAACCGCTCGGGCGCGAGACCGCACGCGACTCGCCGCACCGCGCCCGCTATGCGCCTCCATCGACCCCCAACACCTCCGCCGCCGCCGTCACCGCGCGGTCCACGTCGATTGTCGTCGTGCGCCAGCCGGACACAGACACGCGCATGCACCGCATCCCGCGCCATGTGGTGCCGGTGAAGAATGCCTCACCACTCGCGTTGATCGCGGCAATGACCGCGTCCGTCCTGCGGTCGTGGTCCCCATCAGTCGCGCTCGCGCTCGTATGGAGGAACCGCACGAGCCCCTGGTTGATGACGGGGACGCTCATCACGCGCGCGCCCGGCAGCGCCCCGATGCGCGTCACGAGCTCGTGCGCCTGCTCGCAGTTGCGCGAGATGAGGTCCGCGAGGCCCGCGCGACCAAGCTCTCGCAATGCGGCCCACGTGGCGAAGCCGCGGGCACGACGCGAGTGCTCGGGAGTCCAGTCGAGTTGATCGCGCACATCGGTGGCGTGCACGAGGTAGCTCGCGCGATGCTCCATCGCGGCCCGATGATGTAGCGGGTGTGCGACGAACGCGTAGCCACAGTCGTAGGGAACGTTGAGCCACTTGTGCCCATCGGTCGCCCAGGAGTCCGCGCGCTCCGCACCCGCAAGGAGGTGGCGCATCCCGGGTACGGCGTTGCACCACAGCCCCATCGCGCCATCCACGTGCACCCACGCATCCGCTGCATGCGCCAGCGCGATCAACTCCGGGAACGGATCAAACGCGCCGCAGTTGACGTCGCCTGCCTGGAGGACCACGATCGTTGGCCGTCCCGCCTCGCGAGCCAGCGCCTCGCGCAGTGCATCGGGCGCAAGATGCAGCTCCGCATCGCTCGGCAGTACCATGATGTTCGCGGTGCCGATGCCGAGGAGCTTCGCGGCGCGAGTCGTCGTGCCGTGCACCTCGCTCGACGTGATGATGCGAATCCTCGGCGCGCCGCCCAGTCCGTCGCGGTTGACATCCCAACCCGCACGTGAGAGCACGGCGTGCCGAGCCGCCGCGAGGCAGGTGACGTGCGCCAACTGGCATCCGGTCACGAGGGCGTAGGACGCCGACGCGGGAAGGCCCAACACGTCCTTGAGCCATTCGCCGCACACCTCCTCGACGACTGCCGCGGCTGGACTGCACGCGTAGAGTCCGGCGTTCTGGTCCCAGGTGGCGGTGAGCCAATCCGCCGCGAGGGCCGAGGGAAGGCCGCCGCCGATCACCCAGCCGTAGAATCGTCCACCCGCGTTGCCGATGAGTCCATCGGCGACACTGGCCGCAAGGTCATCGATGATCGTGACCGGATCGATGCCCTCATCGGGGAGGCCATGCGCGAAACGGGCACGCAGTTCGGTGAGCGAGACAGTGGCGTTGACGGGCGCCCTGTCGAGTGAACCGAGATAGGCGAGGGCGTGCTCCTTGGCGCACTCCAGTGCCGCGCGCTCGTGGCTGTCGATCGTCATGAACGTACTCTCACGGTATTCCCCTCGCTGTAATGGTTGCGACCGGGATGTCGCACCGCCGATCTTCGCGATCATCGATACCAGCCACGGAAACTCGAACTGGTGATGCAGTCAATGGGGAGTCGCTCGCTTTAAGCGATTGCTGGTGCTAGGCTCCGGTCGCGGCCGACTCGGTGACGGGTGCGCTGCTTCCCTGTGCGCTGCACCTTGCCGGTGTGGAATGGTTCACGCCTTCCGGAGACTTCCGTGATCCGCACCGCCCACTGCCTGTTGTTGGCGCTTCTCGCGTCCCTTCCGGCGCAGAGCTTCGCCCAAGCCGAACGTCCCGCTCCCTTTCTCTATGTCTGGGCCGGCGACGCCGACACGCTCGAGAGCGACTTTCTCGCGGTCATCGATGTCCGTCCGGGATCGCAGAGCTACGCCCGCATCGTATCGACATTGCCAGTCGGCGCGCGCGCGACTGGACCGCACCACACCGAGCATCAACTCGAGCGCGACCGAGTGCTGTTCGCGAACGGATTCGGAGCCGGCAAGACCTTCCGGTTCGACCTCACGCACCCCGCCCAACCGAAGCTGTTAGGCTCCTTCACGGAGCTTGGCGGTTTCAGTTTCCCGCACTCGTTCGTGCAACTCGCTGACGGCCACCTGCTCGCCACGTTTCAGGGACATGGCCCAACGAATATCCCGCCGGGCGGTCTGGTGGAACTCGACCGCCAGGGCCGCCTCGTTCGAGCCACCAGTGCTCGAGCGGTGGCGATCGACAGTCTCCAGATTCGTCCCTACAGTCTGGCCGTGCTGCCGGCGATCGACCGCGTCGTTTCCACGAGCACCGACATGCTGGCCGACTTCGGCGCGCATCTGCAAGTGTGGCGACTGTCCGACCTCGCGCTATTGCAGACCATCGAGCTTCCACGAACGACGGCCGGCGACGGACATGCTCACGATGGGTCAGCCAGGACGAAGGGAGAGGACCATCATCTTTTCCCCGGCGAGCCACGAGTCACGTCCGACGGCCGGACCGTGCTCCTCGCCACCTTTACCTGCGGCTTCTACCGCGTGACGGCCATCGACAGCCAGGCTCCGCAGGTCGATTTCCTCCGGGCCTTTGGTGGGGAGAACTGCGCGGTGCCGGTCCTGATCGGGTCGTTCTGGGTCCAGACCGTTCCCGATGAAGGCGCCTTGGTGACGCTCGACGTGTCCGATCCGATCCGTCCGCGCGAGGTGAGCCGCGTGGCGTTCGAGTCGACGTTCAAGCCGCACTGGCTCGCATTCGACGACGGCGGTTCGCGCCTCGTGGTGAATGACGGCAAGCGACAGCTCTACCTGGTGCGCTTCGATCGGCGCACCGGAGCGCTCGAGATCGATCAGTCCTTTCGGGACGCAGGGACAGCGACGGGAGGCGTGAGTTTCGCCCGCACCCGCTGGCCGCACGGAGCCAGCGGCGACGCTGTCCCGCATGGGTCGGTCTTCTCTCGGCCGTAACAAGCGGGAAACCGCATGGGTCTATCAGGTGCGGCGCGAGCGCCGCCTCGGGCGCTCAGGAGAGCAGTCGGAAGTTGCGCCGAGAGGTCCAGTAGCGGTGCGTCGTCGGGAAACTCGTGAGCGTGACGCTCACGCGGATGTAGGCGCCGGATTCCTCCACCACTTGTGCGCCGGTAAAGTTACCGGACATCAGGAAGCGGCAGCCGATCGATGCGTCGTCCCACTTGAGCGCCCGCTCGCGGACGAAGTGGTCGACCTGCTTGCGCGTCGGACACGCGGCAGCCATCGAGCGACCGTCGACGCGGGCGAGTGTCACCGATTTGCCGATCCACACGATTGCGCTTGGCGGCGTCGCGGCGCCCTGCGCGGATGCTGGCGCGGAGCGGAGCGTGAGGAGTGCGAGCAGCAGGATCGCGGTGGTGATGCGCATGGTGATCCGGTTGGGAGAGGTCGTCGAGTGCACGTGGTACTCGCAATACGAGCCGTCACGGGACCGGGTCACACCCGTCGTTCCGGCGCGAGCTCACCACTCATTCCGTGGCCGGCGTCACCCCGCACCTGCTGGCGCCTCGCGCCGCCTCGCCGCACTTTCGCTGCGACGTGAGCGCTCGCCGGCCCGCGCTCTGACGCGTACACCATCGACGGAGATTCCAGTGGACACAACGGAAACGCGTAACGATCATGGTTCGACCCCGGTCTCCACCCGCCGCGAGTTTCTGCAAACCGCTGCGGCCGGTGCCGCCGTCTTCGCCTTCGGCAACGGCGCCGTCGCGCCCTTCTTCGTGAAGGATGACCGCGCCGCCGTCCTCGCGCAGGTCGCCACCCAGCACGACGCCACACTGGCGATGCTGCGCGAGTGGATCGCCCTCCCGTCGATCGCTGCCGAGAACCTGAACTACCCGCAAGGTCCCGAGCACATGGCGAAGCTGGCGCGCGCCGCCGGCTTTCAGCACGTCGAGGTCGTGCCCACCGCCGGCAAGGGCGGTGTCTTCGCCACGCTCGACGCGGGCGCGCCCACGTGGCTGGCCATCTACATGATGTACGACGTCAAGCAGTTCGACCCCACCGAGTGGAGCTCGCCCCCGCTCGAGAGTCGGCTCATCGACCGGCCCGGCATCGGCAGGGTGCTCGTCGGACGCGGCGCGACGAACTCCAAGGGACCGCAGGCCGCGTGTCTCGCCGCGCTCACGGCGTTCAAGGCGGCGAACACGAAGCTGCCGGTGAATCTCGTTCTCATCTGCGAGGGCGAAGAAGAGATCGGATCGCCGAACTTCCGTCAGATCGTCTTCAAGCCGGAAGTGCAAGCAGCGCTCAGCAAGTGCATCGGCATCATCATTCCGCTTGGCAATCAGGACCTCGACGGCTCGGTGCAGGTGAACCTTGGCGCCAAGGGCATCGTCGAGCTGGAGCTCGTCTCATCCGGAGAGAAGTGGGGACGCGGGCCGAAGCTGGACGTGCACTCGAGCCTCGCGGCGCAGGTAGACAGCCCGGCATGGCATCTCGTGCAGGCGCTCAATACGCTCGTGAAGGCCGATGGCCATACGCCGGCGGTGGCCGGTTTCTTCGATAAGGTGCGTCCGCTCACGAGCGCGCAGCGCCGGATTCTCGAGACCTCGATTCCCAAGAAGAGCGAGGCGTCGGCGAAGAAGTCGCTCGGCGTCGAACACTGGATCAACAATGAGAACTGGCACGACGCGCAGGTGCGCCTCGTGTCGCAGCCGACGATCAACATCGAGGGCCTTGTCGGCGGCTACACCGGACCGGGCGGCAAGACGATCTTGCCGAATCGGGCCGTGGCGAAGATCGACATGCGACTCGTGCCCGACATGACCGCGGCAGGAACGCTCGCCCTGCTGAAGGCGCACCTTCGCAAGCACGGCTTCGGCGACATCGAAGTGAACATGACCGGTGGGTACGACCCGACTGAGACGCCGGCCGACTCGAAGCTCGTCAAGGCGATGATCGCGACGTACAGCAAGTCGGGCATCGAGCCGCTGCTGTGGCCTCGCCTCGCCGGCTCGTGGCCGGGCGCGACATTCACCGCGCCACCGCTCAGGATGCCCGCGGGACAGTTCGGACTCGGGCACGGCGGCGGGGCGCACGCCCCCAATGAGTATTGGGTCGTCGAGCCGACGAATCCGAAGGTCGCGGGAATGGATGGCGCGGCGCGTTCGTTCGTGGAGCTCTTTTACGCGCTGGCCTGACGAGCGCAAGGTTGCGCCGCGTCCTACTCCGGGTAGGTTCGGCTGTCTCCCGTGCGCGTCCAAATCACCCCGGCAGGAGGCCATCATGAACGTCCGTCGATTCGTTGCCGCTGGAACGGTGATGCTCATCGGCGCCGGCTGCGGAAGTGGTCCCGATGCGAACGGTCCGAGCGCTCCCTCGCTCGCGCCATCGAGTAGTGCCGCCGAGCGCACGTCGTCGGCATCGCAGCGGATCGCGACCTCAGGCCAGTTTGACGCGCTCGTCGACTTCTCGACGCTCACGCTCACGCCCCGTGGTCGCAACTGCCTGCTCGAGGTCGGCGGCCGGCTGGTCTTCACCGGAACGATCCAGGGAACGGCAGTGGGGCGAACGCGCGCGCTCGTCTTCGCGCCGTGCGCGGATGTGGCGAGTACGCCGCCGGGCACATTCCGCGACGTGTTCAAGTCGGAGCTCGTGTTCACCGGCACGGTGGACGGCCGGACGGCGCGGGCCAACGTGCTCTACACGGGCGGAGTCGAGCCCGGCGGGAAGATCGCGGGACGTCTGCTGTTCTCCCAGGGCGTTGCGGGCAGGTTGAAGGTCGAGGCGCGCGTCGCGGTCGGTGGGAAGTACCGCGGCACGGTCGTCGTCAGGTGAAACGCCGATGCTCGAGAGTGACATGATGGCACGACTGCAGCGCCCGATCGTGCGTAGCCAGAGACAGCCGCGATTGCCACTGACCCTCCAACTGGATGAGCACGGCGGAGTGCATGCGGATACCACGCTCACCGTCGGCGGACGGTCGATGCGAATCGTGCTCGAACGACTGTTTCCGTGAAGCGCCCGTTTTGACCAACGTGCCGAACAATCAGGATCCGCACCATCTCCAGCGGTTCGTCGAGGCGCAGTCGCGTGTCTACGACCAGGCGCTCGCGGAGATCAGGGCGGGGCAGAAGCGCTCGCACTGGATGTGGTACATCTTCCCGCAATACGCGGGACTCGGGTCGAGTCCGACATCCGGGGAGTTCTCCATCAAGAGCATCGCAGAGGCAACGGAATACCTTGGGCACGGTGTCCTCGGCCCGCGGCTGGTGGCGTGCACCGAAGCGCTCCTGCTCAGCGGCGGTCATTCTGCTCACCAGATCTTCGGCTCACCTGACGACGTCAAGTTGAGATCGTGCGCAACGCTGTACGCGCACGTGTCACCGGAGGGATCGCCATTCCATCGGCTGCTCGACCTGTTCTTCCACGGTGCGCCCGACAGTCGTACGCTGAAACTGATCGCAGGCGACACGTCAACGAAGTCTCTACCAGGAGGTGAGAGTGGACCGACGTGAGTTTCTCGCCGTAACCGCCGTGGCCGCCGCTGCGCCGCTGCCTAGGCTCGACATGCTGACCCAGCCGTCACCCCGCCAGTATGTCGAGCTTCGTCGCTATCATCTGCTGCCTGGCGCGAAGCAGCGTGCGTTCACCGCGTTCATCGGCGACGCGGCGATCCCGGCGATGAATCGCGCGGGCGTCAGTCGCGTCGGCGCGTTCACGGTGGTCTACGGAGACAACGCACCGTCGCTGCTCCTCGTGCTCGCGCATCAGACACTCGAGTCCGTGACGTCGTTGCGCGACCGGCTCGCCAGCGACGCGGCATACATGCGTGCCGGAGCGGGTGTCCTCGACGCGACGTTGTCCGAACCGTCGTTCGTTCGCGCGGAGAGCACGCTGCTCCGCACCTTCGAGTCGATGCCGATGCTGGAGCCCGCGGCCGGTGCCGGGACGGCCACACCGCGCATCTTCGAGCTCCGGACGTACGAGAGCCACAGCGATCGCGCCGCGCTCAACAAGCTCGCGATGTTCAACGCGGGCGAGGTGCCCATCTTTCGCCGCACCGGTCTCACGCCCGTGTTCTTCGGTGAGACGATCATCGGTGCACGAATGCCGAGTCTCGCCTACATGCTCGCGTTCAGCGACATGTCGGCACGCGACGCGGCGTGGGCAGCGTTTCTCAAGGATCCGGACTGGAAGACCCTGTCCGCCGATCCCCAGTATCGCGACAACGTGTCCGCCATCTCGGACATCATCCTGCGGCCCACAGCGTACTCGCAGCTCTGACTGAATGCGCGCCGGTCGTAGGCGGTGCTCAATGCTGACCACCGCCGTGCCCATCCCTCACTTCTCCCGCCCTGCGTCCCTGACATGACTCGACTCCTCTCCGCTCGATGGGCGCTGGCTGCCAGTACGGCCCTCGTGTGCGCGTGCAGCACGGCATCGACGGTCGCAACGCCATCCAAAACCACATGGGTGCAGGTCTGGAGTGACGACTTCGATGGGCCAGCCGGTGCACGCATCGACAGCACCAAGTGGCGACATGACATGGCGGACGGATGCAGTCAGGGTATCTGCGGCTGGGGCAACAACGAGAAGGAGTATTACACCGATGCGTTGGAGAATATCGCGCTCGACGGACAGGGGCACCTGACGATCGTTGCCCGGCGCGCGCAGTCGGGCCTGACCTGCTATTACGGACCCTGTCTGTACACCTCGGCGAAGGTCACGACGCGCGGCAAGCTGCGCGTCGACCGCGGCCGAGTGGAAGCGCGGATCAGGTTGCCCGCAGGGCAGGGCCTGTGGTCGGCGTTCTGGATGCTGGGCAACGACTCGCCGGCGATACCATGGCCGTTGTGCGGGGAGCTCGACGTGATGGAGAACCGCGGTAGCGATCCAATCACGACCAGCTCGGCGGTGCACGGTCCGGGTTACTCCGGGGCCACTCCGTTCGCTCAAGCGCTCCGACTCGAGCGCGGCAGCTTCGCCGACGACTTCCATACGTTCGCCGTCGAATGGGATTCGCTTCACGTCCGCTTCTTCGTCGACGACGTGGCGCACTACGGGATCACGAAGGGCGCCGTGGAGCGATTCGGGCAATCGATCCTCGACCGATCGTACTTCCTCATCCTCAACCTGGCCGTCGGGGGGACGTTCGACGGCGATCCGCGCTCGGACGCCATCTTCCCCGCGACGATGCTCGTCGACTACGTGCGCGTCTTCAAGCAACAGTGATCTCCGACGGCGAGGTGACGCCAGCACGCCACGCCCGACTCGAATCCGTCGACATCGTCCGCGGCGTCATCATGATCGTCATGGCACTGGATCACACGCGGGACTTCTTCGGTGTTCCAGGCCAAAATCCGACAGACCTGAGCACGGCCTCGGCTGCGCTGTTCGCGACCCGCTGGATCACGAACTTCTGCGCGCCGGTCTTCTTTCTGCTCACCGGTACTGGCGCTTACCTGTCGCTGCGCAGGAAATCCACGAGCGAGCTCTCGCGATACCTGTTCACGCGCGGTCTCTGGTTGCTCGTCCTCGAGACCGTCGTGGTGCGGTGCCTCGCCTACCAGTTCAACGTCGATTACCGGGTCACGATGCTCCTGGTGTTGTGGGCGCTCGGGTGGGCAATGATCACGTTGTCGGTACTCGTCAGGCTTCCCGCGTCCGCGGTTGCCGCAGTTGGCACGATCATGATTGCCTCCCACAATCTGTTCGACGTCGTGAAGTCGGCGAGCGCGGTGTGGACCGTCCTGCACTCGCCGGGCTTTCTGCTCAACACGCCCCAGCATGTCGTGTTCGTGGGGTATCCGCTCATTCCCTGGATCGGCGTCACGGCGGTGGGATACGCGCTCGGTCAGGTCTATTCGTGGGAGGCTGCGCGACGACGATCGTTCCTGCTGCGAGCGGGGCTTGCAGTGAGTCTCGCATTCCTCGTCCTTCGCGGCGCCAACGTGTACGGCGATCCCTCGCGTTGGACGATGCAGGGCTCCGCACTCTTCACCGCGCTCTCGTTCCTCAACACCACCAAATATCCGCCCTCGCTCCTGTTCCTGCTCATGACGCTTGGTCCGGCGATGCTCTTCCTCCGGGCCGTCGACGGCGGTACGCCGCGCTGGCTCGAGCCGGCACTGGTCATCGGCAAGGTGCCGCTCTTCTACTACATGCTGCACTTCTTCCTGATCCATCTTCTAGCCGTGCTCACCTGTTATGCGAAGTACGGCTCGGCACACTGGATGTTCGAGTCGCCGACGCTGGCGAATTATCCCTTCACTGCTCCGCCGGGGTGGGGTCATTCACTGCTGGTCGTCTATCTCGTCTGGGCGCTTGTCGTGGTCGTGATGTATCCGCTCTGCCGTTGGTTCGCAGCGCTCAAGCAGCGACGGCGCGATTGGTGGCTCAGCTACCTGTGAGGACGCGCGCGCGCCCGTAGCTCGCACAGCTCTTCGAGCGATACGTGACGACGCCGAGCACGGTGCCAACTGACGAACCCGCCGCCGCTGGAACGTCTACTCCTCTAGCTCCGGCCATGGCGGCTGTGGATGTTGCATCACGAATCAAACGGTAGCCACTCGTGGAACCTGACACTGACCTGCCCCTGCGGATCACGGTCCGCCATCCTCCAAGTGGTGTGGCCGTCGCCATGCAACGAGGTCGGGCCGAGTTGCTCCTCCCGAGCATCAGCACGCCAGACCTCGTGGTGTTCGACTTCACCGTCAGGCTCGGCGAGACGGCGGCCGGCGTGAGCCCGAGGTTTCTCGGCCCGTTCACGCAGGGCCCACCGGCGGTTCGATTCGTCTACGTGAACTCGGGCAAGCGTGCAGGGCAACCCGGTTCCCGCTGGGAACGACGCGCGAAGATCCCGCTGGGCGGCATCACGGCGGCGCTGATCCAGGCGGCCGCGCGTACGCCGAGCGGGTGCATCGAGACCGAGTTCAGCGGAACCGGCGCGGATGGAGGCCCGACATGCGCGACCGTGAAGGCGATCGTGTGGCGCGTGGCGTCCGACCCCGCACCATGAGCAACATCAGTTCGTCGCCCTTGTACTCTTCATGACATGCAGACGCTGCTCGACCCTGAAGTGCGAGAGTCATTCTGCCGGCGTGTGGCTACGCTCCGGCCAGACACGCCTGCGCGGTGGGGCAACTTCGACGCGCCGCGCATGCTGGCCCACGTCATCCAGTCGGTGGGCATGATGACCGGTGATGTCTCGGTGGCTGACGCACCGACACCGTGGCTGATGCGCCACGCGCCGCAGCCCTGCAGCGTCGGCACCTGGAGCATCACTTCCGTCAGTTCGGTGTGTAACGGCCGTCGCGCTCCAGGCGAGATTCTTCGCCGTCGCTGGCGAAGCGGTCCGGCGATCGGTAGAATGCCGAACGGAGTATCCGGTCATCGCGAGCACAGAGGCTGGAATGCGCATGAAACAGGTAGCGCTTCTGCTCGGGACAGCGACGCTGGGCGCGTGTACGACGACAGGCGCACCGTCGAGTTCTCGTGCACCACTCGTCGGCCGCTGGAGCGGCGCCCATGCCGAGTTGATGCTCACGGAGTCGGGCGGCACCAGCAGCTATGACTGCGCTCACGGGGGTCTGTACTCACCTGTCGTACCGCACGCCGCCGGCGACTTCGATGTCCTGGGCGTTCATGTGCGGGAGCGGGGAGGGCCTGCGCGAATCGGGGACGTTCCGGACTCGTTGCCCGCACGATTCATCGGCCAGCAGATCGGCAACCGGATGAGGTTGCTGGTTCTCGTCGGGACCGATACGCTGGGCCCATTCGAATTGCACCTTGGCGCGGCGTCCCAGCTCGTTCGGTGTCTCTGAGCATGCGCATGAATGTGCCGCAACGTCTGTCGCAGTGGAAATGATGGACGAGAAAACGGTACCCACCTTGCGCCGGCGGCTACTCGCCGTGTGGATTCGAGCAGTGCTGTCGATAGCGATCGTGCTCTCGATACCGGCACTCTTTCCCGCGTGTGAGCGCTGGGTCGACCCGGGGCGCGAGCGGAACGAGATGGCTCAGGAACTGGAGCGCCAGCAGCGTGGCGGAGGGGAACTTGTGGTGCTGCAGTCCGGCGAGGTTCGGCGCGCCGTTGTCTTCACCCCTGCCTGGCCTTCCGCACGCGAGGATGCCGCGACTCGACGTGGCGTGCTGTGGTGGTGTCGACTGCTTGCAGCGGTCACGCTCATCGGGGCCGTTCGCCGTACCCTCCATCTCGTTCGTCCTCCTGCTGAGCAGGCTCTCGCGACACTGCGATGAGTTTCGACCTGTCCGAGGGCATTGCCGTACTCGAGCGCACTCCGCTTGCCTTCAGCGCGCTACTCGCCGGACTTCCCGAGCCATGGATTACGACGCATGAGGGCCCGCACACGTTCAGTCCGTTCGACAATGTCGGGCACCTCATTCACGGCGAGCGCACGGACTGGATTCCGCGCGCGAGGATCATTCTGTCAGAAGGTACCGACCGTCGCTTCACGCCGTACGATCGCTTCGCACAGGTCCGCGAGAGTGAGGGGAAGACGCTGGTCGAACTGCTGAATGAGTTCGCGCGATTGAGAGCGGGGAATGTGGCGACGTTGCGCAGCTGGAGTCTATCCGATCGCGAACTGGCGCTTGAGGGCGAGCACCCCAATCTCGGTCGCGTCACCCTTCGCCAACTCCTCGCAACGTGGGTGGCCCACGACCTCGGGCATGTGGCACAGACCGCTCGCGTGATGGCGAAGCGGTACCGGGATGCCGTTGGTCCGTGGCGCGCCTACCTTCCTGTGCTGGACCGTTGAGCGAGGGGTACAATGCCGACCTCGGTCCCGGAACCGGTGGCGATGCACCGTTCGCGCCGGCCACATGATCGTTCGCGCCGCGACACCAGCGGACGTACCTGCGTTGAATGACCTGATCGCCACCTCGGTGCGTCAGCTCAGCGCCGGGTTCTACACGCCCGCGCAGATCGAAGCCGCGCTCGAGCGTGTGTTCGGTGTCGATTCACAGCTCATCGAGGACCGGACGTACTACATCATCGATGGCGATGCGGGGCCCGCTGCCGCCGGCGGCTGGAGCGGCCGCCGCACGCTCTACGGAGGCGACCAGGCGAAGGACACCACTGACCCGCGCCTCGACCCCCGCACCGAGCCCGCCCGGATTCGTGCGTTCTTCGTCCATCCCGGGCATGCGCGCCGAGGGCTGGCGCGGCGGCTCTACGATGCATGCGAACGTGCCGCGCGAGCGGCCGGCTTTCGCCACCTCGAACTGATGGCGACACTCCCCGGTGAGCCGCTGTACCTTGCGCTCGGCTTCACGGTCGAGGAGCGGGTTATTCTCACGCCTGCAGGCGTCGCCGTGCCCTTCGCACGGATGCGTAAACGCATCGCTGCCGAACCTGCCTCACCATCGCGCTGACGCCACGACTCACTCGAGGTTCAAGCCATGTCATGCTCCGTCCGTCGCACGATCATGATGCTCGGTAGCGTCCTGCTTGCCACCGGTTGTGCCGCGGCTACGGGACAGCGAATGTCGTCGGCCTCCAGCGCGGCCCGTGAGGTGGTCAACCCACCGGGCATTGCCCCACTCGTGGCCGCGTATTCGGTCGCAATCCGGAGCGGCGACCAGGTGTTCGTCTCAGGACTCACGGGCCTCAGGCCCGGCACGCAGGACATCGTCGACGGAGGCATCGGCCCGCAGACTCGGCAGACCCTGGAGAATATTCGCGCGGTGCTCATGGCCGCGGGCGCCACGATGTCCGATGTCGCCGAGTGCACGGTCTTCCTCGTCGACATGGCCGATTACGCCGCGATGAACGCCGTCTACATCGAGTTCTTTCGCGTCGATCCGCCCGCTCGCGCGACGCTCGCCGTCACGGCGCTCCCGCGCCCCTCGGCCCGCGTGGAGATCAAATGCAGCGCGCACATCGCGCGCCGGTAAGAGCGATTCCTCATCGTACGGGTTCGCCGAAACCCTGACGCCGATCCCGCGTAGGGAGTATCTCACCGATCAGGAGCTCCGCATGACTCGACGCTCGAAGATCTGGCGGGTAGTGGCTGCGCTGTTTACCGTCGGCAACCTGCTTGGCGCCGGCTTCGCCGCGGCCGCTGGCGAAGCGCTCCACACCGGGTCGCATGTCGCGCTCGCGCTGCTCGGCGCGTGCCTCGCGTGGTGGCTCACACCGCGTGCTGCCGCTCAGGACTTTTCGAGTGCGCTGCCCGTCGACGATCGCATGGAGCAGCTTCAGCAGTCCGTGGACGCCGTCGCCATCGAGGTCGAGCGCATCGGTGAAGCACAGCGGTTCAACGCGAAGCTTCAGGCGGAACGAGGCGAGACGAGACGCTGACGCGCTCGCGCCGTCCACCTGTCAACCTCGCCTCCCGCCGGGTATCGTTCGCGCATGAACCCTTCACCGCACAGGAGCCCATGCGCTTCGTAAACTCACGCCTCGTCACGTTCGCTGCATTCCTCGCCGTTGCTGCCCCGTCCGACTCAGTCGCCCAGGATTCGGCGCGTGCGGTTGCCGGCGGAGGCATTCTCGTCTCTGGCTGGGCCGGACAAATCGACGCGCAGGAGGCAACAGCGGGGCAGGTGCTCGCCAACTCGAAGTTCGCGTCGGAGGGCGCCGGTTTTCGCGTCACCACGGGCCCCGCGGTCACGTACTGGAATCCGGCCAACAAGGCGGCTGGCGACTACACGGTGAAGGCGACGTTCACCGAGCCGAAGTACATGAGCCTCAATTCACACCCGCATCCGTACGGCATCGTCATCGCCGGCAACGGCCTCGGCACCGAGCAGCAGAGCTATCTCTACTGCGCGGCGTACGGAAACGGCACGTTCATCGTCCGTGGCTTCGGTCCGACGCCGTTCCGCGTGAACGGTCAGCGCGGCGAGCCGAATGCAGCCATCCGCAAGGCTGCCGCAGCGGGCGAGCCGGTCACGCAGGAGATCGCCGTGTCCGTGCGCGGAGACAAGGTCGAGTGCTCGGTCAACGGCACCGTCGTCGGCAGCTACGCGAAGGCCGACCTGGTAACCGCCGGCAAGCTCGCATCCACCGACGGCGTCTACGGTCTCCGCTTCGCGCACAATACCGAGGCGATCGTGTCGGGACTCACGGTGTCATGGCCGGTGACGAAGCGATAGTCGGAACCGACATGCGTTGACGGCCTTGAGCGCATTGCGCTCGAGGCCGTCGATCGCCCGACGCTCCGTCACCGCGTCCAGATCACGATGCTGCCGCAACTGGTCATGCCCTGCTGGTAGGCCGCCGGCACGCCTGCTCCCGCATACACCTCGATACCAGCGAGCTCCTTCGGCCTGACGAAGGTATCGAGCTCGTCGACGGTAAGGTCGTTCATCTGTCGGCCGTCGATGTAGATCACCGGCGTGCACCACTCGTCCACCGCGCCGCGCATGAGGATCCGATTGTCGAATCGGCTGGCGTCGTATTGCATGCGTACCCCGGGCACCATGCGAAAGAGGTCGGACGTCACGATCGGCTGGCGGCGCCTGATGTCCTCCTGCGTCAGAAAGCGCCCGACGCCTGACCGCCGGCGCTCCAGGAATCCATCGCGGAGCTGGTCGGTCGGGCGACTCGCCGTGACCCTCACTGTATCCAGCACCGCCTTGAGCGTGGACAGTGCCACGCGAAGGGGCGGACCGTCCGCCACGACGTCCACAGGACGACGCTCAGGATAGAAGCTGAGCGCGCGTACCTCGAGCGTGCGCGTGCCAGTGGGTGCGTCGAGCAGCGTGAACTCACCGCGGTCGTTCGTGCGCGTCCTCGAGCCGCTCAGGATGCCGACCTGCGCACCCACGATGGGACGTCCTCCTTCTACAGTGATGACCGTACCGCTCAGCCGTCCGTCGCCTCCGCGCGATTGACGCTGCCGCGAAGCAAGCGAGTCACCCAAGAGCGTCGTGTCGCCAGCTGCGGCATGTCGCGCGAACCCGAGATACAGTTCGCGCCGCAGGATCCCGTTGGCGGGCACCTGCAGCTCGATCAGGTCCGTACTGTCGCCACCACGGCTGGCGCGGAGCGCGATCATGCCCGCGCTCGGCAGATTGCAGATCGCGAACCACCCGTTCTCGCCTGTCGTCACGACGAGGCGCGGGATACGCCGCGTCAATCCTTCCCGCCGGAAAGAAAGCTCGAGCCACTCGCCGGTCACGAGTGCACCCGCCACCGGCGCGCGGTCTCGCGCGTCGCGGACGACGCCGATGACGACGGCGCCCGACAACGGCGTCGACGGCTCGGTGCAGATCGCGGCGCGCAATCGCCCCGGCGAGGGCACCCCCAGATCGACGCGAACCGAACGACCATTGTCGACGAAGACTTCTCGCAGCGGCGGCTCGAGGCCGAGCGAGTCGAGCATCGGATGAAAGAATCCGAGCATGTATCGCCCGTCGGGTACGTCGGCGAGCGCGTACCTGCCGAGCGAGTCGGCGGAGGTCATGCGGCCGGCGCGCGCCCGGCTATCGGCCGCGACAAGCTGCACCATCGCGCCGGCGAGCGGCGTTCGCGCAATACTGTCACGCACGATCCCACTGACGACGGCGCCGGGCGCTCGCGCCGAGGCGAGCGTCGGCTGCGACGCGACGGACGGCGCGAAGAGCACGACGATCATCACGGACTGGAACCGCATGCGGGGCTCCCTGGCTGAAGGGACACTGCCCAACCTACGTGCGAGTACGACTCGGCGCTTCCGCCACTTCCCTCGACTGCGACGCGCGACGCCGCAGGTGCGCTGGCGCAACCCACCGTGCCACGACAGCGAGCGCCGCGTCCACGCCGACTGCCATGAGTGCCGCCGGCAGCGCCCCCGACATGACCAGTCGTGCGTCTGCGAGCCCCAGTCCCGTGACGATGGGCTCCCCGAGTCCTCCCGCGCCGATGAATGCGCCGAGCGTGGCCGTCCCGATGGTGAGCACGGCGGCGGTCCGCACGCCGGCGAGCATGATCGGCGCAGCGAGCGGAAGGCGTACCCACCACAGTTGCTGACGCGCTGTCGCGCCCATGGCTTCGATCGCCGCCACGGCGTCCGGGTCAGCCAGTCGGACGCTCGTGTATGTAGCCCGCGCGATCGGAAGCAGCGCGTATCCCCAGAGGGCGATGATGGCCGGCACCACGCCGACGCCGAAAACCGGGATCATGAACACGAGCAATGCGATGCTCGGCACAGTCTGCACCACACCGAACAACTGCAATACCGGCTCCGCGACGGTTGGTCGCGCCGAAAGCGACAAGCCGAGCGGCACCGCGACGAGCAAGGCCAGCGTGAGTGACAGGACGACGAGAACGGCATGCTCGCCAGCCAGTCGTACCGTCTCGCCACGTCGTGCCCAGAAGAACGCCCAGAAGCCGATCGTGGCCGTGCGTCGGACCTCCGCGCCCATCGTGCCCGTGTCGCCGAGTCCAAGTGACGACAGCGCGCGCCGCGCGACGAAGGGAATGGGCTGCGCATCCACCTCGATCGCGCGATTCCACATGCGCATGTCGGCTTCGGTGAGTCGGCCGCTGAGGCGCGACAGCACCGCAAGGGCCGACGGATCGTCGCGCGCGAGACGTCGCGACACGAGACCAGCCGCATCGTAGGGCGGAAAGAAGTGACGGTCGTCGTCGAGCGTGACGAGCGCATATTTCGCCAGCAGCCCATCGGTGGCATAGCCGTCGATGATGTCCACGGCTCCCGTTGCCAGCGCCTCGTACTTGAGGGCGGGCGCGAGCGGCTTGATCGACTCGAGCCGCAGGCCGTACGCGCGCGCGAGTCCAGGCCACCCGTCGCCGCGCCCGATGAAGTCGGCGGTGAACCCCGCCTTCAGCGACGCGGTCGACGCCGCCAGATCGGACAGGGTGCGCAGGCGAAAGCGCCGAGCGGTCTCACGGCGAACGGCGATCGCATACCCATTCTGGAAGCCGAGCGGTGGGAGCCATGTCACGCCGAACCGCTGTAGCGTGGCCGTGGCGACATGCACGTATGCGCTCCGTGAATCGGCCCGCATGGCGTCGGTGAGGGAATCACCGAGGATCGCGACGAGACCGGTGCCGGTGTATTCGGGGTACACATCTACCGCGCCGGCACGAAGCGCCTGAAAGGCGACGTCCGTGGTACCGAGCCCCGGCCGGCGCTCCACCGTCCGGCCCGAACGCTCGAGCAGCTGCGCGAACATTTCCGCCAGCAGAAACGATTCGCCGAATGGCTTGGAGGCGACGACGATCGGTGTCGTCGTCGGCGGACGAAGCGGTCGTTGCGCGCGGAGGGCAGGTCCGCCAGGCAGCGCCAGCACGGCGACGCAGATGACGACGAACGCGCGCGCGCCTCGCTCGCCACTCACTCGGCAAACGCGCCAGCCTCGCTCGTCACTGGCACACTGCATCGTCACGCGTCCGCCAGCAGCCGTGCGGTCAACCGCGCTCGCTCCACGAGTGCTGCGACGTACGGCGTGCTCGGACGGTCGAGGAGTTCGCGCAGCGAACCAACCTGCTCGATGCGTCCGGCGCGCATGACGGCGAGCCGATCGGCGAGGCGCGCCGCCTCGCCCAGATCATGGGTCACGAGCACGGCCGTGAAGCCGAGTTCCCGGCGGATCTTCGTGAACGCCTCGAGGAGATCGCTGCGCGAGATGGCATCCAGCGCGCTGAAGGACTCGTCGAGCAGCACGAGTCCCTGCCGCGCGGCGAGTGCGCGAGCGAGCGCGACGCGCTGCCGCTGCCCGCCGGACAGTTCGTGCGGATAGCGTTCGGCAAAGGTCGCGGGAGACAGCCCGCACCGATCGAGCGCGTCGCGCGCGGCGGACCCTGGATCGTCGTGTGCGATCAGCGTCGGCACCAACGCAACATTGCGGATTACCGTCCAGTGCGGCAGCAGACCACCCGACTGCGGCACGTACCCGATCCGTCGTCGAAGCACGAAGGGATCTTCCCGCGATACCTCCTGCTCGTCGAGGAAGACCTGCCCCGTGGCCGGAACGGTGGTACGGTTGATCGCTCGCAGCAGCGTCGTCTTGCCCGACCCGCTTTCTCCCACCAGCGCGAGCATCGAGCTTGCGGGCACCGTGACGGAGACGTCGTCCAGCGCGGTCACCGGGCCGTAGCGAAGTGTGAGCGCACTGACTCGCAGGTGAACGGCGATTCCAGTCACGTACCCTCGAACGCGTCCAGCATGGGCTTCACCTCGGTCTCCATGCAGGTGGGACAGATGCCATGGCTGAACCGCGTCGTCGTGTGTCGCGAGATGTAGCTCTCGACAGTGTGCCAGTAGTTCTCGTCGTCCCTGATCTTTCTGCAATACGAACAGATCGGCAGGATCTCCCGCAACGTCCTCACCTCGGCTAGCGCCGCCTGCAGCTCTCGCACGAGCCGCTCACGCTCCTCCTCGGCCTGCTTGCTGGCGGTGACGTCGCGTGCCACCGAGTAGATGACCCGTTCGGAAGAATCTGGCGACGCGTTCCACCGGAGCCACCGATGCGAACCATCCTTGCACACGTAGCGGTTTTCGAACGCGAGGGCCTGACCACCGCCCCTGACGGCCGCGTTCTGTTTCAGCGTGCGCTCACGGTCATCGGGATGTACGAACTCGATGAACGGTCGCGCCATCAGCTCCTGGCGCGTGAACCCGAGCGTTCGCTCCCACGCCGGATTGACCCGCTTGAAGTAGCCGTTGAAGTCGAGAAAGCAGAGCAAGTCGACGGAGGTCGTGAAGAAGCGTGCCTCGAGCTCGTGAACGGCGCGGGCCGAATCTCCCTTGCACAGCGCAAGGTCCAGGGTGGCGCGCAGCTCGCGGTCGGTGAAGGGCTGCACGAGATAGCGATGTGGCTCGGCGAGGCCAGCGCGTCGCACCGCGTATTCGTCCGGGTCCGCGATCAGGAAGACGATCGGCACTGTCCAGCGTCCTCGAACGTCGTCGACGAACGCCATGTAGGATTCGGCAGGGTTCGGTGCGTCCGCCCTGAGCACAAGCTCCGGCGTGAGCTCGTCCGTCACGGCGAGCGCCTCGTCGTCGGTCCTGGCAAGCAGGGCAACGTCATGGCCCACGCGAGTGACCCGCTCAGCCAGTTCGCGAGCGACGACGGGGTCAGGGCACACGATAAAAATGCGGCGCATTGCCAACAGCTTGTTCCTCGATCCGTTGTGGCCGCATCAGCGTGCCGGCCACACGAGCACGACTCCGCCGGGAGGGACGAAAGTTACTCGGGGTTGGGCGAGTGGGCGCGATCTCGCGGGCCCGCCCCCGCCGGCGCTGGCGGAGGTGCGGCTGTCGCATTCTATTGGTTGCTAAGCCGCGGAGTTGGCAGCCCCCCGCTGTCCGGCGTGCGCGTGAGGGACGCGTGGAGGAAGCGGTGAGGCCGCAGACCAAGCGGATCGCGCTCGAACAATTCTTCCGGAGGTCGTCATGCCACAGTATCTGATCGAGCGGAACATCCCTGGTGCGGGGTCGCTCTCGTCGGCGGACTTGAAGGGCATCTCGCAGAAGTCATGCAGCGTATTGAACAAGATGGGTCCCCAGATTCAGTGGGTGCACAGCTACGTCACGGGCGACACCATCTACTGCGTCTACCGCGCGCCCAACGAGGAGATGGTGCGTGAGCACGCCCGGCTCGGCGAGTTCCCGGCGAATCGGGTCTCGGAAATCACCGGGATCATCGATCCAACCACGGCGGAGTAGTCCAGATGTCCCCTCGAGCCCGGCGATCGTCCCACCTCCCGGCCAGGCGCATCGGCACAATCGTCTTCGCTCGAACCGTCGCCGTCGTCACGCTGGCGATGCTCGCGGCCCCCATGGCGACGCGCGCGCAGACGACTCCCACCGCCGGCGCGATGCGCGAGGCTACTCGCCTTGACAGTGAGGGCAAGACGACGGATGCTCGCGTCATCCTGCAGCAGATCATCGACACCACGTCGGAGCCCCGTGCGCGCGCCGCCGCGCATCGGGCGATGGCGATGTCCCACGCGTTCGACGGTGACTGCGGGAAGACGGCACGGTACGAGGAGATGGTGATGGCGTACTGGAAGACGCGCGAGACGGACGAGCCGCAGAACGCGTTCTACCAGCAAGGCGAGATGGCGAACGAGGCGGCGCGCGTCTGCATCGACGTCGGTGAACTGGACGTTGCGGAGCGGTACTACCTGCTCGGCAGCGAGCTTGGACTGAAGGAACCGGAGCCGAAGACGCATCCGAAGAGCCTGTGGGACTACCGTCTGGCTCATGCGCGCGCACGACTTGCGGCGCGGCGCGGCAAGACGGAGGACGCGCGTCGCCATGTGGCAGAGGCGCGGCGGATCCTCGACAGTGATCCCAAAATGGCCGCGGCGCAGGAGCGGTTTTATCCCTACCTCACCGGCTACGTCGCGCTGTTCACGAGCGACCTTGCCTCCGCGGAATCGGAATTGACGAAGGCGATTGCGATCCAGGGCAATGCAACCGACCCGTACATGCACGTACTCCTCGCCATGACGTACGAGAAGTTGGGCGACGAGGCAAAGGCGCGCGCGTTCCATGAGAAAGCCTACGAGCTCGCCACGTCGCACAATCCGCCGGCCGCGTTCACTCGTCCCTATGCGCGACGAAAGCTGGCACGGTAGCGAGCGTATCCCCGCCGTCCCGACGCGGCGGTGAGCACGCTCACGCCGACGATTCGGCGAGTGCATGTCCTCGATGACACGCTGATCGAGGGGCTCGCGGGAGTGCTCATCGATTGTGTGGCTGGCGGTGCGTCGGTGAGTTTCATGCTCCCGCTGCCGCGCAGCCGGGCCGTGGAGTTCTGGCGGCGCATTGCGCTCGGAGTCGCGGCGGGCGAACGCGCGCTGCTGGTGGCGGAAGACGCGGAGGGCGTGTGTGGTACGGTCCAGCTCGTCCTCGAGCAGCCGGAGAATCAGCCGCACAGGGCAGACCTGTCCAAGATGCTCGTCCACAGCCGAGCGCGTCGGCGGGGAGTGGGCGCTGCACTGATGCG
>JANLTI010000180.1:0-3461 GCA_031362845.1 Gemmatimonadaceae bacterium | reverse complement strand
GCATCGCCATCGTCGACGCGCATGGCGTTGTGGAGATGCTCAACCCGAGCGGCGAGCGCACCTTGGGCCTGCGGTCCGAGGATGTCGTGGGGCGCGGCCTGCTCGACTGGCCATGGCGCATCATGGATGAAGACGGCGGCGAGATGCCGCGCGAAGCGCATCCGGCCCTCGTCGCGCTCCACACACGTCGCGCGCAAGCCGAGGTCGTGATCGGCGTGCGCCGCGGCAACGACGGAGCGCCCGTCTGGCTCGCCGTCAACGCTCGTCCACTCGTGCGCCCTGGTGACGTCGCGCCGTATGCGGTGGCCGTCTCCTTTCGCGATGTCACCGTGGAGCGCGCGGCGGCGATGGCGATTCGCGAGCAGGAGGCGCGCTTTCGCGGCGTGCTCGAGTCCGTCCGGTCCATCGCCGTCTGTCTCGACACCGCTGGCTGCGTCACCTTCGTCAACTCCTTCACCCTGGAGCTCACCGGGTGGCGTCGTGCGGACGTGTTGGGTACCAACTGGTTCGACCGGTTCGTGCCGGCCGACGAGCCCATTACGGCCATGTTCCACGAGCACATGGCGCGCGGCGCGGTGCCCGCCCACCACGAGCATGACATCCTCACGAGATCGGGCGATCGGCGCCGCGTCAACTTCGATTCCACCATCCTGCGCGACAACGCTGGCTTGGTGGTGGGATCGGCGAGCATCGGGCAGGATGTCACGGAGCAGGCGCGAGCGGCGAAGCTGAAGAGCGAGCTGATCGCCATGGCCAGTCACGAGTTGCGCACACCGCTCACCGCCATGCGCGGCGCCATCGACCTGATCCGCAACGGCGGCGAGGGTCGCAGCGACCGCGATCGCATGCTGGTCGGCATGGCGTCGCGAAATATCGAGCGACTCGACCGGCTCATGACCGACCTGCTGGACGTGGAGCGCATCGAGACCGGGGCGGAAGTGCTGCGCCCGGACTTCTTCGCGGTGGACGACCTGTTCGAGCGTGCAGCCGAGCGCACGCGCCTGCGCATGGAGCAGGGAGGGCTCACGCTGTCGATGACGGCGGATCCGATGGAGCTGTGGATGGATGGAGGGCGCATCGAGCAGGTGGTCGTGAACCTGATCGACAATGCGGCGAGCTTTGCGCCGGCCGGCAGCACGGTCACCGTGACGGCGCGGACCGAGCGCGATGAAGTGCACTTCTCGGTGCGCGACGAGGGGCGCGGCATACCGGCCGACAAGCTGGAGTCCATCTTCGAGCCTTTCGTGAAAGTGGACGGGGGCGAGGCGAAGCAGCGCGGCGCCGGACTCGGCCTGTTCCTCTGCCGCACCATCGTGCGGCAGCATGGTGGGCGGATCTGGGCCGAGAGCGGGGGAACGACGGCCGGAACCATCGTGACGTTCACGATCCCGAAGCCCCCGGTGCAGGACGTCGAATCGGGAGCGGAGGCGTAAAAACCTCACCCCTCACCGCTCCAGCCTTCGGGCTGCGACCTCCAGCCTTCGGCCTCTCCCGCTGCAGTCGCCGACACCCGAGGCTGCCACATCCGGATCCCGACCTGCAGCCGGAGAGCAGGAAGGGAGCAGGTAGCAGCGCTAAGGAGTGAGGCCTGAGGCTTGAGACGGTTCACGGATCACGGTTCACCGTTCACGTGATTTTCAGCGTTCTCCCCCTCCCGCGCGTCTCCTTACTATTAGGAAGGAACTCCCCGTCCTCAGCTGAACACCATCCCCACCACATGAACATCCGCCTCATCACCCTCTCGGCCATGGCCGCCGCGGTCGCGTGCTCGCCGACCACGCCGCCCTCCACGACGCCCACGCCTCAGCCCGCCGCGAACGGGCGCCAGACCGCCGCCGCACCAACCGGCGCGCCTGCGGCAAGCGACACCACCGCGCGCGGCGCAGGTGGCGGCACCGGCCCCGCCGCGCCGAGGCCGTACAACCGTGTCATCACCGCCGAGGCGAAAACCCGGCGCGGGATGTTCTCGGCGCATCGCGTTGGCGACCGGCTCTACTTCGAGATCCCGTCACGCGAGCTGAACAAGGACATGCTCATCGTGGGGCGGTATGCGCGCGCCGCCGCGGCCGATCCCAACCTGCCGGGTGGTGGATTCGGCGCGTACGGCGGCGATCAGTTCGCCGAGGAAGCGCTGCGGTGGGAGCGGAACGGCAACCGCGTCGTCCTGCGCGCGCCGCAGTTCAACATCACCGCCGATACCGGGCTCGCCGTGTACCGCGCGGTGGAGACGTCCAACTACGCCCCCATCGTCGCCATCTTCAACGTGGAGACATACGGGCCCGACAGCGCGGCCGTCGTCGACGTGACGCGCCTGTTCACCACCGCCATTCCGGAGCTCGCCGCCATTCGTGGCGCCATCGATCCGACGCGCTCGTACATCGAGCGCGTCGTCGCCTTTCCGGACAACGTGGAGATCGAAGCCACGCAGACCGGCACACCCACGCCGGCTGGCGGCGCCGCGCCCGCGCCACCGGGAGGCGCCCCGCGTCCGGCGACGAGCGTGCTCGCGCACTGGAGTCTCGTGCGCCTGCCCGAGCAGCCCATGATGTCGCGCCGGTTCGACGAGCGCGTCGGCTTCTTCTCCATTCGCAAGGTGGACTTCGGCACCGACGAGCATCGCTCGGCCGCCCGCCGGTACATCACCAAGTACCGGCTGGAATGCAGCGATCGCCGCGTGGGTGATCTCTGTTATCCGAAGAAGCCCATCGTGTACTACGTCGATCCCGCGACGCCCGACCGGTGGAAGCCGTTCGTGCGCGCCGGCATCGTCGAGTGGCAGCAGGCGTACGAAGCCGCCGGCTTCAAGGACGGTATCGTGCCGATGGATGCGCCGGCCAACGATCCCGACTGGTCGCCGGAAGACATCCGCAACACCGTGATTCGCTGGCTGCCGAGCACCACGGAGAACGCCGTCGGTCCGCACGTGCACGATCCGCGCACGGGCGAGATTCTCAACGGTTCCGTGCGGATGTTCCACAACATCCTGAACCTGCAGCGTTCCTGGTACTTCACGCAGGTGTCGCATCTCGATGCGCGCGCGCGCCGGCTCCCGATGCCCGATTCGCTGATGGGCAAGCTGCTCCAGTTCGTCGTGGCTCACGAGATCGGGCACACCATCGGACTTCAGCACGACCAGATCGGCAGCTCCACCTATCCCGCCGACAGCGTGCGCAGCCGCACCTGGGTCGCGCGCATGGGACACAGCCCGAGCATCATGGACTACTCCCGCTTCAATTATGTCGCGCAGCCCGAGGACAGCATCGCGGTGGGCGACCTGAGTCCGCGCGTTGGCCCGTACGACAAGTACGCCATCATGTGGGGGTACAAGCCCATTCCCGGCGCGCGCACACCGGAGGAGGAGCGTCCGACGCTCGAGCGCTGGTCGCGCATGCAGGACACCATTCCGTGGTACCGCTTCTCGGCCAACAACGAGTTCGGCGCCTTCGGCACGCAGAGCGAGG
>JANLTI010000177.1:0-10499 GCA_031362845.1 Gemmatimonadaceae bacterium | reverse complement strand
GCGATCATCGAGTTCGCGCGCAACGTCTGCGGCCTGGATGACAGTCACTCGTCCGAGTTCTCGCCCGAGTGCAGCGACCCGGTGATCTCGCTCATGGAGTCCCAGCAGCACGTCACGGACATGGGCGGCACCATGCGACTCGGCGCGTATCCGTGCCGGCTCGCGCGTGGATCACGTGCCGCGGAAGTGTACGGCGTGGCGGAGGTGAGCGAGCGGCATCGGCATCGGTACGAGGTGTCGAACAGTTACCGCGAACTGTTCGTGCAGCACGGCCTGCGCCTGAGCGGTCTCTCCCCGGACGGGCAGCTGGTCGAGGTGGTCGAACTTCCGGCGCATCCGTGGTTCATCGGCTGCCAGTTCCATCCCGAGCTCCAGTCGCGCCCCACCCGGCCCCATCCGCTCTTCGCCGGATTCGTCGCCGCCGCCGTCGCGGCCAAGCGGCGACACGCCGTCGGCGCCGCGGTCCCTCCGCTCGCTGCGGCGCGCGCCTGATGCCGTTTCGATTTCGCCGGGACGCGCTCTTTCTCATCGCTGGCCCGTGTCAGCTCGAGGACGATGCGCTCAACCTGCGCGTCGCGGAGCATCTCGCTCGGCTCGCGCCTCGGGTGCCCGGCGGCATCGTATTCAAGGCGAGCTTCGACAAGGCGAACCGATCGAACGCCGGCGCGACACGCGGGCTGGGGCTCGAGGAAGGGCTGGCGGCACTCGACCGTGTTCGCCGCGCATCAGGCCTTCCCGTTCTCACCGACGTGCACCTGCCCGATCAGTGTGCGCCGGCCGGAGCGGTCGTGGATGTCCTCCAGATTCCCGCGTTCCTCTCGCGGCAGACCGATCTGCTCATGGCCGCTGGCGCGACGGGGAAGCCGGTGAACGTGAAGAAGGGACAGTGGATGCATCCGGAAGGGATGCGCGGTGCCGTGGACAAGGTGCGCGCGGGCTTTTCCGACGCCGGCCACGCGGGGCAGGCGGAGATCGCCGCCACCGAACGCGGCACCTTCTTCGGATACGGCGATCTCGTGGTGGATTTTCGGTCCCTGCCGCGGATGCGCGCGGCGTGCGACGCGCCCGTCATCTTCGACGCGACGCACAGCGTGCAGCAGCCGGGCCGAGGCGAGGGCGGCGCGAGTGGCGGCGCCCGCGAGTTCATCCCCCCGCTCACGCTCGCCGCCTGCGCCGTGGGCGTGGACGGGTTGTTTCTGGAGACGCACCCCGATCCGTCGCGCGCTCCGAGCGACGGACCCAACATGATGCCGCTCGCCGACCTGGATGACCTCATCCTGCGCGCCATCGACATCTGGCACCGGGCGCGCGCATGATCGATCCGACGCTGGCGCGCGCTATCCGGCTCGTTGGTCTCGACGTCGACGGCGTTCTCACCGACGGCGGGATCTACCTCGGCGCCGCCGACGGATCGGCGATGGAGCTCAAGCGCTACGACATCCAGGACGGACTCGGCATCCACCTGTTGCAGCGCGCCGGCATTCGCGTGGTCATCATTACCGGCCGCGTGTCGGAAAGCGTGCGCCTGCGCGCCGCTGAACTGGGGATCGAGGACGTTGCGCAGGATTCACGGGCGCAGAAGCTTCCGGCATTCCTCGCGATGCTGGACCGTCACGGCGTCGCTCCGTCCGAGGCGGCCTTCGTCGGCGACGACTTTCCCGACATGGCCGTCCTCAAGCTCGTCGGCCTGCCGATCGCCGTCGCGAACGCCGTACCGGAGGTGAGCGCCGTTTGCGCGCATACGCTGACGCGACGGGGCGGCGCGGGCGCCGTGCGAGAGTTCGCCGAGCTGCTCATGAAAGCGCGCGGCGAGTGGGCGACCGTCACCGACGGATACGTGGCGGAGCGCTCGCTTCCGCTCGCGGAGCTCGGCGGATGACGCCCGATCAGATCATCGAGCGAGGCCGGCGCGTCGTGCGCCTCGAGCGCGAGGCGCTCGCGACCGTGGAGGAGCGCCTCGGCGAGTCGTTCGCTCGCGCGGTGACGATGATCGCCGAGTCGTCCGGTCGCGTCATCGTCACCGGCGTCGGCAAGTCGGGTCTGATCGGCCGAAAGATCGCGGCGACACTCACGTCCACCGGCACGCCCGCGCTCTTCCTGCACCCGATGGACAGCGCTCACGGCGACCTCGGCATCGTGGGCGCGGACGATGTCGCCATCCTCCTGTCCAAGTCCGGTGAGTCGGACGAGTTGCTCCTCCTCCTCGAACATCTCCAGGGGCTGGGGGTACGGTCCATCGCCATCACGGGCGACGACGCCTCTGGCCTCGCACGCCTGTGCGATGTGTCGATCGATGCGTGGGTGCGCGAGGAAGCCTGTCCACACGATCTCGCGCCCACCACGAGCACGACCGCGGCGCTCGCGCTCGGTGACGCGCTCGCCGTCGCGCTGCTGGAGCACAAGGGGTTTCGGCGCGAGGATTTTGCGCGCATCCATCCCGGTGGCGCGCTCGGACGACGCCTCGTCACGATGGTGGATGACGTCATGCTGTCGGATCCGCTGCCGGTGCTACCGCCCGGCTCGCGTCTGCGGCAGGCGGTGGTGGTGTTGGCCGAGCAGCGGGGTATCGTCCTCGTGGCGGACGCCGACGGGCGCTTGCACGGCGTTCTCACGGCGGGAGACCTGACGCGATTGATGGAACACGAAATGGATATCCTCGCCGAACCGGTCGAGCGGATCATGACGCGCACGCCACGCAGCGCCTCGCGCGGCGAACTGGCGAGCGCCGTGGCGTACCGGATGGAGACGCACGGGATCATGGCGATGCCGGTGCTCGACGCCGACGGTCGGCTGGCTGGCGTCGTGCACCTTCACGACCTGTTGCGTGCGAGGGTGGCGTGAGGCGCCGCGTGCTCGACGCCGTGGTCGTGCTGGGTGTGCTGTCGGTCCTCGGCCTCGCCGGATGCGGGCGGAAGGGAAGCGCGCTTCCCGTCAAGTCGGGGTCGTCCATGGCGGACAGTGCCGAGCAGGTCATGGTCGACGTGCGGTCCCTGCTCACCGACAAGGGCGTGCAGCGTGGCGAGATGTTCGCCGACTCCGCGTACATCTTCGATGACAACACGCGCTTCGAACTGCGCAAGGTGCGGACGACCTTCAACAAGAGCACGGGCGTGAAGGACGGCACGATGAGCGCCAACCGCGGCCGGTACAACCTGCGGGAGCAGGTGCTCGAGGGTTTCGGCAACGTCATCATCACGACGACGGAAGGCAAGCGCCTCACCTCGCCGCACGTGCGGTACAGCCAGGGCAGCAACATGGTCTCGAGCGACAGCGCCTTCACGCTGGTGGAAGCGGGCAAGACGATCTCCGGCATGGGGTTCACCTCCGACCCGCAGTTGAACCAGTTCCGGATTCTGAAGGGTGCCCGTGGGCGTGGCAGCTTCACCCTGCCCGGGCAATGAGCGCGCTTCGTGTGTTGGCCGTCGTTTTCATCGCGCTCGCGCCAGCGGTGTCGGGCGCGCAGGCCGCGGGAGCGCCGACCGGGCGCTGTACGCTCCAGTTCGCGGCCGACCACGCACTCAACTCGATCCGATTGCCGAGCGGCCAGCGCAATGCCTTCACCGGCGGGAATGTCGTCGCGCGATGTCCCGCACAGGGACTCGTGCTGAAATCGGATAGCCTCGAGTCCTATGGCGACGACGGACGCATCGTGTTCATCGGGCACGCGGATTACTCCGAGCCACGGTTGAAGCTCACGGCCGACGCCATCACCTACTTCCAGCGGGACGAGCGGCTGCTGGCGGTGCAGAATGTGAACGCGCGGCTCCCGACCGGCTCCACACTTCGTGGCCCCCAGGTCGAGTTTCTGCGAGCCGTTCCGCGGATCCGCCCGCAGCAGACCGTCAACGCGACGGGCCGGCCGACGGTGAGCCTGGTGGAGCGCGATGCGCAGGGTCGTGCGCAACCGCCGGTGCAGGTGACCGGGGCGACCATCTTCCTCAAGGGCGACAGCATCGTGTCGGCGGTCGGGGACGTCGTCGTCGTGCGGCCGGAACTCACGGCGACCGGCGATTCGCTGTACGTCGACAGTGGCCTCGGGTTGCTGCGCATCATGCGCTCGCCGAAGATCACGGGCACGAAGGGGCGCCCGTTCACGCTCGTGGGAGAAACGATCGATCTGCTGACGCGCCGGAAGAAGCTCGATCGCGTACTCGCCAAGAATGTCGCCGTCGCGACGAGCGAGGACCTGACCATGCGGTCCGACACGATCGACCTCCGCGTGATCGACGACCTGCTGTCGCGCGCCACGGCGTGGGGCAAGAGCCGCGCTCGCGCGACCTCGCTCACCCAGACGATGCTCGCCGACTCCATCGACGTCGTGATGCCGGGCCAGCGGATCCGTGAGTTGTACGCCGTGCGCGGAGCGAGTGCCGAGGGTGCGCCCGATACGACGAAGTTCCGCACCAGTGAACGGGATCGGCTCACCGGCGACACGATCATCGCACGGTTCGACACCGTGCCGGCGCGGGATACGGCGCGCAAACCGCGCATCAGCCAGCTCGTGGCCATCGGCTCCCGGTCGTCGCTCGCGACGTCGCTGCAGCACTTGCCGCCGCGCGACACGGCGCTGTGTGTGCCGGCCGTGAACTACGTTCGCGGCCGGCTGATCACGATCGCCTTCGACTCGGCCAAGGTGTCCACCGTCGTCGTCAAGGATCAGGATCAGGCCGGCGGCATTTACGTCGAGCCCAACGCCGATTCCACGGCGCGCTGTCGCCCCGTCGCCACCACCGCGTCGACACCTGCCGCACCGGCCGGGGGGGCCGTTGGTGCAACCCCGTCCGCGAGCACGCCCGCCGCGCCGTCCACGCCGCCGTCCACTCCGATGCGCGCTCCGGCCGTCGCTACTCCGGCGCCCGCTCCTGTCGTCCGACGTCCATGACACTCCCGTACATCACCCCGAGACTTCAAGATCTGATCGACCGCCTGGCCAACGGCGATCGATCCACCGCACTGGCGTTGCACGCCGTCATCTGCGCCGCTGACGACACGGGCTCGGCCATCTTCGATGAAGTGGCGGTGTGTTACCGGAACGACCACCTCGCGGCGCAGCGCGTCGCTGGCCGCGACGCGGACCGCGAAGCGGGTGAGCTGAGCATGGATCAGGTGCGCGATCACCTGGCCAAGTCGGTGCTGCCCCGCCTCGCGTCGGAGCAGGTGATCGTCCTGCGGCAGAACGAGACGATCACGCGGGCCACGCTGATCCGTGTTGCGCCGGTACTCTGGACTGACATCGCGGCCATGCGGTCGGAGGTCGCCGATGTCCTGAAGCACACGGGCGAGCACGCGACGCCACGATATTCGCGCGCCATCACGCCGCCTGCAGCCGCCGTGAGCGTGCTGGAGGCGGAGGGGCTCGTGAAGACCTACCGCCGGCGTCGCGTCGTCAACGACGTGAAGTTGCACCTGAAACAGGGCGAGATCGTCGGATTGCTCGGACCGAACGGCGCGGGAAAGACGACGACCTTTTACATGATTGTCGGTTTGATCCAGCCGCAGGCTGGGCACATCATGCTCGACGGCGTGGACATCACGTCGATGCCCATGTACAAGCGATCGAGGCTTGGCATCGGCTACCTCTCGCAGGAGCCGTCGATCTTTCGCAAACTGTCGGTCGAGGAAAACATCGTCGCCATATTGGAAACACTGCCGCTGTCCAGAGAGCAGCGCGCCGAGCGGCTGGAGGTCGTGCTGCGCGAGTTGCACATCGAACACCTGCGGCACAGCAAGGCCTTCCAGCTTTCCGGCGGCGAACGGCGGCGACTGGAGATCACGCGAGCGCTGGTGACCAAGCCAAGTTTCATGATGCTCGACGAGCCCTTCGCCGGCGTCGATCCCATTGCGGTGCACGACATTCAATCCATCGTTGCCGGACTCCGGCACCGTGGCATTGGAGTCCTGATCAGCGATCACAACGTGGAGCAGACCCTGGACATCGTGGACCGCGCGTACATCATGTTCGATGGGCAGGTGAAGGTCGCGGGGACGGTGCGCGAGCTCGTGTTCGACGATACGGTAGCCAACATCTACCTCGGTCCGACCCTGTCGGCACGCCTGCGTGCCCGGTTCGCCTCCGAGACTCAGGGAGACGGCGCATGAGACCGGGCCTCGGTCAGCACACCCAGCTGAAGCAGGAACTGAAGATCAATCCACGCCTCTACCAGGCGATGGACCTGCTGTACATGCCGCTCCTCGATCTCCAGCAGCACCTCAAGCAGGAGCTCCTGAACAATCCGTTCCTCGACATGATCGAGCCGGACGAGGAGGACGAGGAGGACGGCGAGGTCGCGACGGAGGAATCCAGCCCGGAAACCGAAGCCGAAAAGGAAGAGAAGGGCGAGATCGATTGGGAGGAGATCCTGCTCGACGGCTTCGACGCCGGCGGTCGCCGCGAGGAGCACGAGGAGCGCGAATACTACGAGCCGGTCACGGTCGACTCACGCGACCTCTCGGATCACCTGCGAGACCAGGTGACCCTGCTGGATCTCAACGGTCGGCAGATGTTCCTCGCCGAGGAGTTCATCGGCAACATCAATGAGGACGGCTACCTCGCGTGTGGGCTGGAAAAGATCGTCGAAGGCGCGAACGAGGAAGTCCGCAAGGCGGCCGAGGAGATCGAGCGGGATGTCACGGATCTCCCGGTGTACACGCTGGCCGAGTCCGAGGAGATGCTCGGCGTGGTGCAGAGTCTCGACCCACCCGGCGTCGGCGCGCGCGACCTGCGCGAATGCCTCATGCTGCAGCTTCGTGAGGCAGGGCTCGAGCACTCCGTGCCGTTTCGACTCGTGCGCGACTGCTTCGACGAGCTCATCGCACATCGATGGAGCGAGATCTCCAAGCGCTTCGGCATCAGCCCGGCCGACGTGCAGAAGGCGGCGGACGAGATCGCGAAGCTCGACCCCAAGCCGGGCCTCGTGTACAGCGACGCGAGCGACAACTACATCATCCCCGACCTCATCGTCGACAAGATCGACGGCAAGTACCATGTCTTCCTGAACGACGCCAATCTCCCGCGACTGAAGCTGAGCAAGGCGTATCAGGAGATCGCGCGCGACAAGAAGAAGTTCGACGGCGAGAACAAGGAGTTCATCTCCAACAAGCTCAACTCGGCCAACTGGATGATCCAGGCCATCGAGCAGCGACGGCAGACGATGTTGAAGGTGATGAACTACATCGTCGAGCGGCAACGCGAGTTCTTCGAGAAGGGCGTGCAGTTTCTCAAGCCACTCACGCTGCGTGAGGTGGCCGAGGTCATCAGCATGCACGAGAGCACCGTGAGCCGCGTGACGAACGAGAAGTTCGTGCAAACGCCGCGTGGGGTGTTGCCCCTCAAGTTCTTCTTCTCCTCTGGGTTGTCCACCACCGCGGGCGAAGACGTGTCGGCGCGCGGCATCAAGGCCCAGATCCAGAAGCTCGTTGCCGACGAGAATCCCAAGCATCCTCTCACCGATCAGGCCATCGTCAACATCCTGAAGGAGACCGGTGTGCAGATCGCGCGTCGCACCGTCGCGAAGTATCGCGACCAGCTGGGGGTGCTCTCGGCCCGGATGCGCAAGCGGGTATGACACGGACCGACGAGCGCTCGCGTTCGGAGTCGACGCTCGTCGCGCGCCGAGCGTCGGATGTCGACGTCAGCGTGCTGGTGCCCGCCAAGGACGAAGCGGAGAACCTGCCGCTCTTCATGCAGCTCGCCGCCGCGGCGTTCGCCACCTCACCCGCCGTGCGGTTCGAGGTCGTCGTCATCGACGATGGTTCGGACGACGACAGCTGGGCCGTGCTGCAGCGGCTCGCCGGGGAGTATTCCTTCCTGCGAATCGTTCGACACCGCGTCAAGCGCGGCATCGCCGACGCGCTGCGTACCGGCTACCTGAATTCGTCGGGAAAGGTGCTCGTGTTCTATCCGGCCGACCTGCAGTTCATGCCGGAGGACATTCCGCGGCTCGTCGCGCCGATTCTCGACGACGCCGCCGACATGGTCACGGGCTTCAAGGAAGGGAAGTACGACAAGGCGTTCGTATCGGGCATCTACAACGGCCTCAGTCGTACGCTGTTCGATGTGCCGGTCAAGGATCTCAATTCGGTGAAGGCGTATCGCCGCGAGATCATGGATGCCCTCCCGGTGCGGCCCGACTGGCATCGCTACATGATCGTCATCGCCGCCGCGCAGGGATTCACCGTCACCGAGATCCCCGTGCCGCTGTATGCGCGACATGCCGGCAAGTCGAAGTTCGGGCTCTCGCGCATTCCCATCGGTGTGCTCGACATGCTCTCGGTGTGGTTCGAGCTCAAGTTCGGCAAGAAGCCGCTACTGCTGTTCGGCATGCTCGGAGCCGGACTGTTCGCCATCGGGCTGATCGCGGGCATCGCCGCCCTGATCGCCCTCGCCGTCGATAACGTCGGATATCGCTGGGTGTGGACGCTCATCCAGACTTGCCTCATTCTCGGCAGCGTGCTGTTCGCCACGGGGCTGCTCGGGGAGCAGATCGCCGGCCAACGGGCAGAAGTGCGGGAGCTGCGGCGGCAACTCGACGAGGTTCGCGCGGCGCGTCATCCTGACGCATAGCGGGACGCGTCGGATGCGCGTGCTGTTCCTCACCCATTCGTTTCCGCGATACACGGGCGACGCCGCGGGATCGTTTATCCTCCGGCTGGCCAGCGCGCTGGTCGATACCGACGTCGCGGTGCGCGTCGTCACGCCGTCGGCGCCCGGCCTGATCGCCGAGGAACGCATGGGGCGAGTGGAGGTCGTGAGATTCCGCTACGCGCCCAGGCGATTTGAGACGCTGGCCTACACGGGGAACATGGCGTCGCAGGTCGTCGAGTCATGGCGCGCGCGCGCCGCGCTCGGCGGCTTCCTCCTCGGCGAACTCGCCGCCGCGATCCGCCACGTTCGTGCCTTCGCGCCCGACTTGATCCATGCCCACTGGTGGTTTCCCAACGCGCTCGTCGGCGATCTGACGCGCCGGATCACGCGAACGCCCATGGTGACGACATTTCACGGCACCGACATCCGGATGGCGCGAGCGTACCCCGCGTCGCGCGGCACGTTTCGAGGCGTCGTGCGTCGGTCCGCCGCGGTTACGGCCGTGTCGCGATGGCTCGCAGACGAAGCACGCGACATGTCCGGCGTGATGCCGATCGTGGCACCGATGCCGGTGGACACCGCTTCGCTCACCCCGGCGCGGGGAACGGTGCGCACGAGCCGACTGCTGTTCGTGGGTCGGCTAACGGTGCAGAAGGGCGTCGACCTGCTGCTGCACGCACTCGCCGGCCTCCCGACCGAAATCGGGCTCGACGTCGTGGGAGACGGCGACGAACGTGCTCGCCTCGAGTCGCTCGCGCAGTCACTCGGGATATCCGATCGCATTTCGTGGCACGGCGCCAGGCCGGGCCACGCCCTTGCGGCATACTATCGCGCCGCCGCCGCCGTGGTCGTTCCGTCGCTCGATGAGGGTTTGGGACTCGTCGCGGTGGAGGCGCAGCTCTGCGAGACGCCGGTCGTCGCGCTCGCCTCTGGTGGCCTCACCGACGTCATCGAGGATGGGGTCACCGGCATCCTGGTGCATCAGCGCGAGCCGGCCAGGCTTGCCGCGGCTGTCATCAGCCTGCTGGCTCGACCGGACCGCGGCGCGGCGCTGGGTCGGGCGGGACGCGAGTGGGCGTTGTCGAGATTCGATCCTGCGGTCGTCGCTCGGCGCTACATGGACATTTATCAGGATGCACTTGGTCGCACGACGCGATAGCACGCTCTTTCGAGTTGCGGGATGGGCGCTTGCCGTCCTCGTCGTCGTGCTCGTCGGACGGGTGCTGCTCCGTGACCTGTCCGAGCTCCGGGCGCTTCCGGTGCGCATCGAGGCCGACTGGACGGCGATCATGTTCTCGGGCGCGCTGTTTCTCGGCGCGCACGCCGTGCTGGTGCAGACTTGGCGGCGCGTCCTGGGATGCTGGGACGCGCGCCTCTCGTTCTGGACGTCGGCTCGCATCTGGAGCGTCTCGAATCTGGGCCGATATCTGCCGCTCAAGGTGTGGCAGATCGCCGCCATGGGCGCGATGGCCCGAGAAGCCGGCGTCTCGCCGATCGCCGCCACGGGATCGGCGATCCTCGGCACGATCGTCAACGTGGTAGCCGGCTTCGTCGTATCGTTGGTGGGCGGCCGCGCGCTGCTGGATCGCACCTCCCAGGGCTACGGCACGCTCGCGATCGCGCTCGTCGTCGTCGCCTCCGGCGCACTCGTGACCGCGCCGTTCGTGCTCCCGAGAATCGCGCCATTGCTGGGTCGAGCCGTCGGCCGGCCGGTGAGCGTGCACTTGCCCCTGCGCGCCGTGATCTACGCGCTGATCGGGAACGTGGCGGCGTGGCTCCTCTACGGGGCCGCCTTTCGTGCGTTCATGGTGGGCGTCCTGGGCGGTGCGGCCGGCGGCTATCAGGAGTACCTGGCAGCCTACACGATCTCGTATCTGGTCGGTTATCTTGCGCTGTTCGCGCCAGCTGGCATTGG